>CAYLME010000031.1:0-26259 GCA_964384585.1 uncultured Gemmatimonadaceae bacterium | reverse complement strand
CGACCTGACCGAGGGCTACGTGCAGGAGAACGCGGCTTACTACTCCAGCTAGGACATCACCGGCGGTCTGTGGAAGGGGCGGTATCCGCACGGGTGAACTGATTTCCACTCCTGAGAACGCCAAGAACGCGGACAACGCGCGACGTGACAGTCTGTGCCGACTGTGGTCAACCGTCGCTCCTCAGCGCCCTCGGAGCCCTCAGCAGATCGAATGCGTTCAGCCCCTGGCCGGCAGAAATCGAGCTTCCATTGCAGGGCAAAGTTCGCTAGATTGGCTGTGCTGGACGGTGCACCGTCTCCGGTGAGCCGTCTTTTCTTGCGGGCCGTCGACAGGTTGGGTCGGCGGGGTCCGGCGGGAGCGAGAACGCCCGGACGGCCGGGATGGACCCGGACTGCAGAGAGCGGCAAATGAGCGGCGTCATGGTGGCGCTGCGGGAGCACGAGCTCCCGAGCGGTGCGGCGGGGCGGAGAAGAACCTCGTCGCTGGGCTGGCAGAGGGTGCCGGCCGGAAACATCACAGGAAATGAAATTCGAGGATCTCACGAGTTGTGAGCCACTGCTGCGCGCCGCGCGCGAGCAGGGCTGGACGAGCCCCACCCCCATTCAGGCCAAGGCGATCCCCGCAGCGAAGGAAGGCAAGGACGTCGTCGGTATCGCCCAGACGGGTACCGGCAAGACGGGTGCGTTCCTGATTCCGTCGCTCGAGCGACAGATCGGCGAGGAAGGGCTGCACACGCTGGTGCTCTGCCCGACACGCGAGCTGGCGCAGCAGGTGGCTGCGGACGCGCGCGACCTGACGAAGTACGCCGAGCTGTTCATCGGCGAGATCGTGGGCGGCATGCCCATGAGGAAGCAGATCCGCGATCTGCGCGCCGGCTTCGACGTGATTGTCGCGACGCCGGGACGGCTGCTCGACCACATCGAGCGCGGCAATGTCGACCTCTCGACGGTACGCACGCTGGTGCTGGACGAAGCGGACCGGATGCTCGACATGGGCTTCCGTCCGCAGATCGAGGCGATCCTGCGGAACGTGCCGACCGAGCGACAGACACTGTTCTTCTCTGCGACCATGCCGAACGGCGTGCACGCGCTGGCACTGCGCATCCTGAACGACCCGGTCTGGGTCGAAGCAGCGCCGCAGTCCACGGTCGCCGACAAGGTGGAGCAGCTCGTCTACTCGGTGCGCGCCGAGAAGAAGGGTGACCTGCTGATCCAGCTGCTGCGCGAGACGCACTGGGAGCAGGTGCTCGTTTTCACGGCAACCAAGAGCGGTGCGGACATCCTGCTCTCGAAGCTGAAGCGTGCGGGCGTCAAGACCGACGTCATGCATGGCGACAAGGACATGAAGCAGCGTCGCGGCGCGCTCGAAGCTTTCACCGACGGCCATGTCCAGGTTCTCGTCGCGACCGACGTCGCACAGCGCGGCCTGGACATCGAGGGGATCAGCCACGTCGTCAATTACGACGTGCCGCGTAACCCCGAGGACTACGTGCACCGTATCGGCCGCACTGGCCGTGCAGGCGCAACCGGCACTGCAGTGACATTCGTGTCCGCCGCGGACGCAATGCAGATGCGCGACATCGACCGCATCCTGAAGGAGCCGCTGCCGCGCATCTCGCTGCCGGGCTTCGACTATGATTCGAACCTGCTCGAGCCGACGGCGCCGCCGAAGCCGGCAGCTCGCACCGGCCGAGCCGGCAACCGCATGGGCGCCCGCAAGACGGAGAATCTGACACCGGAGCAGTTGCAGGAGCTGCTCAAGGTCGGCTGATTTTCTTCTCTACCAAAGAGAAACAGAGTGCACAGAGGACCTGCAGCGGCTTGCTGCGGGTCCTTTTGCATTTCCGGCTTGGCGTCAACAGCTGTTGGAGTTCAATGCCGATCGCTCAGGAAAATATTGATGACGAGCGCTATACCGCCGATGCCGGCGATCAGGAAGAAGACCATGGCCAGGCCCGGGTAGCCGAGGATGGTCCAGCTGGTCTGCACCTGCATGAGCATTGCTGCGCCAACGATGAGTGCGGCGAGGATGAGGCCGGTGGCGATGCGGTTGGCGACTTTCTGGATGCCGGAGATGAGCTGGGCCTCGTCGATGGCGTTGACGCGGACCTCGACCTCGTTGTTGACCAGGCGCTCGAGGAGCTTGTTGACGCGCGCGGGCAAGTGCTGGATCAGCTGGCCCATCTCGAGCGCGTTGGACATCAGGTTGGTCGGCGATACTGCGCGCAGCATGCGCTGGCGCATGATGTCGGCTGCGTGGCGCTGTATTGCGCTGGACGGCTTGAAGTCCGGCGCCAGGATACGCGACACCTGGTCGAGGTTGAGCAACGCCTTGCCGAGCATGGTCAGCTCGGGCGGGATGCGCACGCCGTGCTCGCCGGCGGTGCGTGTCACCTCCATGATGATGCGACCGATGTCGAGCTGATCGATTGCTGCGTCGTAATGCTCCGCGACGATCTGTGCGACAGCGCGCGTGTACGCCTTCTCGTCGAAATCCTCCAGTCGCGTGCCCGTGTCGAGCACGATGGCGGCGACATCCTCGCCGCGGCCCTCGCTGATGGCGAGGAGCATCTTGATGAGCTGGTCCTGCAATCCGGGCGCGACGTGACCGACCATGCCGAGATCGATCAGCGCGATACGATTGTCGTCGGTCAGGAAGACGTTGCCAGCATGCGGGTCCGCGTGGAACACGCCGTCCACGAGGATCTGCTGCAGGTAGGCCCGGAACATCTCGTCGCCGAGCGCGGCGCCGTCCACTTCGAGCAGTCGCAGCGGCGAGACCGCGGTGACCTTCCTGCCGCGGACGTACTCCATGGTGAGCACGCACGACGTCGTATAGTCCTCGATCGGTTCGGGCACGACGATGCGTTCGTACTCACGCAGGTTATGCGCGAAGAGCGAGAGGTTGCGCGCTTCCTGCAGGTAATCGAGCTCGCGCAGCATCGACTGGCGGAACTCGTCCAGCATCGGTCCGAACGCCATGCGCCGGCCGGTATCGGTATGATCGTCGGCAAAGCGAGCGACTTCGGCGAGCGCCTCGAGATCGGCGAGCACCTGTTCGCGGATGTTCGGGCGTTGCACCTTGACCGCGACGACGCGGCCGTCGCGCATGCGGGCGCGATGCACCTGGCCGAGCGACGCGGCGGCGAGCGGCTCCGTCTCGAACTCGGCAAACGCCTTCGAGATGCGCACGCCGAGCTCACGCTCGACGATTTCTTCGACGTCGCCGTATGGGAACGGCTCGACCTTGTCCTGGAGCCGCTCGAGCGCGTCGGTGTAGGAGGCGGGCAGGAAGTCCCCGCGGCTGGCCAGCAGCTGCCCGAGCTTGACGTACGTCGGGCCGAGCCGTTCCAGGTCGTCGGCGAGCTCTTCGGCCAGATCGTCGGGCGCGGCTTCGGCGGCGGCCGCCTCGGCCCGCTCGTCCGCGGGCTCGGGCAGCGCCTGCTCGAGCCCTGCCTGCCTGACGGCCTCGGTTCGGCCATACTTCATCAGCAGTGCGGCCAGGTCTTTGTAACGTGCGACGTGCTTCGGCTTCAGCGAGATCCCCATGGTCCTCCCTTGTCTGCCGCGGCACAGGTGCAAACGTCGCGCCGATACTGGTGGAAGGCCCAGGTGTGCAAGGACAGCGGGTTGCGGCGTCCTCTCTCATGAAAGGCGCGGTGGCCGGGCCTCGTGCGGCAGCGCCGCTGGTGGCGGGAAGCCGTTGGTTCGCGGATCCGGGTGCGCGGGCGGCCGCGCGGGGACAGGACGTTGAGCGCTGACTGGGAAGCCGTGTACAGGGCGATCTTTGGCGACGTCGTTCGCTATCTCTACCGCCGGGTCTGGGATCCGGAGCGGGCGCAGGAGCTTGCGCAGGAGGCGTTCGTGCGCGTGCTCGCGCAGCAGCGTCGTGCGGATGCGGTCGAGGTCGAGAACCCGCGCGCGCTCGTATTCGCGGTGGCCGGCAACCTGGCCCGCGACGAGGCGCGCACGGTGATCCGTCGCAAGAAGCACCTTGCGCTGCTCAAGAGTGACACGGAAGCGACGACGGGCAATGCAACGCCGGATCCGGCGGATGAGATGGAGCGGGACCAGAAGCGGCAACGCGCACAGGACGCACTGCTTCGGCTGGGCGAGCGCGACCGCGAGGTGCTGCTGCTGTGGGATGCGGGGCTGAGCTACGAGGAGATTGCTGCGCAGACCGGGCTCGCGCAGGGCGCGATCGGAACGACGCTGTCGCGTGCGCGACGCCGGCTGGTCGCCGCCTATGAGTCGATGGAGGGACGCCATGCAGCACGTTGACGATGCGCTGCTCGTTGCATACGCGGACGATGCACTGGACCAGGCTGCGCGTGCCGATGTCGAAGCGCACCTCGTGACGTGCGCGGCGTGCAGGGCGCGCGTGGAAGAGGAGCGTGCGCTAACGCAGCGCGTTGCGGCCGTGCTCGACACGACCGTACCCGCCGGCGAGCCTGCGATGCCTGCGTTCGCCGATATCCTGCGCCGGAGCGATGCGTCGGATGCGACGCCGTCAGGCGGCGCTCGCAGTCCGCGTTCGCGCTCGTGGACCATGCCGCCGCTCGCGTGGGCGGCCATGCTCGTGGTCGGTATCGGCGCTGCGTACATCGCGCGCACGATCATCGTGTCGCCGGAGTTCAATGCGCCGATGGAGGCACGCACTGAGCAGGCGGCGGATGCTTCGGCCGTACGCGCGGCGCCGGAAGCGGCGCCAGCCGCGGGCGCTACGCCTGAGGATGCTCCAGTGCTGCGCGCTGCCCCCGACGCGGGCGCTTCGGCCACACGTGCGGCACCGGGCGCTGCAGACGCCGCCACACAGGATGATGCGGGCGCGGGCCTGCGCTTCGAATCGGTACCCGTCATGCCTCCCTCACCGGCGCCGCAGGCGGCGCGCGCGGCGCAGGAACCAGCGGCTGCGAAGGCGGCAGAGGAACCAGCGCTCAGGCCGGAAGAAGCGCCGCGCGTCGAGCCGTCACGCGAGCGCGCCCGCTACGCCGACATGGTGCGGGACACGGCAGTCGCTGCGGCAGCGCCGGGAATCCCTGATACCACGCAGGGACTCGCTCTCGATGTCGTCGTGACTGGCGCCGCGCCCGCGGGCGCGGCGGTGATCGGCGGCGAGGACGTAGCGTGGCGCGGGACTTCCGTCGCCGCCGTCGCCCCGCAGGCAACGCGCGTGGCAGGTCTGCCCGGTGCGCCGGTGACGTCCGTCTGGCTGGGCGCTGATGCCGCAGCCTGGCGCGCGCGCGTCGTGCAGCAGGTAGGCGACGTTAGCGTCGAGACGATCGAGTGGCGGCGTCCGCCGGCCGCAGCCGGCGAGAGCGGCCGTCTCGGAGACGGCCGGAATTACCTGTTCGTCACGACCGACTCGGTCATGTACCTGCTGCGGGCGGCACTGCCCGTGGAACGGCTGGAGACGATCGGTCGCATGCTGCAGCTGCTGGAGCCGTAACCATCGGCCGACAAGAGCGCGTCCAGAGTCGACGGGCGCGGTCCGTAACGCTTCGGACAGGGAGCGCCCGTCCCGCGTGAGGTGCGCCTTGTCCCGCTCCGCCGTTCGTCTGCATATTCGCGCGTCGCCTCGAACCGACGAATCCCACCCACCTGCCAACAGAGAGTTCGAGATGAGAAGAGCTGCCATCGCTTCGGCGACCGGCGGCCGGCGGTTCGCGTGAGCGTGGCTGCCGCTGTCGTCATACGCGAAGAGCACGTGATGCTGCTGCGCACCGCGCAGCACGTCGCGGTACTGACCGGGGCCGGTATATCCAGGGAAAGCGGTCTGCCGACATTCCGCGAAGCGCAGACCGGACTGTGGTCGAAGTACCGGCCGGAGGAGCTGGCTACGCCCGAGGCGTTCGAGCGTCAGCCGGACCTCGTCTGGCAGTGGTATGCATGGCGCCGCGCGCTTGTCCGCCAGGCCGCACCGAACGCAGCACACCACGCACTCGTGCGTCTCGGCGCGCATGTCCCGCGCCTGTCACTCATCACGCAGAACGTGGATGGCCTTCACCGCCGTGCCGGCAGCCGGGAGGTGATCGAGCTGCACGGCGACATCCTGCGTTCGCGCTGCTCGTCGTGCCGCGCGATCGCGCACGACGTAAACGACGCATCACCCAGCCCGCCGCCCTGCGCGAATTGCGGCGCCCCGGTCCGTCCCGATGTCGTATGGTTCGGCGAGACGCTTCCCGACGACGCACTGCAGGCCGCACTGCACGCCGCGCGCAGCGCGGACGTCCTGCTCGTGATCGGCACGTCACTGCAGGTGCAGCCCGCAGCGAGCATCCTGCCCCTCGCCCTCGAAGCAGGCAGCGACGTGATCGACATCAATCCGGAACCGGCAACGATCCCGGACGCGAGAGTGAGGAGCCTGGCCGGACCGGCAGGAAAGGTGGTGCCGATGCTGGTGGATGCGGCGTTCGGTCCGGCCTGAACCGGGACTTCTTCAACCAGAGAGCACAGAGGACACTGAGGAACAACAGAACAGACTTGATGGTTGTTGTCGCGTCGCAGACGCAGAATCCCGCCGGAATTCCGCGTTCACCGCGAGCCGACAACAACAAGTTCGTTCTTGACTATGTCTCTGTGTCCTCTGTGCTCTCTGTGGTTGAAAATAGCCGTAGCTGAAATGCCGTGGTCGAAATAACCGTTCGTTTGTGCGGCGGTTATTGAACGCGAGCGACAGCGCCGGAGCGTTCGTACTTCACCTGCCCGCCGATGATCGTGAGATCCACCTGTGCTGTCGGGATCTCGTCTTCCGGGATCGTCATGATGTCCTTCGACAGCACCACGATGTCGGCCAGCTTGCCCGGAGTGATCGAGCCCTTGATCTCTTCCTCGAATGCGGCGTAGGCATTGGCGAGGGTGTAGGTACGGAGTGCTTCCTCGCGTGTGAGGCGTTGCTCGGGGAAGAACTCGCTGCCGTCGGCCAGGCGGCGGGCGACGGTCGAGTGGAAGCTGGCAATCGGGCTGATGTGCTCGACGGGCACGTCGGTGCCGTTCGCGACGATGGCGCCGCTGTCGAGCAGGTCCCGCCAGACATAGGCGCCGATGCGCGCGCGCTCGTGACCGAGCCGCTTGTCGATCCACGGTCCGTCGGATGTCGCGTGCACGCCCTGCATTGCGGCGATCACGCCGAGCTCGGTGAAGCGGGGGATGTCGGCTGCGTCGAGGTGCTGGGCGTGTTCGATGCGCCAGCGCAGGTCGCTCTTGTCGGAATGCGCCGCGAACGTGCGTGCGTAGATGTCGAGCACCTCGCGGTTCGCGCGGTCGCCGATCGCGTGGGTATTGACCTGGAACCCGTTCTCGATCGCGATCTGCGCGGTGCGCTCGATGACGTCGGGATCCGTGGTGTTCAGCCCTGCCGATCCGGGCATGTCGGAATACGGTGCGAGCAGCCACGCGCCGTGTGCGCCGAGCGCGCCGTCGATCGAGTGCTTGATCGAGCGGACGGTCAGGAAGTCGTTGCCCTCCGCGACCATGCGATACTCCTTCAGCCGCTCGGCCATGGTCTCGTTCGATTCACCACGCACCATGACGTAGAGCCGGATGGGCAGTGCGCCCTCGCTCTCGAGCTGCTTCAGGAAGTCGATCGTCTCGAAGTCGGAGCCCGCGTCATGGAAGGACGTGACGCCGTACTGCAGCGCTTCCTGCCCGGCGAGCTCCACCATCCGGCGCGACTCGCGCTCGATCTCTTCGGCGGAGCGCTGCGACTCGGCGCGGCTCATTGCGCGACCGACCAGCCCCTGCGCGGTCTCACGCAGCAGGCCCGTCGGGTTGCCTTCATCATCGCGCACGATCGTGCCGCCGGCCGGGTCCGGCGTGTTGCGGTCGATGCCGGCAATTTCGAGTGCGCGCGCGTTCGCGAATGCCGCGTGGCCGCTCGCGTGACTCAGGTACACCGGGTTGTTCGGTGACACGGCAGACAGCGAGGCATGCGCAGGCACGCCGTCGAATACCGGACCGACGACACTGTCCCACTTCTCCTGATGCCAGCCGCGGCCGCTGATCCATGCATCGCGGCCCGCATCGCGCGCGGCGGCGCCGACCATCGCGACGATATCTTCCCACGCGCGCACGGTGGTCAGGTCGAGGATCATCTTCGCGTTGCCGAGGCCCATGTAGTGGCCGTGACCCTCGATGAAGCCCGGAATCGCGAGCCGCCCGCCGAGGTCGACTACGCGTGTCGCCCTGCCGATGTAGGCCTCGATCTCGTCATCCGTGCCGACCGCCACGATCTCGTATCCACGGATCGCAACGGCTTCTGCCTCCGGACGCGTCGAGTCGACGGTCACGACATGGCCATTCCGGAGCACGAGGTCCGCCGGCTGCTCGGCTGGCTCGTCAGCGGCACATGCGGAAAGGGTCAGGACAGCCAGTGCAGAAACGAGCGCAGTGGCGCGAATGCGACCGTGCATCATGAATTCACTCCGGTTTCGCTGGGATCCCGGAAGTTAAGCGACCTCGTGCGGCGGAGCCAGTCCGAGCGTTGACGCACGGGTCCCCGGCACGCACTCTCCCTGCCTGCACTGATCCACGGTACCGGCGCGGCAATGTCGCCGCACCTACAAGGAGGCGTGATGCGTTCCATCCCGGCAGCGTCCCTGGCCCTTGCCCTCTTCACCATGCCTGTCGCGGCGCAGCAGACCGTGCCGGTCGAGGCGGAACGCGACACGGCGTGGTATACGGTCTCCGGCGAGCGGCACGGTCTCAGCTATTTCCCGCGCGTGCGGCACGAGGGCGTGGAGTACGAGGCCGGCGAGCGGTTGACGTTCGACCGGTTCCACACGGTGGACGTCGTGAACGAATGGCTGCGGCGCTGGGCGGAGCGCTATCCGGAGATCATGGACCTGTACGAAATCGGCCGGAGCTTCGAGGGGCGGCCGATCATGCAGGTCACGCTCACCAACAAGTCCACGGGTGCCGCGACGACGAAGCCGGCGGCGTTCTTCGAGGGTGGCCGCCACTCCGGCGAGATCACGGCCAGCGAGTCGGTGCTGTGGCTGATGCAGCATCTGCTCGAGAACTACGGCCGCGACGCACGCATCACCGCGCTGCTCGACACGAAGGCGATCCACCTGCGTGTGCAGAACAACCCCGACGGATCGAACCTGTACCTGCACACCGCACAGGCGAACCGCAGCAGTGTGCGGCCGCACGATTCCGATCGTGACGGTCTCTTCGACGAGGATCCGAACGAGGATCTCGACGGCGATGGTGCCATCTACCAGATGCGCTGGCGGCCGCGCAACGACGACGAGCGCCGCCGTGCCAGCATGGTCACCGATCCGCGCGATCCGAGCGGACGGCTGCTGCGACGCGTCGAAGAGGGCAAGGGCGAGTGGATGGTTGCGTCGGAGGGGATCGACAACGACAGGGACGGTCGCTTCAACGAGGACGGCATCGGCGGCCTCGACCTGCACCGCAACTACCCGGAGAACTGGCGCCACGATACGGGTGGCGATGACACCGGTCGCGGCTACACGCAGTTCGGCGCGGGCGAAGCGCCGCTGTCGGAGCCGGAAACGCGCTCCGTCGTGCTGTGGCTGCTCGCGAACCCGAACATCTCGGTCGCGAACTCGATGGACACGCGCGTGCCGATGCACCTGCGGCCGCCGTCCACATCGCGCAGCGCGGACCGGATGTACCCGGAAGACCTGCGCTACTACGAGCACTTCGACACGGTCGGAATGCGCATCACGGGTTACCCGTGGGCGGGCGACGTCTATGAAACGTACGCGACGCGCTGGGAAACGAACCCGGTGACCGGTGACCCGCTGCTGCCGGGTCCGCTGTTCGGGCACGGCCCCGACTTCGGCTACTTCTATTACGGGTCGATCTGGTACGGCGACGAGCTGTGGAATGGCGGCATGCTGCGCGACGTGAACGGCGATGGCCGGCTCGACGATGTCGACGCGCTCGCGTGGGACGACAGTGCGAACGGCGGTCGCGGCTTCCGCGCGTGGACCCCGTTCGAGCATCCCGAACTGGGCACGGTCGAGATCGGCGGGTTCCATCCGAAGTTCTTCTCGCAGAACCCGCCAGCACACGACATGGAGCGCTGGGCGCGGAACCAGGCGCTGTTCAACTTCGAGATGGCATATGCGCTGCCGCAGCTCGAGTGGGGTGGCGTCGATGTGCGGCGCGTGGGCGCGAGTGGCGACAGCGCGACATACGAGGTCACGGTGTCGTGGCGCAACAGCGGCCGGCTGCCGACGGCGCTGAAGCAGGCACAGCTCGTGAAGATCGTGCAGGAGGACAGAGCCCAGCTCCGTATCGACGAGAAGCTGACCCGTGGCGACGGTGCGCGCGTCGAGATCATCGATCCGCAGACGCGCGACAAGACGCGCTACACGGGATGGACCGAGCCGGGCGAGACGAAGCGCACGACGTTCCGGGTGCGGGTGCGCGGCGGCGAGCCAGTGCCAGTGACGGTGCGGATACTGTCTACGAGGGGCGGTCTGCTGGAACGGGAGATACGGCTCGGTTCCTGAACGCGGTGCACGATCGATGACCCATTCGTCCGTGCTGGTCACCGGTGCCTCGAAGGGCATCGGCGAGGCGACAGCGCTGCGGCTGGCTGGCACGGGGTGGCGCGTGTTCGGGGGCGTGCGTCGCGAAGAAGACGGCGCGGCGCTGCGTGAACGCGCGGGTGAGTCGGTGGTACCCGTACTGCTCGATGTCACGGATGCTGCGCAGATCGAGGCGGCCGCAGCAACGATCCGCGCGGCGACGGGTGGCGCGTTGCAGGGCGTCGTCAACAATGCGGGAATCGCGGTGGCCGGGCCGCTCGAGTTTCTCCCGCCCGAGGCATTGCGACGTCAGCTCGAAGTGAACGTGATCGGTCAGCTTGCGGTCACACAGGCAATGATGCCGATGCTCCGCGCGGCGAGCGGTCGCATCGTGATGGTCGGTTCGATTGCGGGATGTAGTGCGATGCCGTTCGTGGGGCCGTACTCGGCGTCGAAGTTCGCGATGGAAGCACTCGCGGACACATTGCGTGTAGAGCTGCTGCCGTGGCACATCCATGTTGCGCTGATCGAGCCGGGCATGATCGCGACACCGATCTGGCAGACGTCGATCGACGCGGCGCTGTCGATGCTGGAGACAGCGCCGCCGGTGGTGATGGAACACTACGGCGAGCGGCTCGGCGCGATTCGACGCCGCGCGGAGCGCGGCATGGGCGGACTCGCACCCGACGTCGTCGCACGCGCGATCGAGCACGCGCTAACCTCGTCATCGCCGCGCACGCGCTACCTGATCGGACGCGATGCAAGACTGCGTCTCTGGCTCGAGCGCGTGCTGCCGGACCGCATGCGCGACCGCGTGATCGACACCGCGCTCGAGCGGCTGTGAGCAGATCCGCGAGCAATCGGTTGCCGCGACCGTCGCGGAATGCCTGATGCCGTCGTCGTAGGTGCCGGGCCGAACGGGCTGGTCGCGGCGATCGAGCTGGCGCGCGCGGGCGTCGACGTGCTCGTCGTCGAGGCAGCAGACACACCCGGCGGCGGCGTGCGTACGGCCGAGCTCACCCTGCCCGGCTTTCGCCATGACATCTGCTCCGGTGTGCATCCCCTCGCCGTTGCAGCCCCGGCACTGCGTGACCTGCCTCTCGAACAGCACGGGCTGGAATGGGTGCACGCGCCGCTATGCGTTGCGCATCCGCTGGACGACCGGCCGGCCGCAGCACTTGCTCACTCGCTCGACGAGACCGTAGCGCTGCTTGGTGAGGACAGCGCCGCCTGGCGCTCGCTCGTGCAGCCGTTCGTCGAGCGGTGGGACGATCTCGCATACGACGTCCTGCGTCCGCTGCGCGTTCCGCGCCATCCGGTGCTCACCGGCCGCTTCGGACTCCACGCACTGCGCTCGGCGCACGAGTTTGCGCACGCACGTTTCCGCGCTCCGCAGACGCGCGCGCTCGTCGCGGGTCTGGCCGGACACGGCATGCTGCCGCTCGAACAGGCCGCAACGGCCGCGATCGGGCTGGTGCTCGGCATCACGGCCCATGTCGGCGGCTGGCCCGTGCCGCGTGGCGGCGCCGCCGCGCTCACGAATGCCCTGGTACGATTGCTGGGGGCGCACGGCGGACGCGTGGAGTGCGGGCGTCGCATACGTACCCTCGATGATGTACCGCATACGCGCGCAATACTGCTCGACCTCACGGCAGGACCGGCGCTCGAGGTGGCCGGCGAGCGATTCCCGGCCTGGTTCCGTCGACGGCTGCAGCGCATCCGCCCGGGCGCCGCGGCGTTCAAGGTGGACTATGCGCTGGACGCGCCGATCCCGTGGCGCGACGCGGCGTGCCGGCGGGCGATGGTCGTGCACGTCGGTGGCACGATCGCCGAGGTCGCAGCGGCGGAGCGCGCGGTGTGGGCCGGCCGCGCGGCGGATGCGCCGTTCCTGCTGGTGTCGCAGCCGTCGCTGTTCGATGCGTCGCGCGCGCCGGCGGGTGCGCATACGGCGTGGGCGTATGCGCACGTGCCGAACGGATTCGCGGGGGACATCACGGACCGGATCGAGGACCAGCTGGAGCGCTTTGCGCCTGGTTTTCGTGACGTGGTCCGCCAGCGTGCCGTGCTCACGCCCGCGTGGCTGGAGCGGCACAATCCGAACCTGGCGGGCGGTGACATCAATGGCGGCGCGCCGGACCTGCGGCAGACGCTGCTGCGCCCGGCCGGGCGGTGGCAGGCCTACGCGACGCCGGCGCCCGACATCTACCTGTGTTCCGCGGCCACACCGCCCGGTGGCGGCGTTCACGGCATGTGCGGGCGCAACGCCGCGCGTGTCGCGCTGCGTCGCAGTTTCGGCCTGCCCGCATGAGAGTGGAACACCGCTCGCCGCCGCGGGTCTGACAAGGACCGCCGCCGGTGCCACCACTTCCAGCCGGCCGCGGGGAAGAATTACAGCATCAATCGCGGAATCACCTTATGCGCGACGTCGTGCAGAGGCTGGCCCGGCGAGACTTTGCCGGAGCCGGTCGCAGGCTTGTCACCACACGCAGTGTCCTCCTGCCGGTACTGGTCGGGATCACCGTAGCAGTCGTTGCCATCGGTCTCTTCGCCAGCAGGGCGGCGGGTCCGGACACGCTGAACTACACGGAACTGCTGGCCGCTATCGACGCAGGCCGCATCTCGTCTCTCACGATCGAGTCGGGGCACCAGGTGCGCGGCACCTGGACGGGTGCCGCCGGTACCGGTTTCGTCACGGCCTTCACGCAGACGGACGCGAGTTCGCTCATCGCGCGTGCGGAAGCTGCGAACATCGACGTTTCGTTCGCCGCGCGCGGCACATCGCAGCGCGTGCAGAACGCGCTCATCATCGCACTGCAGCTCATGCTGATCGCCGGGCTCGCGTGGCTGTTCCTGCACCATGTCCGCGGCCAGCGCAATGGCGACGTCGGCAGTCGCAGCGACGGAGGCAACACCACGTTCGAGGACGTGGCGGGCACGCAGGGCGCGGCAGAGGAACTGCGCGAGGTCGTGGACTTCCTGCGCACACCGGCGGCGTTCGCGCGCATGGGTGCGCGTGTGCCGAAGGGTGTGCTGCTGGTCGGGCCGCCGGGCACCGGCAAGACGCTGCTCGCACGGGCGGTGGCCGGCGAGGCGGGCGTGCCGTTCCTGCAGCTGTCCGGTTCGGAAGTCACCGGTTTCGTGGTCGGCCTGGGTGCGCACCGGATCCGCACGCTGTTCAAGCGTGCGCGGCGCGAGGGAGCCGTCATCTTCATCGACGAGCTGGACGCGCTCGGCGGCACGCGCGGCCGTAACCGCTCACACAACGAGGACGACCGCACGCTGAACCAGCTGCTGGTCGAGATGGACGGCTTCTCGCAGTCGGAGGGTGTGGTCGTGATTGCGGCGACCAACCGGCCCGACGAGCTGGACGCTGCGCTGAAGCGGCCGGGCCGCTTCGACCGCATCGTGGCCGTCGGGCTGCCCACGTCGGACGGCCGCGCAGAGATCCTGAAGCTGCACGCGAAGCGACGCGGTATCCCGGTGCACGCCGACGTCGAGTTCGACCGCCTCGCGAAGCTGACGCCGGGCTCGAGCGGCGCCGAACTGGCCAATCTCCTGAATGAAGCGGCGATCGCAGCAGTGCGTGAGTCGGCGCCCGCCGTGACCTGGGAGCACATCGAGATCGCGCGCGACCGGATGCTGCTGGGCAAGGAACGCGTCGGATTCAAGGCGCAGGGACGCGAGTGGCGCGTGGTCGCATACCACGAGGCCGGTCACGCGCTCGCCGGTGCGATCGGCTGTCCGGACGACGGGCTCCACAAGGTGACGATCCAGCCGCGCGGCCGGGCGATGGGCGTGGCGCATTTCGCGCCCGACGACGACATGCACCTCTACTCGCGCCGCTACCTCGAGGGCCAGATCATCAAGGGCTTCGGCGGCCGCGTTGCCGAGGAGATCGTGTTCGGCGCAGACGCGGTCACCGGCGGCGCGGAAAGCGATCTCGTACAGGTCAACCGCATCGCCCGGCAGATGGTCTACCGGCTCGGCATGGGCAGTGACGGCGGACTGCTCGTGCACGACGACGAGAGCGCACCGCTCAGCGCGCAGGCGCAGGCGGCCATGGATGCGCAGGTCCAGGTACTGCTCGAGCGGCTCTACGCGCGCACACGCGAGATCCTCACCGCGAACCGCGATGCACTCACGGCCCTCGCCGAGGCACTGCTCGATCGCGAGACGATCGACGGTGATGAGGCAATGCAGATCATGGCGAGCGGCGGCGCCCGCCTGGCGGCCCGGCACTGACAGGGACTGTCGCCTGAAGGAAGAGGGGGCTGCGAGAGCAGCCCCTTTTTTCTGCCGCGCTAGCTGCGCGCGGCGATCAGCGGGATGTCGGTGACACGCGTGCCGCGCGGGCGTCGGCGGATGCGTACGCGCGAGCACGCGCGCGGCTCACAGCCGACGCGGCCTGCGATCGCGCGCCAGAGCGGACCGTGGCCACGATGGCCGTGCTCCAGCCACGCTTCTGCATGCGCCATCTCGTGCAGCAGCGTTTCCTCGAGATGGCGCTCGTTGCCGCGCAGGAAGAGATCCACGTTGAGCGCGATCTCGACCACGACGCGGTTGCCACCACGCTTCGTGTAATGGATGTGGCCGAAACGGCGCGACATGCGATCGCTCACGCGCAACGGGATATCGCGCGGCAGCGTACCGCTGAAATGCAGGTCATTGAGGCGTTCGTAGAGCGCTGCGAAGACGGCCGCCTGCTCGGGTGTTGCACAGCAGCGCAGCAGCGGCGCGCCGCGCAGCGTGCCGCCGTCCTCGCCTTCCTGGCCGTCCCACCAGCTGCGCATGCGCGCGACCGCCCGCCGGAACGCAGCGTTGCTCGACGGTGCCGTTACGAACGCCGCGACCGCGTCGAGGACGGGACCGGGCGCGGCGCGGAAGCACTCCTGCAGGTTCAGCGAGGCATGATCGGCGGAGAGCGAGATCATGCGGCTGCGATTGCGGCGGAACCGCACGCGCTGCAGCCGATGTGCGCCGCGCGCGCGCAATGCGTCCAGCATCGCCGCCTCGTCGAGGTGCACGAGCGGCAGTGAGAGCTGATCGTCCAGTATCCGGGTTCTCGCCATCGGCAGAAACGATAACGCCGGGCGCAACCGCGCGGCAGGGCCGCGGCGCGGCCGGACGGTTCCCCGGCATGTCGTGCGCACCCTGTCGCGGGCAGAGCGCCCCGGGACGGCGCGCCGCGCGCCGTCCGCCACGAGGGCACCGGCCGTTCCGGGTTCGCCGTCGCTGACCCCGACCAGCCTGATCCCTGGAACAGCGCTATTCCGGACGCAACCGCTTCGTCACATCGTGTGTCAGACACTCAGGAAGGCACGGCGCACATGAGGACAGGGCCCGGGGTGGACGAGAAGCTTCTGATACGACGCGTACTCGATGGTGATGCGGGTGCGGAGCGCGCGCTGTACGACCAGCACGTAGACCGCGTGTACCGCCTCTGCCATCGCATGGCGAACGGTGATGCGGACCTCGCGCAGGATTTCACACAGGAGTCGTTCGTCCGCGCGTTCGACCGGCTGGCCGACTTCCGTGGCGAGGCAGCACTCTCGACCTGGCTGCACTCCATCGCGGTTTCCGTCTCGCTGAACGGGATGCGCAAGGTGAAACGGCATCGCGACCGGGAGACGGAGCTGGACGGTGTCGCCGAGATCGGCAGCGCAACACGGCACGCCGAGCCAGACCTCAAGCAGCGGCTGCGCGGCGCGATCGACGCACTGCCGGAGCGATACAAGGTGGTGTTCGTGATGTACGACGTGGAAGGCTACTCGCACGAGGAAATCGGTCGCGTACTGGACATGCCTGCCGGCACGTCGAAGGCGCGACTGTCACGAGCACGGGCAAAACTGCGCGAGGCGCTCGCCGAGTTCGCCGGGGAGTGGGCAACATGATGACCGACGACGAGAAGTTCACCGAATTCGTGCACGAGCTGCTCGAGGAGATGCCGGACGTGCCGGAGCCGCCCAGAGAAGCGATGTGGGCGCGTATCGAGGCCGCACGTCGCGAGCGACGCGCCCAGGCGAGCCGGTTCCGGCGGCGCGGACCCATGTTCGGCTGGGGCATCGGCCTCGCCGCCATGCTCGCGCTCGGCATAGGCCTGGGCCGCACGCTGCCGCAGCAGGACGCGGAGACAGCGGCGGCGCCCTCGACGCGGGGCGCGGATCTGAGCGATGCCGAGATGCTGCCGTACCGCCTGGCCGCACAGCAGCACCTGACGCGCACGGAGACATTGCTCACCGGTTACGTGCGTGACGTTCAGTCCGGTCGCACACGCGAAGTGGCGAACTGGGCGCAGGACCTGTTGATCAACACGAGGTTGCTGCGCGATTCGCCCGCTGCACGCGATCCCACTACGGCGCGACTGCTCGAAGACCTCGAGCTGCACCTTGCACAGATCGCGAACCTGTCCGCCCAGGACGCGGACGAGTTGGGCCTGATTCAGCAGAGCATCGAACGAAACAACATGTTGCTCCGGCTGCAAGCCGCCACGGCGAGCGGCCCGGCCGGAACCCGGGGAGAATAGACCATGCGCAGGACAGTGTTTCACACGACATTCGCGCTCATCGTACCGACACTGGTGAGCGCACAGAGTCCGGCGCCGGCTGGTGTGCCCGTCGCCGCGCCCACGCCGCCTTCCGCGCCCGCGGCGATGGTCGCTGCGGTTCATGCGTCGGCGGCGGTGGCGGCGCCCGCACCGGTCGAGGTCATGCGCGTCGCGATCGCGCACGCGGACGAAGCCAGTCCGCAGCGTCGTATACGCACGGCTGCACCGCCACTGCTCCTGCAGCCGTGGTATCCGCAGGATCCTGCGGACGCTGTCTACCGGGCGGGCCGTGATGCCCTGATGCGTGGCGATCGCCGGGAGGCGGTGCGTCGCTTCGAGGAGGTCCAGCGGCGCTGGCCGCGGTCGAACTATGCGCCGCAGTCGTACTACTGGATGGCGTTCGCGCTGTCGCGCGGCAATGCGAGCACGGAGGACCTGCGACGTGCACGCGAGGCGCTGAACACGCTGCGCACGAACTACCCCGACGCGGAGGGGCTGAGAGACGCGGACGCGCTGAGGCAGATGATCAACGCGCAGCTCGCGGAGCGTGGGGACGCGCAGAGCAGTGCGGCCGTGCGGCGGGTGGCATCGACCGTTGCGACCCAGCAGGGCTGCAGTGATGTCGATGATGAGAACGACACCCGGGTCGTCGCGCTCAATGCGCTGCTGCACATGGATTCGGAAAGTGCGCTGCCGATCCTGAAGCAGGTGCTCGCACGTCGTGATGCGTGCTCGGCACCGCTGCGCCGCCGTGCGGTGTTCCTCGTCTCGCAGAGGCAGTCGTCCGGGACTGCCGATGTACTCGTCGACCTGGTCCGCAACGATCCGGACCGCGAGGTGCGCGAGCAGGCAATCTTCTGGCTCTCGCAGGTCGATGGTGCACGCGCGGTCGATGCACTCGAGGAGATCCTGCGCACGTCGCGGGATGAGGCACTGCAGGAGAAAGCGGTCTTCGCGCTCTCGCAGCACCGGAGTCCGCGCTCCGCCGAGCTGCTGCGAGCATACGCGATGCGCACCGATGTCGACGAGGATCTGCGGGCGCAGGCGATCTTCTGGCTCGGCCAGTCGGGCGGGCAGCACTCGTCCTTCCTGCGGGAAATCTATCCTCGCATCAGTTCGGACGAGCTCAAGGAAAAGCTGATCTTCTCGATCGCACAGCAGAAACACAGCCCGGCGAACTCGGAGTTCCTGATGGAGATCGCACTGAACCGCAGCGAGAGAGCCGAGCTGCGCAAGCAGGCGTTGTTCTGGGCCAATCAGACCGGCGCCGTCTCGTTCGCTCGCATGGCCGAGCTGTACGATCGAACGGACGACCGCGAGATGAAGGACCAGTTGATCTTCGCATTCTCGCAGAGCTCAGACCCGGCGGCGATCGAGAAGCTGATGAACATCGCTCGCAACGAGCGGGATCCGGAGCTGCGCAAGCAGGCGATCTTCTGGCTCGGCCAGTCGAAGGATCGGCGCGTCCAGCAGTTCCTGCTCGAGATGATCAACAACTGACCAGGGCGGGTGCGCGCCGTGGCGCGCACCCGCTTCCGCTCACGGAGTCAACCCATGCGCACCATCATCCCGACCGCGTTCGGCGCGGTCGCGCTGGCCGCTGCACTGCCCGCATCCGCCCAGTCGCTCGCGCAGCGCGTTGCGCAGGCACCCCCGGATGCAACCGTGGTCTTCGAGTACGCCGCGAAGCCCGGGGTCTGTGGCGACGGGGACAGCATCATGCTCGTCGAGCACGGCACCATCATCATGCGTGACGGCCGCGAGACGCTGCTCAGCACGGGTGGCAGCCGCACGCGTAGCGGCGACTGCTTCCTGGGCCCGGTTCGCATCGAGATGCGTGGTGGCACCGCCCCGGCAGAGCTGCGCGCTCGCGTCGGAGCGACCGGCACGCCTCGGAACGCGGAGAACCTCGGCACAGTCGCACCGGCCGAGGCGTCCGCATTTCTGATCGAAGCGGCACGCCGCACACGGAGCGGCAAGGTGGGGGAAACGGCCGTGTTCGCTGCGACCCTCGCGGAGGGTGTCGATCCATGGCGCGACCTGCTCGCACTCGCGCGCGACGGCGGTGCAACACCGAAGACACGCAACAGCGCCGTGTTCTGGGTCGGTCAGGCGGTCAGCGATCGCGCCACGGCCGGGCTCGCGGAGCTGGTCGGCGATGATGATGCGGACCTGGAGGCGCGCGAGACGGCCGTGTTCGCGCTGTCGCAGCGCCGGGACGCCGAGGCCGTGCCGGCGCTCCTGGAAGTCGCGCAAGCCTCACCACATGCAAAGCTGCGGCGCAGCGCGATCTTCTGGCTCGGCCAGTCGAAGGACCCGCGCGCACTGGCGTGGTTCGAGGAAGTGCTGCTGGGAGAATCGCGCCGGCAGCCGTGAGGCGCGCCGACAGACGAGGAAGATGCAGCGGCGCGTCCGGAGCGATGCCGGGCGCGCCGCTGCTGTTCTACCAGCGTTCGTGCACGCGCAGCACGGGCCAGTACTGCCAGTCGCCGGCCATGGCCTCGTCGAGCAGGTTCCAGTTGAGGGCGCCGTCGTCGCTGCGCGGCTCGAGCAGCGCAAAGACCAGGCGGCCGAGCGGCTGGTCCGTTGCGACCACCCACGTTCCCGCCGGCACAGTCTGTTCGCGGGATTCGTAGCGGCCGGTCACCGTGCGTTCGCGGTGCTGCTCGAACTCACGCTCCCCGACCCAGGTCGAATCGATCGCGAAGCGCTCCACGTGGGCAGTCCGGGCAGCACCCGTTCGCGTCATCGCCACGCCATGTGCCTGCAGCAGGTCGACCAGCTCCGCGCGCTCTTCCGGCACGAGGTAGGCGGACGGTACCCGTTCCGTTTCGGCTGGACGGAAGGTGCCGAACTCCGGCACGCGCTCGATGCGGCGTGTGTCGGTGCGGCGGAGCATGATATCGCCGGTATAGGGATGCCGCTCCTCGACGACGTCGCCCATGACGAGGTCGAGCGGCTCGGGTGCGCGCTCGAACTCCGCGCGCAGGGCCAGCGTCATGCCAGTCACCGGCGTTGCATCCGCAGCAGCGACCATGCGACGGATCCCGCCCGCATGCGCAT
Organism: uncultured Gemmatimonadaceae bacterium; assembly: GCA_964384585.1. Classification (GTDB taxonomy): domain Bacteria; phylum Gemmatimonadota; class Gemmatimonadetes; order Longimicrobiales; family RSA9; genus DASTYK01. The sequence continues at coordinate 6,147 of CAYLME010000031.1, read as the reverse complement.
GTGCGAAGTCGAGCACCTCCACCAGGAACCGCGACGTCGCGAGGATGCGGTCGGCGAACGTGGCATACGAGTACGCCTCACTCAGGATCGCGAAACGGTTGCGCAGGCCGAGGTAATTGTTGTTGAAGCGCGCGCGATGGTCGAACGTGTACCAGCCGCGTCCCGCGCCCGCGTCGTAAAGGTTGCCGTAGTAGTAGTAGTCCCAGCCGTACTGCTCACGGATCCGGTCGGTCACCAGCGGCAGCCACTGCTCGCGCAGAAACCCGACGATCGTCGAGTCCGTGTTGGGATGCAGTGGTGGCGAATACGTGAGGTGATAGCCGTGTCGCGTGCCGTTCGTCGTGTGCAGGTCGATGCCGACGTGTGGGTCGTAATCGCGCAACAGCAGCGCAACCGAGCGTGCTTCCGGCGACTCGAGCTTCATGTGGTCGCGGTTGAGGTCGTAACCCTGCGCGTTCGGCCGCTGACCCATGCCGCCGATCGGTCCGTGCTGGAAGCGCCGGTTGTTCAGGCGGATGCGCTCGTTGCCGTCGGCGTTGTAGATCGGTGCGACGAGCAGCACGAGCGAGTCGAGCCACTCGGCATGCCGGCCCTGCGCGATGTCGCGCAGCAGCATCAGCGCGGATTCCTTCCCCTCGACCTCACCGCCGTGGATGTTGCCCTGGACGTAGAGCACGGTCCGGCCGCTCGCGCGCACGGCCTCCGGCGTCCACGCATCCAGCCGCCCGACGATCGCGAGCGGCAGTGCGCGCCCCTCGAGCGTGTAGCCGAACGTATCCAGGTGGATCAGCGGCGAGCGTGCCGCGATGTCCTCGAGAAACGCCATGACCTCGGCGTAGCGCGTCGTCTCTACATGCCCTGTGCGCTCGGGTGCTGTCTGCGGCCAGGGTGCCTGTGCCTCGGCGACATGCGGCGTGAGGGCGGCTGCAATACACAGCGCGAGGCATGCGACGAGCGCGACGTGCGGATGTCGCACGCCTCCAGATTGTGGTGTGTCAGCGATCACTGTCGGTTCCGGTCTCCGCGTCGAGCTTCAGGGATGCGGAATTGACGCAGTACCGGACGCCTGTCGGCTCCGGCCCGTCGGGGAACACGTGGCCAAGATGCGAGTCGCAGCGGCTGCACAGCACTTCCGTGCGGATCATGCCATGACTGCGATCCTCGCTCGTGGTCACGTTCTGCTGCACGAGCGGCTGATAGAAGCTGGGCCAGCCGCTGCCCGACTCGTACTTTGTCTTCGCATCGAACAGCGGCTGCCCGCAGGCGGCACAGCGGTAGATGCCGGGTGCATGCTCGTGATAGTACCTGCCCGTACCGGGTCGTTCCGTACCCTTCTCGCGCAGGATGCGATACTGCTCGGGCGTCAGCTCGCGGCGCCACTCCTCTTCACTCTTGCGGATCTTTTCCATCGTTTGAACCTCGTTCTGCATTCAGGTCGCTTCACTCACGACGCGCTGTCGGTCAGCTCACCCCGCAGCACTGTCAGCGCCGTGCCGCGCAGGTCGACGCGGTCGCCACGCATGCGTACCCCGACGAACCCGCCACGTGGCGATGCCTGGTATCCCGTCAGCGTCGTGCGCTCCAGTCGATGCGCCCAGAACGGGCCGAGCGCGGTGTGTGCGGAGCCGGTCACCGGGTCCTCGTCCACGCCCACGCGTGGTGCAAAAAAGCGCGACACGAAGTCGCAGCGCGGATCGTCACTCACCGCGGTCACGATAACGCCGCGCACGTCCATGGCCCGCAGCGCGTGAATGTCGGGCTTCAGTGAGCGGACCACCTCCGCAGAGTCGAGCTCGACCAGCAGGTCGCTGCCATTGCTGCCGACCCATTGCGGATCTGCGCCCAGCGCATCGGCGAGCCCACGTGGCGGCGCGGTCCGGTGCGGCGGCTGCGCCGGGAAATCGAGCGTGATGCCGTCGCCCTCGCAGCGCGCGGTCAGCAGTCCACTCAACGTCTGGAAGCGCGCCGTCTCGGTGCGCACCAGCAGGCCGGTCTCGTAGAGGATGTGCGCGGACGCGAGCGTCGCATGCCCGCACAGCTTGACTTCAGTGGCGGGCGTGAACCAGCGCAGCGACCAGTGGTCGCCGTCGGCACGGACAAAGGCCGTCTCGGACAGGTTCATCTCCGCCGCGACGGCCTGCATCCAGCCGGCATCGCGCGCGCGCTCGAGCACGCAGACCGCCGCCGGGTTGCCGGTGAACGCGCCGCTCGCAAACGCGTCCACCTGGTAGATCGGTTGGGCCAAGACAGCCTCCTGCGAATGGACAGGGGAGGATCGGTCCGATGGCGACGGACCGCAACCGCCGGACCTGCTGCGCGATCGCAGGGGCCATGGAGGGCCGGGCCCGCTGCGCGGCGGGCAATCCGGGAGAACCGCGAACCAGGTCGCAACCCACGCGCCCGCATGCCGTAGGGGATGGAGCAGGCGGGCCGAATCCTCTGGGTTCCAACCCTTCCGTGCGTTACCCTGTCCAATCCATCAGCATGGCAACGGAAACGATGCGCATCAGTCATCCGAACGCCCCGGCCGGCCCGAGCGCCGAGCAGGACGACGTCCGCCGCGCCGCGGGAGGCGACGCCGCGGCGTTCGAGCGGCTCTACCGCGGCCATGCAGCGCGCATCCATTCGCTGTGCCGGCGGATGGCGGGCCCGGACGAGGCGGACGATCTGACCCAGGAGGTGTTCGTCAGGGCGTGGCGCAAGCTGGATGGCTTCCGGGGCGATGCGGCGTTCGGCACCTGGCTGTTCCGGCTCGGGATTAACGTGATCCTGGCGAAGCGCGCGACGGCAGGCACGTACCGCGCGCGATTCGTGACCGAGACGGATGCACCAGTACCGATCGCGGAACGCGGCCGCAGCCCGGTACCGGTGGGCTCTCGCCTCGACCTCGAGCGGGCGCTCGGCAAGCTGCCGGAAGGAGCACGACGCGTGTTCGTGCTGCACGACGTCGAAGGCTACAAGCACGAGGAGATCGCCGAGATGCTGTCGATCACGGCTGGCACCTCGAAGTCACAGCTGCACCGCGCGCGCATGACACTGCGCGAGCATCTGAAGTGAGGCGAAGCATGGCGGACACATACACGGACCGGCTCTCGGACTACCTGGATGGTGCACTCGATCCCGACGAGTGCAGCGTCCTCGAAAATCACCTCGCGGAATGCGACGCGTGCCGCAACACGCTCGCGGAGCTGCGTGAGGTCGTGGCCGGAGCGCAGGCGCTGGAACCGGTCGAGCCGGACCGCGATCTCTGGCCGATGATCGCGGCACGTATCGAGCGCGAACGCGAGGTGCAGCTGCCGCTCGCTGGTCAGGCACAGCACCAGGGCAAGCGACGCCTGAGCTTCACGATCCCTCAGCTTGCTGCCGCCGCCGTCGTCCTGGTGCTCGCGTCGGCGGGCACGGCGTGGATGCTGCTGGCCGGTGAGACTGCGGCGCCAATGGCGTCCGCCTCACCAGCGGGCAGCATTGTACCGGTCTCGGCCACGGATGCGACGTCGGGCGATGCAGACCTCGCGCAGCTCGAAGCCGCGCTCGCGGGCGCCGAAGCGCAACTCGATCCGGCGACCGTCGCGGTGCTGCGTCGCAACCTGCTGATCATCGAGCAGGCACTCGTCGAGGCGCAGGCGGCGCTCGACGCGGACCCGGCAAATCCGTACCTGAGCCGCCACTACGAGAACACACTCACGAAGAAGCGCGAGCTGTTGCTGCAGGCGGGCAGCATCGCGCGCGGTAGCACCTGAGATGCTTACTCTCCTGATGGCCGGCGTCCTGCTGCTGCCGGCACCGCAGCAGCGAACCGACACGACGTTCTCGGCAAGCGGGCTGAATGCGCTGAGCGTGGAGAACCGCAATGGGGCCACGATCGTGCGCGGCTGGGACCGCGAGCAGGTGCGCATCCGCGCCGCTGCACGACCGCAGGACCGGATCGAGGTCGACATCGACCGCTCGGATGCGATGATCATGATCGAGACGGAGCGCGGCCAGGACGTCCAGTACGAGATCGACGTGCCCGCACGGATGGCGGTCATGGTCGAGGGTGTCAATCAGTCGGTGCGCATCGACAACGTGATGGCGCCGATCAGTGTCGAGTCGGTGAACGGCGACATCGTCGTGCGAGGCGGCCGTCGCAATATCGTGCTCGAGACGGTGCAGGGCAGGATCACACTGGAGGGCGCGGCCGGCAGCATCGACGTATCGTCCACGAACAACGCGGTGCAGATCCGGCAGACCAGCGGTGAGATCACCGTGGAGACGGTCAACGGTGCCGTGACGCTGGAAGACATCAGTGCGACGCAGGTGGACGCCAGCACGGTCAATGGCGGGGTCAGCTTCAGCGGTGCCGTCGCTGCGGGCGGCCGCTACTTCTTCAGCACGCACAACGGTACGATCGACATGCGAGTGCCGCAGCGCACCGACGCCAAGTTCGTCGTATCGACGTTCAACGGGGAGTTCGAGGTGGACTTCCCCATACAGCTGCGCGACGTCGATACGCGCGGCCAGTATGAGTTCCAGCTTGGCAGCGGCGCCGCACGCGTCGAGCTGGAATCCTTCAGCGGCAATGTGCGCGTGCTGCGTGCACGACAGGGTTCCGGAGGACAACGATGAGGTTCATGCGACATGCCGGTGCAGCGATGGTGCTGGCCGGAGCAGTCTTGCTGGCGCCGTCGGCCGGTTCGGCCCAGGACTTCTCCTGGAACGGCACACTGCGCGCCGGCCAGTCGATAGAGATCAAGGGCGTGAACGGCGAGATCGTCGCCGTCCCCGCGAGTGGCGGACAGGTGCGCGTCACGGCGGTGAAGAGTGATGGCCGCCGGGGCAGTGTCGAGGACGTGCGCATCGAGACCGTCCGCCACGACGACGGTGTCACGATCTGCGCAGTCTATCCTGACGGGCGCGAACGCAACGAGTGCAGGCCCGGCAGCGGCGGACGCCTGGGCGCGCGCGACAACGACGTCAAGGTCGCATTCCGCGTGGAAGTGCCCGCGGACATCGACTTCATCGGCAAGACCGTCAACGGCGGGATCAGTGCCACGGGCCTGACGGGCCGCGTCGCTGCCGAGACCGTGAACGGCAAGATCGAGGTCTCGACTCGCGGCATCGCACGAGCCAACACGGTCAATGGTTCCATCGAAGTGTCCATGGATCGTGCCGACTGGGCGGGCGAACTCGAGTTCGAGACCGTGAACGGTTCGATCGAAGTCGTGATCGGCGCGGACAACCCGAACATGGTCGTGGAGGCATCCACCGTGAACGGCAGCATCAAGACCGACTGGCCGCTCACCGTACAGGGACGCTGGGGACCGAAGCGGCTGAGTGGCACGATCGGCTCGGGCGGGCGGACGCTGAGCCTGTCGACGGTGAACGGGAGTATCTCGGTGTTGAGGAGGTAGGGCGCACCGGCAAGAAGAGAGACTTGGTTGTTCTGATTCGTAACGAGAGAGCCGTGGCGTCGGTTGGACGCCACGGCTCTCTCACAATCTGGTCCGATCGCGCTGTCGGGACCGCGGTCCGGTAACGAAAGACTCTCAGTCCTCCGGCGCCCGCACGGAGCGGATGAGGGCTTCCATGTGATCGATGTACTCATCCAGCGCGCCGCGGCCGGAATCGGTGAGGCGGTACTCGGTGCGCGGGACTCGTCCGTCGAAGGTCTTGGTGCACGTGATGTAGGACGCGTCTTCGAGCTTGCGAGCGTGTACGCTGAGGTTGCCGTCCGTCGTCTCGAGCAGCGCTTTCAGCTCGTTGAACGTGAGTGTCTCGTTGACCGCCAGGGCGCTGACGATGCCGAGGCGGATGCGTTCGTGGATGGTGCGGTCGAACTCGAGCGAATCAGTAAGCGCCTGTCCGCGCACTCCGTTGAGCCGCCGCTTCGTGGAGTGCGCTGTCTTGCGCTTCCGGTCCTGCCCGATTCGATCCGTCTTGCCCGTCATCGCTCCTCACGTTCCTGCAAGTGTGTAATGTGTTTCTGCCGGACGGGCGTCAGCTCGTCGGGCGCTCTGCGTCCGCCAGCTTCTCGACGAGCCAGTCGGTAATCATCGTGAACAGATGCAAGGTCGTGTTGCCGCCACTGATGCTGTGTGTCCGGTTCGGATAGACCATCAGGTCGAACTGCTTGCCCGCCTTGTGCAGCGCGTCGATCATCGGTGCCGT
>CAYLME010000030.1:0-26474 GCA_964384585.1 uncultured Gemmatimonadaceae bacterium | reverse complement strand
ACTCGCTGAACAGCACGATCCGCATCATGACCGCATGGTCGATCATTCTCATGTCGATGAGCGTGATCGCAGGTGTCTATGGCATGAACTTCCGGAACATGCCCGAGATCGGGTGGCGACTGGGCTATATGTTCGCCCTGGCCCTCATGCTCATCCTCGGTCTCGTCCTGTTCTCCTATTTCCGCAGGCGCGACTGGATCTGAGGATCCGGCCGCGGCGCGACCCGCCAGTCATCCGACGCGAACCAGGAGGGATCATGAGGAAACGTCTGCTCGTATGTGCGCTCTCGCTCGCTGCGCTGCCCGCTGCGGCGCAGGACGTACCGCGCTCCTGGACAGTCGCTGGCGATGTCGCGTTCATCGACGTGAACGTGCTGCCGATGGACAGCGAGCGCGTGCTGCGTGGCCAGACGGTCGTCGTGAGCAACGGCGTGATCAGTGCGATCGGGCCGACAGCGAGCACGCCCGTGCCAGCAGGTGCAACCCGCGTTGACGCCACAGGTCGATACCTCATGCCCGGGCTTGCGGAAATGCACGGGCACGTGCCTGCGCAGCCGGGACAGTTCCAGGAGGACGTGCTATTCCTCTATGTGGCGGCCGGTGCCACGACAGTGCGGGGGATGCAGGGGCACCCGAACCACTTCGCCATGCGCGAGCGGGTGGAGGCGGGAGAGCTGATCGGGCCGCGGTTCTTCCTGTCGAGTCCACCGTTCTCCGGTGGCGGGCAGAATGCACTGACGGATCCGGCAATTGCACGCGAGCGCGTACGCGCCGCGAAGGATGCCGGTTACGACCACCTGAAGGTGCACGAGGGGCTCAGCCCGACAGTCTACGACGCCATGGCAGAGACCGCGCATGAAGTCGGCATCACGTTCAGCGGTCACGTACCCGATGCAGTCGGCCTCGAGCACGCACTCGCGGCCGGGCAGACGACCGTCGATCACCTCGACAACTACCTGGATGCCATTCAGCGCGATGGTTCGCCTGCACTGGCACTGCAGGGCGCCGCGCGCGGCCAGGCGCTGCCGCTCAACGTCGATGAATCGAAAATCACGGACATCGCACGTGCGACACGCGAGGCACGCACCGGCAACGTTCCGACAATGGCGCTCTGGGAGGTGCTACGCGGCAGCCATCGCGGTGACGACCTCTCCGACCGCCCGGAGCTGCGCTACATGCCGCGCCAGATGGTGAACAACTGGGTGCAGCAGGTGAACAACATCCACGACAATTGGGACGCTGCGGCGGCGCAGGCCGAGCGCGAGGTGCGGCTTCGCATCCTGAAGGCGCTGCACGACGAGGGTGCGCTCATCCTCATGGGGACCGACGCTCCGCAGCTCTTCAGCGTCCCCGGCTTCGCGCTGCAGCGGGAGCTTCCGCTCATGGTGCAGGCGGGCATGACGCCCTACGAGGTGCTGCGTACCGGTACCGTGAACATCGCGCAGTTCTACAACGAGACGGCGACGGCGGGCAATGTCGCAGTCGGACACCGCGCAGATCTCCTGCTGCTCGATGCGAATCCGTTCGACGACATCGGCAACATCAGCCGCATCAGCGGGGTGATGGTCGGTGGCCGGTGGCTGGACGGCGCGGCGATCGCTGCGCGGCTGGAGGCCATCGCGCAGCGGTCGGCCGCGCCTGCGAACTGACTCCGGCTCAGGTGTCCTCGTCGATCGCACGGGCTGCGAGCGGCGCATCGCGCGCGATGTTCTGCAGCCCGCCCGACGAGTCGTAGTTCTGCCCGACGAAGTAGAGGCCACGATACTCGGCGCTGCGCACGCGATCAGTGCGCAGCGCGAAACCGCGCGCGTCGCGCTGGACGAGGTGGTCGACCGGTCCGAGCGCGGCGCGGAAGCCGGTGGCAAGGATGACGTCGTCGAACTGCTCTTCCGTGCCGTCCGTGAACCTCACACCGCCGGGCACGAATCGTTCGATGCCAGTACGCACTGCGATGCGGCCGGCGCGTATCTCATCCACCAGGTTGAAGCCGATCAACGGAATCGCATCGAGCGGCGAGTGCTGCGTGCGCGGCAGCACGGGCGGGCCGCGCCGCTTCTCGCTGATGCGACCAACCAGTGCGACGACTCGCTCCTGTACGCTGCGCGGCAGCTTGCGCACGTAGACGGACAGGTACTGGATCGGGATACCCATGATCGTGAGTGGTACCACGTTCGCCCCCGATCGCACCGCGATCGTCGTATCGACGCCCGCGCGTGCAAGCTCACTGCCGATCTCACCGCCGCTGTTGCCGACTCCGACTACAAGCACCCGTCGCCCCGCGAACGGCTGCGGCCGCAGGTAGTCCACCGAATGCATCACGCGTCCGGAGAATTCCGCGCGGCCGGGAATGTCCGGCATCACGAGTTCGCTGATGATGCCCGTCGCGATGATGACTGCGCGTGCCTCGATCGACCGACCATTCGTGCGCACGTACCACGAGCCGGCATGATCAACGCGCGTGACGTTCGTGCCGGGCTCCGCATCGAGCGCGAAATGCGCAGCGTAGCGTTCGAGGTAGCGCACGAAATCGTCACGTGTCGGGAAGAGCGGTACGTCACGGCTGAAGCGGAGACCGGGCAGGGCGGAGAGGTGCTTGCCGGTGTGCAGGCGGAGCGAGTCGTAGAGCCGGGTCCATGATGCGCCGACACTGTCGCCGCGCTCGAGCAGGCGGAAGGGGATGCGTCGCACGCGCAGCTCTCGCGCGGCCGCGAGTCCGGCCGGCCCTGCACCGACGATCACGACCGGCCGTTCAGCCATTGTAGCGTTCACCCTGCCGCTCGCGGTACAACTCGAGCGCCGCACGCCCTTCCTGTCGCAGCACACCACCCTGAAAACGGATGCCGCGATCCTCGAGGTACGCATAGCTCGCGGGGAACACCGGTCCTTCGTCGAACAACTCGCTGGCATCGTCACGCGACGCCGCGAACACCACGCGCCTGACACCGCTCCAGAAAGACGCGCCCAGGCACATCGCACACGGCTCACACGACGTGTAAAGCGTGTGATCGGACATGCCGGGTGCACCGAGCGTGTAGGAGCCGACACGCGCCTGCGCCATCATGAAGGCGACCATCTCCGCATGCAGTGCGCTGTTGCTCGACGCCACGACCATGTTCACGCCCAGCCCGATGATGCGCCCATCGGCGTCGAACACCGCGGCTCCGAATGGTCCGCCCGTGTCGTGCATCACGTTCTCGTGCGCGAGGCGCACGGCAACGCGCATGCGATCCTCGTCGCTCTGATATACGGCGCCGGCATCGATGATGTCGGCGACCCATGCGGGATTCGCGATCCGGATCTCGGGCGCTGCACTCATCTCACGCCGCGCGGATCACGATGCCGTTGCCGTCGGGATCATGCAGCCGGAGCGTGTCGTCATCGACGGCCGCGCCCGCACGTGATGCGATGTCATGAAGAGCGTCGGTGTGAGGCACGAGAATCTCGAAGTCGATGAGACCGGTTGCGCCTGGCGGTGGCGTGGCATCGCCGGCCCATTCGTTGAGACCGAGATGATGATGATAGCGGTTCGCGGACAGGAAGAGCGCGCCGGGATAATCGCGTGTCGTGACGTCGAAGCCGATCACCTCTGTGTAGAACTCACCCGCCCGCATCCGGTCGGCAACGTGCAGGTGCACATGTCCCATCCGCAGCTCATCGGACCGGCCCGCAGGTGGCGTTCCGGGTAGCGCGTCGGCAAGCAGTGCCTGCACGTCGAGACGCTCCGTTGCCATCACGACCGAATCGCCACGCCACAGCCATTCGTGTTCCGGACGGTCGCGATACAGCTCGATGCCGTTCTTCTCGGGATCCGAGAGATACGCCGCTTCGCTGACCAGGTGGTCAGAGAAACCGGTGAACGGATGATCGGCAGCAGCGACGTCACGTACCGCGGCGCCGAGCGCCGCGCGATCCGGGTAAAGCAGCGCGAAGTGGTAGAGTCCGGTCGAACGGGGCGGCCGGGGCGGTGCATCCGGCGCGTGCACGAGTCTGACGAGTGGCGTCGAACCGACAGCGCCATACGTCGCATGCGATGCGCTACGCTCGTACTCGCGCAGGCCGAGCACGTCGCGATAGAACGCGGCCTCCGCCTCGAGGCTGTGCACGCGCAGCCGCACGGCGCCCATCCGCGTTCCGGCCGGCAGTCCTACCATAGTGAAATGCCTGCCGTCACGAGAACGCCCCAGCCGGGGGAGAACTCCGCAAGCCCCCGAACGACGTGCGCCTCGATGCGTCGGCGGTCGCCGATCCAGGCGCCGAGCCGCAGCTCGGCCAGGTCCTCATTGCCGCGGACCACCCGGCGGTGCAGGTCGTCATGGCCGAGCACCTGGAAGCGAAGGCCGGCAGCGTCGCTCCCGATGTCCACCCCCGCATTATAGATGAGCACATCGCTCTGCGGGTAGGTTTCATCGACCGTCGAATGGATGCCGACACCTGCTTCGCCGAAGACGTGTACGCCAGTGCGCAGCGGCGCACGCGCGGCCGCCGTTCCGAAGAAGTCCGTCCTGTCCCGGTCCAGCCCCGGCTCATCGCTCGGTGTCGGAAGGCGCGTGCCGAAGCGCAGCAGGACGGTCGGGCCGGTGCCGTCACCAGCCACGCGCAGCAACGTGCCGATGCGGACGTCGCCCGCATCAACGCGCGCCTCGCCATCCGGCGGATCCGTCAGGTGGAAGGATGGCGCCAGCACGTCGTCATCGTCGAACGAGCGGACGGCGGTTCCGGCGAACTCGAGGGCGAAACGCCCCGACCGGTACGTGACGAACCAGTTGCCGAGTTCCAGCAGGGTGCCGCGTGTACCGGCAAGCGACGCGCGCTGCTCTCCGAACACACCCAAGCCGATGCCTGCCTGCACCGAAGCTTCATGAGTGTGGGCGCGCCACGTCACAGGCTCCAGCGGCCGCAACTGCGCCGCCGCGCTGTGCGGAAGCAGAACGAACCACAGGAACACGATGCGTGCCATAAACGGGAGACCACTCCAATCCCTGGCAGAGTCGACGGTCGGCATCACGTCGGTACACTTTGCGTCATGTCCCGGCATGGAACTTGTCCCTGTTCCCGTCTGCGGTGACGAGCACCGCGTAGGCGAATCTGATGATCGGGTTGCAGCGAGCAATCCTCCTGCGACCTTGTCGCATCGAGGAGGCAGACAATGTGGCGGCGCAGTTCAGGGATAGCCATGGCGGTCATGACCGTTGGCGTCGTCGCCTGCGCATCAGCCGGTTCAACGCAGCGGCCGGCGAACGCACTTGCGGGTGAAATGGGGGCGACGGTAGAGGTGACGAACAACAACTGGTCGGACATGGCGGTCTATGGCCATCGCAGTGGAGTGAGAGTACGACTCGGCATGGTGACATCGATGACGACGGCGAAATTCGATCTGCCCGTGGCGCTGATGGCTGGCAGCGGTGCGATGTTCTTCGTGGCGGATCCGATCGGCTCGGGCCAGACGTACCGGTCGCCGGTCGTGATGGTAGGGCGTGGTCAGCGAATCGAATTCAACCTGGAGAACAACCTGTCTCTCTCTTCACTCACCGTATGGTAGCGGCGGCCGGGACGGAGGGCGCCGGACCTCCGCGACCGCAACCTGCTCACGTCACGCCATCTCCTCGCGCCCGCGCCTCGACCAGACCAGGGCCACCCAGCCGATCAGGAAAATCAGGGCAAAGCTGAACCACTGCACCGCGTAGCCGAGATGCGGGCCTTCATCGAGCTCGGGTGCCGCCTGTGCCACAGGGTAGAGCGCTGATGCCGTATCCCGAACACCGGTGTGCGGCAGCTGCTGCAGTCGCACGGGCAGCAGCGCGTAGGGAAATGCGCCGCGCAGCACATCCGGATCGATCGTGTACCACACGCGGCGGAAGGAGTCGCCGGGCGTGCCGTTCTGCGCGCGTGCTGCAAGTGTACTCTCGGCACCGGGGAACGGTAGCACGAGGCCGTTGACGGTAACGGCGGAATCAATGCGCATCGGTCCGATATCGACGGTCGCGCCGTCGGCCGCGGGCGCCCATCCGCGCTGCACGAGCACGGCCGAGCCGTCGGCCAGGCGGAGCGGCGTGAGCACGAGGACGCCGGGAGCGCCGCGATAACTGCGGCCGGGCAGGATGATCGTGCGCTCATTGTCGTAGTGACCGCTCGCCGTGGCGGGGCGGAAGATCAGCCCGGCACTGTCACGCGTGGCGCTGCCCAGCCGTACCTGCGGCTGCGCACTGCGCTCGACGATCGCAGCGTTGATCGCCTGTTTCTCCCCGAGTCGCGCCAGCTGCCAGAATCCGAGACGGATGCAGACGGCCGCAACAAGGAGGACCAGGGCCGTGCCGACGATCCGTGCCCGCCGCGACATGGCGCGTCCGGCGCGCCTGTGCTGTTCACTCATCGGACCGGATCATCGAGCTGCCTCATCGTTCTGGCGCGCAGCCGTTGCGGCACACGCAAACATCCGGGAAACATTGCGGGCCATCGATCCGGTCTGCATCCTTGCAGCCGCACCCCTGCCGAGGCTGCGTGATCCAGAATCCGGAGAATGATGAGACGCTGCATCGTTGCATTGCTGTTACTTGGAAGTCCGGCGTGTGCCTCGGCGCCGCGCGCGGTAGCCCCGACGCTCGCCTACGCGGTGCCGGCCGTCAACCCTGCAACCTACTCGGTCGCTGACACGACGACGGTGGCGGTACGGGGCGGACGCGGTCGCAGTCTCGATACGAGCCTCGGCCTGGCGGCGCGCGCCGTGATCGGCATGCATACGGACAGTGCGGGCATGCTCGCCTCCATCCGCCTCGAGGCCGTGGACGGCACGTTCCAGGCGGGCGGTGCCGTGGCGTCGCAGGTGGATTCGAGCAGTGTCCCCTCCGGCAGTGCACTGCTGCGCATGAGTCCCACCGGTCCCGACTCGACGAGGTACCTGCCGAACCTCGCCACGGCGCTCTCGAGGTTCATCGGCGGTGAGTCGTTCTACTACCACTTCTTCGCCCGCCTGCCGGGCGGCACGGCTGCGCCCGGCACGGTCTGGACGGATACGCTCGCGCTCACGGACGCGGGCGGAGGCGTGGAGAGCCGCACCGAAACGATCATTTCGGCGTCGTTCCTCGGCGACACGATCATCAATGGCCGGACGCTGCGCGTCATCGCATCGCGCTTCACATCGAGCGTGGTGCTGTCCGGCATCGTCGACGGAATGGAAGTCAGCCAGCGGCTGGTCGGCACGGGCGAGGCGACGACGCTGTGGGACGATGCAGCGTCGCTCATGTTCTCGCGTGAGGAGACGATCACATCGACCGGCACGATGGATCTGCCCGCGGCGGGCCTGCGTGCCGTGCCGGTCGAAGCACGCACGCGACGCGTGGTCAGGTTGCAGCAGTGAGCATTCCGCGCCGTGAGATCGTGAGCTGGTGCCTCTACGATTTCTCCAGCTCGGCGTTCAACACGTTGATGATCACGTTCATCTTCAATTTCTTCTTCGTGAACGTGATCGCCGACGACCCACGGTCCGGCACGGTGATGTGGGGCGCCGCACTGAACATTTCGGCGGTGGTGGTCGCACTGAGCATGCCGGTACTCGGTGCGATTGCAGACTTCTCCGGGCGCAAGAAGGCCTTTCTGATCGTTGCAGCGCTGCAGTCGATCCTGTTCACGACGCTGCTGTTCTTCGTGGGTCCCGGCCAGGCCACGCTCGCGATCATACTGTTCATCTTCGCGAACATCGGATTCGAATCGGCGAACGTCTTCTACTACGCGTTTCTTCCGGAACTGACCGACAATCGCAACATCGGCCGGGTCTCGGGCGCCGGCTTCTTCACCGGCTACATGGGCGGGTTGCTGTCGCTCGGGCTCGGGCTGCTGATGGTGCGCGAGTGGCTGCCGACGGAGAATCATATCAACGTCCGCGCAACGATCCTGCTCGTTGCTGTGTGGTTCCTCGTATTTTCGCTGCCGATGTTCCTGCTGGTACGCGAGCGCGCTCCGCGCCGGCAGGCGCCGCTGGGCGAGTATGCGCGTGAGGGATTCCGCCGGCTGGGCCGCACCATCGGCCACCTCGGCACGTTCCGCGAGCCCGCGAAGCTGATTCTCGCGCGCATGATCTACAACGACGGTCTCGTCACCGTGATCGCGATGGCGTCGATCTATGCGGGCGCCGTGCTCGGGATGGAGCTCGAGGAGGTGCTGATGATGGGCATCGCGCTCAATGTCGCCGCCGGCATCGGGGCATTCGCCTTCGGGTTCGTGGACGACAGGATCGGTGGCAAGAAGACGATCATGATCACGCTCGTCGCGCTGATCATCGCAGGCATCATCGGCATCCGTGCCGACACGGTGCAGGGTTTCTGGGTCGCGGCCACACTGATCGGCCTGATGATGGGACCCAACCAGTCCGCGAGTCGCAGCCTGCTGGCGCGCATGGTCCCCGACCAGAAGCAGACGGAGTTCTTCGGATTGTTCGCATTCTCCGGCAAGCTTTCGTCACTGCTCGGCCCGCTCGTTTATGCGAGCGTCGTCGGCGCGACAGGTGACCACAAGCTCGCGATGTCGTCGATCATCGCATTCTTCGCACTCGGCCTCGTGGCGCTGGTGTTCGTGCGCGAGCGCGAGGGCATCGCGAAGGCCGCAGAGCTGCAGGCCGCCGGCGGCGTCGTATGAGCGGGACGATCGAATGGCAGGACTTCGAGCGGGTGGACATCCGTGTCGGCCGCGTGGTGCGGGCCGAGGTATTCGAGAAGGCGCGTAAGCCCGCGTTCAAGCTGTGGATCGATTTCGGTGCTGAAATCGGCGAGAAGAAGTCGAGTGCGCAGCTGACCACGCACTACACGCCGGAAGCGCTCGTCGGCAGGCAGGTGATCGCGGTCGTCAACTTCCCGCCGCGGCAGATTGCCGACTTCATGTCCGAGGTGCTCGTGCTGGGTGTACCGGACGCGGACGGCGCGGTCGTGCTGCTCGCGCCCGACTTCGACGTGCCGCCAGGCGGGCGGATGTTCTAGTCGCCTGGGTCGGCCGTCTGCCGGTACTAGCGCGATCGATCGCGCGGCAGCCGGTCCGCCGGCTCGATGTACCAGTACGGCAGGTCCTCGGTCCACTCGATGCCGCGGAAGCGCACGTTGCTGAAGCGTGCGTGCAGCGCGAACAACTCCGGGTCCATATAGATCGGCGCGTACACGGCGTCATCGATGATGAGCTGCTCGAGCTCGGACCAGACCGCGCGTGCACGCGTCGTGTCGGTCTCGACAAGTGCAGAATCGATCAGTGCATCCATGCGCGGGCTGCCCGAGCCGGCGAAGTTCGGTCCACCCGGCGGCCTGGAGCGCGAGTGAAAGATCATCTCCGCGTTCGAGCCGGCCACGCTCGGTCCCCATCCCCATCCCCAGAAAGAACCCGCGAAATCACCCTCGCGCAGACGCGTCACCCACGCGGTGCTCTCGTACGCCCGCGGCACCATCGTCACGCCGATCTCGCGCAGCATGCTCTGCATCGCGACCAGTACATCCCGGCGCGTCGGGTCGGTGCTGATGTAGTCGACTTCGATGCGCAGCGGCTGACCGTCGCGATCGACCAGCCCGTCCCCGTTCGTGTCCCGCCACCCGGCCTGCTCGAGCAGCTCTCGTGCAGCTGCGGTGTCGTACGTGAGCGGATCTACGTCGGGCGAATGCTCTCGCATCGCCGTCGGAATCGGTGAGTATGCAACCTCGCCGACATCGCCGAAGAGCGCGGACGCGATCTCGGCGCGGTTGACCGCCATCGACAGCGCACGCCGGACACGCACATCGTCGAGCGGCGCTCGCCGTGTGTTCCACGCGATCCATGCGGGGCGCACGCGCGGGCCGTTGTAGACGACGACGTGCTCCGCGGCACCCACACGCGCGCGCTGATCGGCGGGCAGCTTCGCAATCAGGTCGCCCTGGCCGGAAAGCAGTTCGGTGATCGCCGAATTCATGTCAGGCAGGAAACGCATGATGATGCGTTCGATCGCTGCGCGGTCCTGCCGCTGTTCGTTCACATGCAGCGTCAGGTTCTGGCCCGCCGTCCATGTGCCGAATCGGTAGAACCCGTTGCCGACCGGGTTGCGACCGAACGCGGAGTTGCGCATGTCGCCCGATGCCACCGATTCGAGCAGGTGGCGCGGGACGGGCATGACCTCGAGGATCGCGTTGACCGCGTACGGCCCGGTGCGGTTCATCGTGATCTCCACCGTCACGCTGTCCCGCGCGCGAACGTTGCGCACCGCCGCGACGTCGGCCTGGCGGGGTGCAGCGGTCTGCGGATCACGCTGCCGCTCGATGGTGAACACGACGTCGTCGGCAGTGACGGGCGTGCCGTCATGCCACTGCACACCTTGGCGCAGTGCAATGACGAGTGTCGAGTCGTCCTCCATCACCCACGACTCGGCAAGGTCCGGAGCCATGCCGCTCAGAGTGCTGTCACGCAGCGCGAGCGCACGGAACATCAGGTGCACGGGGTGATACGCCGCGTTGCTGCTGAAGGTGAGCGGGTTGAGCTGATCGGGCTCACGGTCCGCGAGCACGACGAGTGTGCCGCCCGGCGGCCCGCCGCTGAACGTCGCGTATGTCGAGTCCGCGGGTGCGGCAACGGGCTCCTGCCCGGGCTGCGATTCGCCGCAGCCGGTGACAGCAGTGGCGAGCAGGGCGGCGACGAGGGCCGCGACGCGTCTCAGAATCGATCGAAAAGCCATGGCTCCTGGAGTGCGAGTGCCGCGTCGAGCGCGGGCAGCATCTCGGGACGATCGCATTCGAGCAGGCCAGCGGCCGCCGCCGCGGTCGGAGCGACCGCGCCAATGTAGATGCGCGAAAGAGTGGCGATGCCGAGCCGGAGCGTCACGCGTGCGTCGCCGCCACGCGCGATAGACGCAGCGCCCCCCTCGAACGATAGCGTCCAGCGTCCAGCGTTGTCCGGCAGATGGGCGTCTTCGACGTCCAGAGCGATGCTCATGTCGGCCGCACCGGCAATACCGCGATGCTGCCATGCAGGGGCCATATCGATGAGCCGGAACATCGGACCCATCATGAGTGTCGCGGCTGGCGACCACAGCAGCCATGGCGGTGCCGCGTCGTGCGGCAGGCGCGGCTCGCTCACCCAGTCCTGCATGCGATGCGAGGGCAGTGCGCGCACCAGCAGCTGGTCCCACTGATCGGCCAGCGATGCAAGCCAGCCATAGAGCGCACGGCGCGCGGCAGGGGTGGTCCACACGATCTCGTCCACCTCGAGGAAGCGGTCGCGGCGCGGCAAGTCGGTGCGGTAGGCAACGACTGCGTAGCCGGCCAGCGAGCCGGAAGCGTCCCTGTACCCGGCGACCGCCCGATCCCGCTGTCCGACCAGGTAGGTCCACATGCCCGGCGTGCGTACGAGCTGTCCGTTCTGACTGCGCGCCCAGTGGTTGTAGAACGCGAGCGCCTCGCCCCGCTCCGCGTCCGTCTCGAGCACCTCGACCTGCAGGCGCTCGGGCGAGTCGGGCAGCGTGCGCGGCGGGATCAGCCACTGTTCGGCGACGCCCGCGTTGCCATAGCCGAGCCGGTGATAGAATCCGACGCGGAACGGATAGAGCGCGGACACGACGTCGCCGCGCGCGCGCGCTGCACGCAATGCGGCTGCGACGAGCTGCTCGGCGAGGCCGCGTCGCCTGAAAGCCGGCGAGATCGCAACCGAGCCGACGCCTGCCATGGGCAGGCATGCGCCACCGATCCACTGGCGTATCGGATGCAACTGGAGTGCGCCCGCAATGCGGCCGTCCAGCTCGCCGACCAGCAGCGTGTCGGTGCCGCCGCCGAACCGCGGCGTGCGCAACATCACCTCGACCGTCTCAGGTGTGCGTGCCGGCGAAGGAAAGCTGTGCCGGATGAGCCGCACAACGACCCCGATGTCGGCGTCGCTCGCAAAGCGGCAGTGCAGCGTTTCGGACAAGCAGGCCTCACGGTCGCGGGAACCCTACGGGCGCGATAACATAGAAAGCCGAATGACACGACGCCAAGCTCGAATCTGCCCGCTCGCCGTAACACTCGTGATGGCGGCCGCATGCACGCCAGCCCGATCCGCGTTACCGGCTGACGAATCCGCTGCTGGTGCCGCATCGAGCGGCGCTGCGGTCGCCGCGCCCGATTCTGCAACGACGCCGGTGTCCGCGCGCGCAGGTGCAACGGGTGAGCGGCCAGCCGAACAGGTGCAGGTCCTTCCGGGCCTCGAGGTGCTGCTGCGCGATTCGGCACACCTCCTCCGCGGGCGTCGCGTCGGCTTCCTCACCAATCAGACCGCTGTCACGTCAACGGGGCAAAGCGGTATCGATCTGCTGCACGCGTCGCCCGATGTGCATCTCGTGGCACTGTTCGGACCCGAGCACGGCCTGCGTGGTGGCGTCGAGGGTGGCGTAAAGATCGAGAGCGGCGCGGATGCACGAACCGGCGTGCCGGTCCATTCGCTGTACGGCTCGACGCAGCGGCCGACACCGGAGATGCTGCGCGGAGTGGACGTGCTGCTCTTCGACATGCAGGACATCGGTGCGCGGCCGTACACGTTCGTCTGGACGATGGCGATGGCAATGGAATCCGCGGCGGCACAGCGGATCCCGTTCATCGTACTCGACCGTCCCAACCCGATCACCGACCGGATGGAAGGGCCGCTGATGCAGCCGGAGATGCGCTCGGTCGGTCAGCCGATCACCGGGTACTACCCGGTGCCGCTGCGCCATGGCATGAGCGTCGGCGAAGTCGCGCGCTATATCAACGCGGAGTACGACATCGGTGCTGTACTGACCGTTGTTCCTGCGGCCGGCTGGCGCGGGGAGACGTGGTTCGACGAGACCGGCCTGCCCTGGATCGATCCGTCGCCGAACATCCGCACACTCGATGCTGCACTTGCCTATTCGGGCCTCGTCCTCGCCGAAGCGACGAACCTCACGGTCGGCCGCGGGACGGATGCACCGTTCTCCACGCTTGGTGCACCCTGGCTGGACGCGGCCCGCGTGCTCGAGCGCGTCCGCGCGTATGACATCCAGGGCGTGGCGCTCGATACGACGAGCTACGTCCCGACTGGAGAGGGGTGGGTCCCGTTCCGCGACGAGCGCGTGCACGCGATCCGGCTGCGTATCACCGACCGCAACCGGTTCCAGCCCGTGTGGATGACGCTGGTGCTGCTGACCGAGATCCAGCGGCTGCACCCGCGACAGTTCCGTGTCACCAATGAAGGCATGACGCAGATGCTGGGCTCGCGCTGGGCGCGTGAGGCATTCGACCGGGGCGCGAGTCCTGACAGCATCTGGAACCGCTGGCAGGCCGAGCTGGAAACCTGGCGTCCGGTGCGGGAGAGGTACCGCTTGTACTGATCCGCAGTATCCGCAGCATGGCGCCGCGCCCGGACGCGGGCTTCCGGAGCCCATGAGCCGCGCTGCAACCCTCGAAACCCTCGTCCTGTCCAAGCCGTAGTCACCAGCGTCACCGTGCCATTACGGCGCCGACCAGTCACTGCATTCATACGGGTTGTGCAATGAGAAGCGTGAGGCTTGCCTTCCGAACGCTGTTCAAATCGCCGTTCGTTACAGTGGTTGCGATCATCTCGCTCGCACTGGGTATCGGCGCGAATGCCGCGATCTATTCGTTGTTCGATCAGCTGCTCATGGCGCCGCTGCCGGTGCACCAGCCGGAGCGGCTCGTCAACCTGGCCGCGCCCGGCCCGAAGAGCGGCTCGACCTCCTGCAACAACGCGGGCGACTGCGACGTCATCTTCAGCTATCCGATGTTCCGTGACATCGAGAAGGCGCAGACGGCGTTCAGCAGCGTCGCAGCGCACCGGATGTTCAGCGCCAACGTCGCCTACGACGGCGAGACGCTGAGTGGTGACGCGATGATGGTATCCGGCTCCTACTTCGGCACGCTGGGGCTGCAGCCCTACCTCGGCAGGCTGCTGGGGCCGTCGGATGACGAAACGATTGGCGCGCACTACCTGGCCGTGCTCGATCACGCGTTCTGGGAGGCGCGTCTCGGTGCGGACCCCGCCGTGATCGGCCGGAACATCATCGTGAACGGCCAGCCATTCAACATCATCGGGATCGCGCCGGAGGATTTCAGCGGCTCGACCGTTGGAAACAGGCCGGTCGTGTACGTGCCGATCTCGATGCGCGCCCTCGTCAATCCAGGCTTCGCCGGCTTCGAAAACCGACTCGCTTACTGGGTATACGTTTTTGCCCGGCTGAAGCCGGACGTCACGATCGAACAGGCGGAACAGGCCGTGAACGTCGTGTACCGGCCGATCATCAACGACGTCGAACTGCCGCTGCAGGCGGGTGTCAGCGAGCGATTCCTGACGGAGTTCGCCGCGAAGCAGATCGACGTTTCCGACGGGCGCCGCGGCCAGAGCTCGGTGCACGCGGAGGCACGCACGCCGCTGCTGCTGCTGATGGGTACCGCAGCGGTCGTGCTGCTCATCGCCTGTGCGAACATCGCGAACCTGCTGCTCGCACGTGGTGCGAACCGCGGTCTCGAGATGGCTGTCCGGCTTTCGCTCGGCGCCAGCCGCCGCCAGGTCATCGCACAGCTGCTTACCGAGTCGGTACTGCTCGGAATGCTCGGAGGCCTCGCCGGACTCGCCGTCGCGTGGTGGACACTTGCACTCATTGGATCGCTGCTCCCGGGCGAGGCGATGCAGGGCATCGAGCTCGGCCTGCGCACCGAGGTCGTGGCATTCGCCGCAGTGACAGCCGTCACGACAGGGCTGCTGTTCGGCGTGTTCCCGGCGTTGCACAGCACGCGTTCCGGCCTCGTCACGACCATACGCGCGAACGCGGGCAACCTCACCGTCACGCGCGCGGCCGCGCGATTCCGGGCAGGCCTCGTGACCGCCCAGATCGCACTGTCCATGACGCTGCTGATCCTGGCGGGCCTCTTCATGCGCAGCCTGGTCAACATCGGCAATGTCGATCTCGGGCTCCGCACCGAGAGCATCGTGACGTTTGCGATCCAGCCCGAGCTGAACGGATACGAGCAGGAGCGCTCACACCTGCTGTTCGAGCGCGTGGAGCAGGAGCTCGGCGCGTTGCCAGGCGTCATCTCGGTGAGCAATGCGCTGGTGCCGGTGCTCGCGGGCAGCAGCTGGGGCACGGATGTCAATGTGGAGGGCTTCGAGCGCGGACCGGACGTCGATCAGAACTCGCGCATGAACGTGCTCGGAGCCGGCTACTTCGCCACCCTGGATGTGCCATTGCTGTCGGGACGCGAGTTCACGGACCGGGACGTGAAGGACGGGCCGAAGGTCGCAATCGTGAACGAGGCGTTCCTGCGCAAGTTCGACCTGAGCCGGGATGCCGTGGGCAAGCGTATGTCGGAGTCCGCAACGGAGCTTGACACGGAAATCATCGGCATCGTGCGCGATGCGAAGTACAACAGCGTGAAGGACGAGATACCGGCCATGTTCTTCACACCCTGGCGGCAGGGAACGCGGATCGGATCGCTGACATTCTATGTGCGCGCGGGCGGCGAACCCGAGCAGGTCATGCGCGCGATCCAGCCGCTGATCGCGCGGGTCGACCCGAACCTTCCGATCGAGAACCTCAAGTCACTCGGCCAGCAGGTAAAGGAGAACATCTTCCTCGACCGCATCATCGGCACGCTCTCGGCAGCGTTCGCAGGTCTTGCGACACTGCTCGCAGCCGTTGGTCTCTACGGTGTGCTTGCATACACCGTCGAGCGGCGCACGCGCGAGATCGGTGTGCGCATGGCGCTGGGCGCCGACGGTAGACGCGTGCGCGGGATGGTGCTGCGTCAGGTTGCCATCATGATGCTGATCGGTGGGATCGTGGGACTGGCCGGAGCGTGGGGGCTCGGCCGCGTGATGGGCTCCGTGCTGTACCAGGTCGATGGTGCAGACCCGATCGTCTTCACTGCGGCAGTGATCGTGCTCACACTGTTCGCACTCGCCGCAGGCTACATCCCGGCACTGCGCGCATCACGTGTAGACCCACTGAACGCGCTGCGCTACGACTGATCCGTCTGCCATGGTGCGATGACGCCTCCGGCGATACGATTCGAGGAGGTGCTGTGGCCCGGCCGCCATCGTGCGACCGGGCCACATGACGTTCACCCGCTGCAAAGCCAGGCATGACGCCACCACTCGGCATTATCGAAGGATTCTACGGACCGCAATGGTCCTGGCAGACACGCGCGGACACCGTCGAGTTCCTGGCGCCGCACGGCTACAGCTTCTATCTGCACGCGCCCAAGGGCGACGCGTTTCTGCGCAAGCGCTGGCAGGAGTCCCATCCGGCCGATCACGCTGCCCGGCTGCGCGAACTCTCGCAGCACTGCCGCCGCAACAACGTGAAATTCGGTGTCGGCCTGAGCCCGTACGAGGTCTACCTCTCGTTCGATGACGCGGCACGCGACGCCCTCGCCCGCAAGCTCGCGTTCCTGGAGGACATCGGCTGCCAGCACCTCGCCCTGCTGTTCGACGACATGCGCGGCGACATCGCAGACCTCGCCGCGCGCCAGATCGAGATCGTCAACTGGATCCGCGAACGGACGAACGCCGAGCGGCTGATCTTCTGCCCCACGTACTACTCCGACGACCCGATCCTCGATCGCATCTTCGGTGCACGGCCCGACGGCTATCTCGAGGCGATCGGCAGCGGAATGGACGATGCCGTGGACATCATCTGGACGGGCGAAGAGGTCTGCTCGGCGGAGTATTCGCCAGCCCACCTGCAACGAGTTTCGAAACAGCTCGGCCGCAAGCCGTTCCTGTGGGACAACTATCCCGTCAACGACTCCGTGCGCATGTCGCGCACATTGCACGTGCGTGCTTTCACGGGCCGCCCCGCAACGATCGGCGAGCACATCGTCGCACACGGCGTGAATCCCGCGCTGCAGCCGGTGCTCTCCCGTATCCCGGCGCTCACGCTGGTCGAGAGCTACGAAACGGGCGCCGAGTACCAGTACGGCGCGGCATTCCGCCGTGCCGCGCACCGGGTGCTGGGTGAAGAACTGGGCACGCGCGTCTGGGAAGATCTTCTCACCCTGCAGGACTTCGGCGTCGACCGGTTGTCCGACGAACAGAAGGAGACACTGCGCGCCCGCTATGGCACGGTCGATCATGACGCTGCGCGCGAGATCCTGCGCTGGCTGGCCGGCGACTACCAGGTCACGAAGGAAATGGTCGAGGGACAGTAGCGTCCCGCGCCGCGCACCCGGCGAACGCACGCGGCACCCGTCCACCGTACCGGGTGCCGCGCTTCCATGTCCGGACTACCGCTCCCAGAACGCCGGCGGCTCGATGCCCAGCGAGCGAAGGTAGACGTAGCCCTGACCGCGATGGTGGTTCTCGTTGTCGATCGCGTAGAAGATCTGATCCCAGCCCGTACCCTTCCACTGGCCGAACGCGACCATTGTCTCGTTGAAGCGTGACGCGGGAATCTGCGGCCAGTACCGCTCGATCTCCTGCGTCGAGGCATCCCACGCCTCGAGCAAAGCTGCCTTCGTTTCCGCCTTGTTGTCCGCGAACGCTTCCCACGTGTCCGTCGCGATGCCGCGCACCATCGGCCCGGCAATACCGATCAGCTCGTTCGCCATCTCGCCGAACGGCCGCATCCCGCCCAGCGAGTAGCTGAACAGCTCGTCCTCGGGAAACGCTTCGATCACGCGACGCGTCAGGCGACGCAGCCCCTGCCAATGCGCGTGCAGTCGGCCGAGCTCGATGCTGGCCTGCTGCGCGGTGTCAGTACCGGTCCGTGCCATGTTCACCTCCTGTGCTTCGGTTTTTGTTCGGCCCTCCGGGGAAGTGTCTGGAGAACGGCAGCGCAGCGCAACCCGGTCTCAGCGCCAGGACGCGGCGCGGTCGAGTAACAGGGTGCGTTCGCGCTCATTTTTCGTCATTGCGGCGGCACGCTCGAGTTCGGTGATGGCCTCGGCGTCGCGGCCGATGCGGTGCAGCAGGTCGGCGCGGACGGCGGGCAGGAGGTGGTAGCCACGGAGGGCGGGTTCGTCTGCGATATCCTCGACGAGTTCGAGCCCTGCGTCCGCGCCGTATGCCATGGCGACCGCGACGGCGCGGTTCAGTGCGACGACCGGTGACTGGGTGAGCTCGGTCAGCGCGTCATAGAGAGCGACGATGCGCACCCAGTCCGTCTGTTCCGGCGTGTGTGCGCGTGCGTGGCACGCGGCGATCGCCGCCTGGAGTGTGTACGGGCCGAGTGTGTCGGTCAGCATCTGTGCACGATCGAGCGCTGCGAGTCCACGCTGGATGAGCAACCGGTTCCACAGAGAGCGGTCCTGGTCCATCAGCAGAACGGGATCGCCGTTGCGGTCGATCCGCGCGCGGTTGCGTGATGCCTGCAGCTCCAGCAATGCGACGAGGCCGAGCACCTCGGACTCGTCCGGCATCAGGCCCGCGAGGACGCGTGCAAGCCGGAGCGCCTCCTCGCAGAGGTCGGTACGCAGCCATTCCCTGCCGGTGGTGGCGGCGTAGCCCTCATTGAAGATCAGGTAGACGACCTCGAGGACGGAGCCGAGCCGTTCGGCGCGATCTGCCACGCGCGGCATCTCGAACGGCACGTGCGCTTCTGCGAGCGTTCGTTTCGCGCGGACGATGCGCTGTGCGACAGTCGGCACGGGTGCGAGGAACGCGCGTGCGATCTCTTCGGTGGTCAGGCCGCCGAGCAGTCGCAGTGTGAGTGCGACGCGTGCTTCGGCGGAGAGCACGGGGTGGCAGGCCGTGAAGATGAGGCGCAGCAGATCGTCGCCGACGTCGTCATCGAGTGCATCGTGGAGATCACTCTCCGGTGACGTGGTCGCTTGATCCGCATCGTATGCGACCTGTTCGTGCTTGCGATCGAGCATGCGGCCGCGTCGCAGGTGATCGATTGCGCGGCGTTTGGTGGTGGCCATGAGCCAGGCGCCCGGATTGTCCGGGACACCCTGCTCAGGCCAGGAGCGGAGCGCTGCGACGAGCGCGTCCTGTGCGAAGTCTTCGGCGGTTGCGACGTCGCCAGTCATGCGTGCGATGGCGGCGATGATGCGCGGAGCATCGATACGCCAGGCCGCCTCGATCGCGCGCTCCGTCCGTCCGCTGCTCACGATCCGTGTGCTGCCTCGACCTGTGCGCGCAGACGTGCCTCGCGCTCCATCTGCCCGGGCGTCGCGACGGGTGCGAAGTCGGCGTCCTCGAACACCTGGCGGATCTCCACCTCCGTCGTCTCCGGGTGCGGGTTCGGCATCCGCCTGACCCACTCGATCGCCTCATCGAGCGAGCGGACCTGGAGGATCCAGAAGCCCGCGATCAGCTCCTTCGTCTCGCCGAAGGGCCCGTCGATCACGGTCCGCTTCTTCCCCTCGAACCGGACGCGCGCGCCGCTCGCGCTCGACTGCAGCCCCTCGCCAGCGAGCAGCACACCGGCCTTCACGAGCTCCTCGTTGTAGCGGCCCATCTCCTCGAGCAGGTCCTGGCCGGGCATCACACCCGCCTCGCTGTCCTTCGTCGCCTTCACGATGACCATGAATCGCATGTCGCCTCCTGTCGGTTGCTTTTTTCGGCGGTTCGGCACCGATTGCTGTATCGGCTCCATCAACGTGACGAACGGAGTCGCGCCACATCGACACGCGGCCCCGCGCGATTGGAAGCCGTGGTCCGGCCCGTGCGGCGACAGTCAGAATAGCAAAGGAGTGATGCAATGACCCGAACCCGCTCTATCCTCTGGCCCGCGGTGGTCGCGGGGGCGCTCGCGTCCTGTGCGACGTCCGCGGCCGAGCGTCCCGCGCCCGTTACGGCTCCGGCGGCGGCGCCCGTGCAGTCCGGCCGTGTGCTCCCGTATCCCGTCGAGGCACCGCCCAGGTTCGAACGGGCAGTCCAGTCGGGAACCCGCACGATCACGGGTCGGCCGGGTTCGCGCTACTGGCAGAACGATGCCAGCTACACGCTCGAGGCCCGGATTGACACCGAAGCGCAGCGGCTCGACGGTCGTGCGCGCATCACCTACAACAACAACTCGCCCGACGCGTTGCAGAACCTGCACGTGGACCTGACGCAGAACTTTCATGCACCGGGCGTGATCCGCTTCGAGGAAGCGGAGGTGACCGGTGGTGTGAGCCTGAGCCGTGTCGCCGTGAACGGCGCCGTGCTGGGGGCGGAAGGAAGGGGTCCGCGCTACGTCGTGAACGGCACGCGGCTCGTGATCCTGCCGCCGCAGCCGCTGGCGCCCGGCAGCAGTGTGACGCTCGAGTTCGACTGGTCGTTCGACATCCCGCAGCGGGGTGGCGGCGAGCGCATGGGCCGTCACGATGGCCTGTTCTACCTCGGTTACTGGTACCCCCAGATGGCTGTCTACGACGACGTGATCGGCTGGCATCCCGATCCGTTCGTCGGCAGCACGGAGTTCTATTCGGGCTTCGCATCCTATGACGTGACGATCGATGCGCCCGCAGGATGGGTCGTGATGGGCACCGGTGCGCTGACGAATGCGCCGGACGTGCTCGCGCCCGCAGTGCTCGAGCGCTACAACCGCGCGCAGCAGAGCGATGAGCCCGTGCAGGTGCTCCGCGCGACGGACGCTGCCGCCGCCACCACGGCCGGCACCAACGGCCGGCTGCGCTGGCATTTCGTCTCTGACAAGGTGCGCGACGTCGCCTTCAGCATGACGCGCACCGCGAACTGGGACGCAATGCGGACGCCGGTCGGCGACCGTGACGGCGACGGCGTGACCGATTATTCGCTGATCAACTCGTTCTGGCGCAGCAGCGCGCCGAAATGGAGCGAGGTCGTGCGCTACACAGCGCACACCATCTCGTTCTTCTCGGAATTCATGGACCTGCCATACCCGTGGCCGCACATGACGTCGGTCGAGGGCGGTGGCATCATCGGTGGCGGCATGGAATACCCGATGATGACGCTGATGGGCGACTACAACCAGAGTACGGACAGTGCGCTTTACAACGTCACTGCCCACGAGATCGCGCACATGTGGACGCCGATGATCGTGAGCAACGACGAGCGGCGCTACACGTGGATGGACGAAGGCACGACGACGTTCAACGAGAATTCCGCGCGCATGGATTTCTTTCCGGGCCGCAACCACTACATCGACGACCAGAACGCGTACCTGCGAATTGCGAACACGGGGTTCGAAGGTGAGATGATGCGCCAGTCCGCGTTCCACTACAATCCGGCGGTGTACGGTATCGCGTCGTATGCAAAGCCGGGCAGCGTACTGGTCGCGCTGCGTGGTGTGCTGGGGGAGGAGGTGTTCATGCGCGCCTACCGCGAATACTTCGACCGCTGGCAGTACCGGCATCCGTACCCGTGGGACATGTGGAACGTGTTCGAGGACGTGAGTGGCCAGGATCTCGACTGGTTCTGGCGGAGCTGGTACTACGAGACCTGGACCTTCGACCAGGCCGTGGCCAGTGTCACGCAGGCGGCCGGCACGACCACAATCGCGATCGAGGACCGCGGGCGCGTACCCATGCCCGTCCATCTCACGATCACCTACGGCGACGGTCGCACCGAGCAGCGCACCGTAGCGGTGAGTCACTGGCTGGCCGGCAACACGTCCGCAACGGTGAGCGTGGAGTCCGGCGACGTCGTGCGGGTCGAGATCGATGCGGCCCGTTCGTTCCCGGATGTGAACCGCTCGAACAACGTCTGGACACGGTGACCTCAGTGCGCCCGGGGAGCGGTCGCGGACCGTTCCCCGGGCATCGACGCGGCAGGCCCTGATCGGCTGAACGGGCCCCGGAAGATCGACCGCCCCCGGTGCGTGCTGCGTCGCTGGCGGGTCGTTGCATTGACGACTGGTCCGGGGGATAGTGTCGCGATCGGGATCGTTCGTTCGTTCAATGCTCATCGGGACATTGCAAATGAGCCGGCGCGGGTGTTATCAAGGCGTCGGCTCAGTCGTCGTAGTACCCGCATGAATCCGACTCATCCGGGCCGCTGACGAGGGCGGCAACAGTGCGCGATGTGGTTGGTAGCGTCGCGCCTGAAACCACGAAAACCTGGTTTTCGTGCAACACCTGCATCCCTGGGAGGGACTCGTGGGCAGACGTTTCGCGTTACTGTTGCTCGTCACACTGCTGGGCGCGGCGGCACCGTCGCAGCTGGTGGCGCAGGACCGCAGGATCACCGGTGTC
Source organism: uncultured Gemmatimonadaceae bacterium (assembly GCA_964384585.1). Taxonomy (GTDB): domain Bacteria; phylum Gemmatimonadota; class Gemmatimonadetes; order Longimicrobiales; family RSA9; genus DASTYK01. The sequence continues at coordinate 4,378 of CAYLME010000030.1, read as the reverse complement.
GTGCGTGCGACACCGAACCAGCCGATTCCTGCGGCGGAAGTATCGATCGTCGGTTCGGCGCGGGCCGCCGTCCTCACCGACGAAGAAGGCCGCTTCTCGATCGCTGCGCCGGCGGGCGATACGCGCCTGCAGGTGCGCGCCTTCGGCTACACGCGCGGTGAGGTCCTCGTGCCTGCCGGGCAGTCGTCGGTCGAGATCACACTGCAGCAGGACGTCTTCAACCTCGAAGAGCTGGTCGTGACCGGTCAGGCCACGGCCGTCGAGCGCCGCAGCGCGACGACGTCGATCGCGTACGTCTCTGGTGAAGACATCCAGAACGTACCGGCGCCGTCGGTCCTCAACGCGCTCAGCGGCAAGATCAGCGGCGTCAACCTGCAGACCAACTCGGGTGCGCCGGGCGGCGGCATCCAGATGCAGGTGCGTGGCAACTCGACGCTGCTCGGCGGCTTCGATCCGCTCTATGTCGTTGACGGCATCATCTACTCGAATGCGAGCATCCCGAGCGGGCGCGGCTTCGCGAACGCCGCGGCGAGCGTCGAGCAGGAGGCAGACGCAGTGAACCGCATTGCGGACCTGAACCCTGCCGACATCGAGAGCATCGAGGTGCTGAAGGGTGCTGCTGCGTCGTCGATCTACGGCTCGAAGGCATCGAACGGCGTGGTCGTCATCACGACCAAGCGCGGACAGGCGGGTGCACCGCGTGTGAACCTGACGCAGCGGATCGGCATCTCCGCGCCGCTCAAGCTGCTGGACACGCGCGTATGGACGCGCGAGGAAGCACTTGCGGACAGTCGTTGGGGTGCGGCAGCGGCCCCGTACTTCGGCGATCGCGAATCCGTCTACTACGACAACTTCGCCGCCGTATACGACCAGCGTGACCTTTCCTACGAGACACTCGCGGACGTGCGGGGCGGAACGGAGGACACGCGCTACTACGTGGCAGGTGCGATCAAGAACGAGTCGGGAACGGAGCGGAACACGGGCGCCGAAATGCAGAGTCTGCGCGCGAACGTGGACCAGCGCCTCGGCGAGGACATCAACATCCAGTTCTCGAGCGCGTACACACGTAATACCAATGACCGTGGCTGGAACAACAACTGCAACAACTACGGCTGCCACGGCTACGCGCTCGCATACATTCCCGGCTTCCTCGATCTCAGGGTCAAGAACCCCGACGGCACCTACCCGGCGCCGCCGTTCGGTCCGCAGTCGAACCCGCTCCAGCTGACCGAGCTGGGCGTGAACCACGAAGAGACGAACCGCTTCACGGGTGGCGTCAACGTCAGCTGGGATGCGTGGCAGTCCGATCGCCAGTCGCTGCGCGTCGTCGCGGGCGGCGGTGTGGACGCGTTCAACCAGGCGAACGACGTGTGGTCGCCGAACGAGCTGTTCTTCGAGGTCGGCCAGGCACTGCCGGGCGAGGCGATCGAGAGCGGCGGCCGCAGCATGTTCTGGAACTGGAACGTGAACGGCATTCACACCTACACGACCGGTGGCTTCACCGCGACGACGTCGGCGGGCGTGCAGTACGAGGACCGGCGTCTCTCCACCTTCAACATCCGTACGCAGAACCTGCTGCCAGGTGAGCGCAACGTGAACCGCGGCACGAACACGACGGTGAACGAGAACCTCACGCAGGAGCGCACGCTCGCGCTGTACTTCCAGGAAGGCGTGCGGCTCTTCGACGAGCGGTTGCTCGTGCAGGCCGGTCTGCGCGCCGAGCGCAGCAGCGTCAACGGTGACACGGACAAGTATTTCGTCTTCCCGAAGGCGGCAGCGTCGTATCGCTTCATCGACCTCCTGGGCGGCGGCAGTGAAGTGAAGCTGCGCGCGGCGTACGGTGAAACCGGCAACCAGCCACTGTTCGGTCAGAAGTTCACCACGCTCGCTACACCGCAGCTCGGCGGACAGCAGGGCCTGGTCGTATCGACGGTGTCGGGCTGGGACCAGGTCGAGCCGGAACGCCTGAAGGAGTTCGAGGGCGGCATCGACGGCTTCATGATGGACGGTCGCCTGACGTGGGAGCTGACAGGCTTCACGCGCAGCACCACGAACCTGCTGCTGCAGCGCGTGCCCGCGCCGTCGTCCGGCTTCACGACGCAGATCTTCAACGGCGGCGAGATCCGCAACCGCGGGATCGAGGCTGCGCTGGGCTACTCACCGGTCGTGACCGACAATGCGATGTGGGTGACGCGCGGGACCTTCACGCGCTATACCAGTGAGGTCATCGACCTGGCAGGACTGCCGCCGTTCTTCCCGGCCGGCTCCGGCTTCGGCAACCTCGGTCGTACACGCATCGAGGTCGGTAAGTCGATCACGCAGATCATCGGGTTCGGCTACGAGAACGGTGCGCGCACACCCGAGCTGGTGGAGCTCGGCAACAGTGCTCCAGACTTCCGCGTCGGCTGGTTGAACGACGTTTCCTATGGTCCGGTGAGCGTGAACGCGGTGGTCGACTGGCAGCACGGCGGCGACATCATCAACCTGTCGCGCTACCTGATGGACTCCGCGAACAACAGCGACGACTTCGGAACGGAGGCGTTCGAGGCTCGTCGCGTCGCGCGTGTGGCTGGCTCCATCCAGCCGTACATCGAGGATGCGAGCTTCGTGAAGCTGCGCGAGGTTTCGGTCATGTTCGATGTCGATCCGGACAAGCTCGGGCCGCTGCAGTTCGGTACGCGCTCGCTCACGCTCGGCGTGGTCGGCCGTAACCTGGCGATGTGGACGGATTACTCGGGACTCGACCCGGAAGTCGCGAACTTCGGCGCGCAGGCCGTCCGTAACAACCTGGACATCGCGCCGTATCCGCCGTCGCGCAGCTTCTACTTCAGTGTTTCCCTGGGCTTCTGATGAGGACGACAATGATAAAGAGCAAAGCGCTGCGAGCAGCGCGGCGCGCGTCGGTATTCGCTGCAGTGGCGCTCGTGGGCGCATGCTCCGATCTCGACATAGCGAACACCAACGCCCCGACCGTGGAGACGCTGACGGGCAATCCGTCGCGCGCAGTGATGGCACGCGCCGCGACCGGCATCTTCTCCAACGCGTTCAATGACGTTGCGGCCACGCTCCAGTTCTACACGATCTATGGCCGCGAGGGATACAACCTGGCGGGCAACGATCCGCGCGAGATCGAGGAGCAGATCGCAGGGCCGCCGGATCCGACGGGTCGTAACTCGGGCATATGGATCGGTCAGTATTCGGCACTGCGCACGATCAACACGTATCTCGATGCACTGCCGCGTGCATCCGGTTTGTCCGCGGACGAGACACGCGCTTCCGCCGGCATGGCGAAGACCATCGGTGCCTGGCACTTCGCACGGCTTGCCGTGCGTACGGGCGAACTCGGCATCCCGATGGACGTGAACCGGCCGATCGCCGCAGAGCCGGCGCCGTTCGTGTCGTTCGCCGACGCCATGGCGGCGGTTTCGACGATGCTCGACGATGCGTACGCCGACCTGCAGGCAGGCGGCGATGCCTTCCCGTTCACGGTCGGCCCCGGCTTCACCGGCTTCAATACGCCGACCACGTTCGCACAGTTCAACCGCGCACTGGCCACGAAGGTGCTCGTCTGGCGCGCAACGTTCAACGACTGCAACGCATGCTGGGCGCAGGCCGAGCAGGCGCTGAACGCGTCATTCGTCACCGACGGCGGACTGCCGGGGTCCCTCGACCTGGGCGTCTACTACGGCTACTCCGCGTCGGCGGGTGAACCTGCAAACCCGATCTCGGAGCCCCTCTCCAACAACCGCTACTGGGTGCACCCGTCCATCGTGACCGGCGCCCAGGAGCGTGCGGGTGGCACGCCCGACCTGCGCCTGGCCACAAAGGTGATGGACGCAGGTCGTTCGCACGGCCTCACCGCACCGACCGGCACGCTCACCGGTACGCACAAGCCGGTCATGTTCAACAGCGAGTCGAACCCGGCGGCAGCGGACCTCGGGGCCGATATCCCGTGGATCCACAACGAGGAGCTGCTGCTGCTCCGCGCCGAGATCCGCTGGCACAACGGTGACCGCCCGGGCGCCATCGACGACATCAACCTGATCCGCGAGCACGCGGGTGGCCTCGAGCCCACCACGCTCACGGCCGCCAGCCCCGATGACGACTTCATCACGGAGCTGCTCTACAACCGGCTGTACTCGCTGATGTGGTCGCAGGGGACGCGCTGGACCGACGCCCGGCGCTACGATCGCCTCAGCAGTCTGCCGATCGATCGGACGGGCGACTACCTGTATCCGAACATGATCGTGCCGGCCGCCGAGTGCGACGCGCGCGGTCTGTCCGCACCGTGCCAGCCGCTCTGATCCGGACGGAGGCATGACGAATCGGCCGGTGCCCGGGGTGCCCGGGTGCCGGCCGACTTCTTTGGGCACCCACG
>CAYLME010000029.1:0-26802 GCA_964384585.1 uncultured Gemmatimonadaceae bacterium | reverse complement strand
CGGCTGGCCGGGCTCGTGATCTGGTGTCCGCGGTGGTGAGGCGGGCCGGGGCCCAGACGCTGGGCCCCGGCCCGCCGCCCCGACTCCTGTGCCCTGCCCCTCAGGAAGCCCCGAGAACGTCGGCCTCCGCAAAGAAGAACCGTGCCTCGCGGGCCGCGTTCTCGTCGGAGTCCGATGCGTGGATCGCGTTCCGCTCCTTCGACTCCGCCCACAGCTGGCGGACGGTGCCGGCCTCGGCCTCGGCGGGATCGGTTGCACCGATGGCCTTGCGCAGGGCGGCGACGGCGTCGTCCTTCTCGAGAATGACGGGCATGCACGGCCCGCTGGTCATGAAGCTGACGAGTGAGCCGTAGAACGGGCGGTCCTTGTGAACCTCGTAGAACGCCTTTGCCTGCGCCTCGCTCATGCGCATGGTGCGCGCGGCGCGGATGCGAAAGCCCTGCTCCTCGAGGTGGCCGAGGATGCGAGCGGCGAGGCCGCGACCGAACGCGTCGGGCTTGATGATCGTGAGGGTATAATTGCCTGTCATCGGTTATCGTCCAAAGAGTTTGCGGATGATGTCACTGCGTGTGAGCAGGCCACTGAACTTGCCTTCGCTCACCACGGGGAACTGTTCGACGTCCTTGTTGAGCATCATGTTCGCCGCCTCGACCAGACCCATGTCCTCGGATACGCAGAGGACGGAGCGTGTCATGACGTCGCGAACACGCAGCGGTTGCTGCGTCTGGCCGGACTCGTCGCTTTCGTCGCCGGCCCGCGGGATCTGGGGCAGCAGTGCGCGCATGACGTCCCACTCGCTTACGATGCCCACGACCTCGCGTTGCTCGTTCACCACAGGCAGCGCACGCACGCGCTTGCGGACCATGAGGTGTACGGCGTCGCGCACAGTCTGATCCACGCTGACGTGCTCGGCCTGATGCACCATCAGGTCGCGTACGGTCAGGCGCGGCTGGATGCGCAGCTGTGCGATGTCGGCAATCTCGAGAACCTCCTCCGGTGACGTCGCACTCAACAGCCGTTCGGTGAGGGCATCGTCATGGAAGAGGCGCGCGAGCGCAGCGATCGTCTGCAGGTAGAGAGTGCCTGCGGTCGACGGTGCCAGGATCATGACGACGATGCGCACGTTCGTGGCGCCGCCGTCCACGACGAGCGGCCGCTCCGTGATGCCGAGCGCGACGGCGAGGTTGTCGACGGCTTCCGTGCGGTAGTGCGGCAGCAGTGCGCGCGCACCGATCTGCACGATGTCGCGCACACGCTGTGTCTCCATCGCGTGGTGCAGCGCTTCCGGATCGCGCACTGCGCCCGTCTCTTCGAACCGGGCCGTCAGCTGGTCGAGTGCATCACGCAGCGTCGTCGCACGCAGTGGTACGACGATGTGCTCGCGCGGCAGCACCTCGGTGAGCAGCGTTCCGGCCGGCATCGGCTCAGAGCACCTTCTGGATGAGACCGACGACGTCGCTCGGCTTGCGTGCAACGCCGATGCCGTTCTTCTCGAACGTCTCGATCTTCTCTGCGGCCGTGCCCTCGCTGCCACTGATGATCGCACCGGCGTGGCCCATGCGGCGTCCCGGCGGCGCGGTCTGTCCGGCAATGAAGCCGACGACCGGCTTGCTCATCTTCGAACTGACGAATTCCGCGGCCTGCTGCTCGTCGGTGCCACCGATCTCGCCGATCATCACGACTGCCTTCGTTTCCGGATCGTTCTCGAAGGCCTCGAGACAGTCGATGAAGTTCGTGCCGTTGATCGGATCACCGCCAATGCCGACGCACGTGCTCTGGCCGATACCGGCGTTCGTCAGCTGATAGACGACTTCGTACGTGAGCGTGCCGGAGCGCGAGACGACGCCGACTGGACCGGGCGTTGCGATCTGCCCGGGCAGGATGCCGACCTTCGATTTGCCCGGCGAGAGCAGGCCCGGACAGTTCGGCCCGAGCAGCCGCACGCCTGCGTCCTGCATGTACGCGTAGACGCGCGTCATGTCGAGGACCGGCACACCCTCGGTGATCGCGACGACGAACGGCACGCCTGCGGCCGCTGCTTCCATCATCGCATCCGCCGCGAATGCGGGCGGCACGTAGATCACGGTTGTATTCGCGCCGGTCGCGGCGACCGCCTCGTCCATGGTGTCGAAGATCGGGCACGACATGCCGTTCGGTCCGTCGAACGACTGCCCGCCCTTTCCTGGCGTCACGCCGCCGACGACCTGCGTGCCGTACTCCATCATCTGCGCCGCGTGGAACGAGCCGTCACGGCCCGTAATGCCCTGCACGAGCAGCTTCGTGTTGTTGTCGATGAAAATTGCCATGATTACTTCCCCGCCCCCGCGAGCTCGACCGCTTTCTGAACGACCTCGTCCATCGACGTCGTCGCGCTGAATCCGGCCTTCTTCAGGATCTCGAGTGCCAGTTCCTCGTTCGTTCCGGTGAGCCGGATCACGATCGGCACATCGATCTTGATGCGCTGTGTCGCTGTCACGATGCCGTTGGCGACGTCGTCGCAGCGGGTGATCCCTCCGAAGATGTTGAAGCAGATCACCTTCACAGCCGGATCGGATGTGATGATGCGCAGTGCGTTCACCACCTTCTCGGGATTCGAGCTGCCGCCGATGTCGAGGAAGTTGGCGGGCTCACCGCCGTAGAACTTGATCAGGTCCATCGTCGCCATGGCGAGGCCTGCGCCGTTCACGCATGCGCCGATGTTGCCGTCGAGCTTGATGAAGGTGAGGCCGGCTGCGCGCGCCTGGATCTCGGCCTCGGGCTCGCCCGCCGTATCGCGCAGCGCCTCGATCTTCGGGCGACGGAACAACTCGTTGTCGTCGATGTTGAACTTCGCGTCCAGTGCCTTCACCTCACCGTCGGGCGTGGTGACGAGCGGATTGATCTCGGCGAGCGAGGCGCCGCTCGCGATGAACGCGGCGTAGAGCTGCTGCAGTATCTTTGCGCATGTGCGCTGCTGCTTGAGATCGTCGAAGAGCGACACAGCCAGTGTGTACGCCTGGAACGGCAGCAGACCGTAGCGCGGATCGACGGCAAGCTTGCGGATCGCGTCCGGGTTGGTTGCCGCGACTTCCTCGATGTCCACACCGCCTTCGCGGCTGACCATCACCACGACGCGCTTGCTGGCGCGGTCGAGGATCATGCCGACGTATGCCTCGCTGGCGATGTCCTCCGCCGGTGCAACCAGCACCTTCTCGACCGGCAGGTCCTTGATCGTCATGCCGAGGATGCGGCTTGCGACCTCTTTCGCTTCGGCCGGCGACTTCGCGAGCTTGACGCCGCCCGCCTTTCCGCGGCCACCCGCGTGCACCTGCGCCTTCACGACGACGGTCGTGCCGACCTGCTGCGCGGCACGCTCGACGTCTTCGGGCGTGCTCGCGACTGTGCCCGGTGGAACGGGCACGCCATGCGCCGTCAGGATCTCGCGCGCCTGGTACTCATGAATGTTCATTGTATTCCGTAACGTTCAGGGCTTCGTACGCACGAAGCCGGCGGACACAAACGCGGCCGGGGCACCGTGTGCGCACCCGGCCACCTCATTCGGGGACGATGTTCGTTCCCGTTCTGCCTTCCACGGCCTCGAGCCCGCGCTCGAGCCGTGCGATGATTGCACGCCGTCCTCCCGCGCGCACGAAGTCGACTGCTGCCTCGACTTTCGGTCCCATGCTGCCGCTGCCGAATTCACCGGCCGCGAGCAGCCGCGTCGCCTCATTCGCAGAGAGCCGCTCGAGCAACTGCTGCGACTCTGTGCCGTAACCGGCGTACGCGCCGTCCACGTTCGTCAGGATGAGCAGCACCTCGGCTTCGACATCACAAGCCAGGATGCAGGCCGCGCGATCCTTGTCGACGACCGCGTCAACGCCCTCGATCCCGAGCGTTGCATCCTCGTAGACCGGTGTGCCGCCGCCACCACATGCGATCACGATCGTGCCGTCTTCGAGGAGCCGCTGGACCTGAGCGCTCTCGATGACCGTGTGCGGTCGCGGCGATGCGACCATCCGTCGCCAGCCACCCTCTGCAGGCCCGATGTTCCAGCCGAGCTCGGCAGCGAGCTCACTGGCCTGCTCGTGCGGCATCGTGTGGCCGATCGGCTTGCGCGGCTCGAGGTCGTCCGCATCGACCAGCACCTGTGTGATCATCGATACGACGGCCCGGCGGATGCCTGCGCGATCCAGTGCGTTGCGCAGCGACTGCTGGATCATGTAGCCGATCCAGCCGGCCGTGGAAGCGACGAGCACACCGAGCGGTAGCGGTGGTCGGCGCGAGCGCGCCAACTCGTTGCGCAGCAGCTCGTCGCCGATCTGCGGACCGTTGCCGTGCACCAGCACGATGCGCCAGCCGGCCTGCGCCAGGGCGACGACGGCGCCCAGCGACTCGCGGGTGTGCGCGAACTGCTCATGGATGTCGCCGCGACCGCCGGGCGGCTGCAATGCATTGCCGCCGAGCGCCACGACGATCGTGCGCGTAGCGCCACCATCCAGCGGGGAAATCATACCATTGGCTCCGGGCAGCGGCAAGCTGATCAGTCCGGGGAAACAGGCTGTGCAGCGGCCCGTCGCAACAGGTCCTGCAGCTCGGCCCAGTAGCGCCCGAAGTCCGCGAAATCACCGTCACGCAGCGCGCGATCCGCCGCCTGCTGCAGCCGGAGCGCCTCGCCAGCCCAGGGCGCCGGCAGCGCCGGCTGCGCCTCCTGCTGCGGGCTGCGTGCAGGCGCGCTGCGCAGACTGCCCAGCCCCGCAATCGCCCCTTCGAGCGTGACATCCATGTTCACGCTCACACCATCGCTGACGATTACGCGCTGCAGCTGTGGCAGTGCCGTGCCCGTCGCTGTCAGGTAGAGCGGTACCACGTGCAGAACCGCGCTGTCGAGCGGCACCACGCGCAGCTGTCCGAGCTGGAGGTCCACACCGGGACTCCGCCAGAGCGAGAACTGTGCGCTGATCTCGGCGTCCTGCTCGATCAGTGCGATGATCTGGCTCGGACCGCGCGTGACGTCTGCGCTCGGCAGCTCGAGCAGCACGGCCTCACCGTAGCGCTCCGGGTCGCTACGTACGAGCAGCAGCCCGGCCATCGTCTGCCGATCCGCCGCGATGAAGGGCGTGCTCAACAGAAACTCCGGCCGCGATTCGCCCGGCATTGCTGCCATCATGAAGAGCGGCTCGTATGGACCCGGCTGCGCGCTCCCATGCGATGGCCGCTGCCATGCGCTCTGCCCCGAGTAGAACACGTCGGCTTCCGTGACATGGAAGCGCGCGAGCTTGTCCGCCTGGGCCGCGGCGAGGGCCGGCGGATAGCGCAGGTGCGCCTGCAACGCCGAGGGCATCTCCGACAGCGGCTGGATCATGCCGGGGAAGATGCGGCGGTACGTTGCGAGCAGTGGCTCATCCGCGTCCAGCGCGTAAATCGTCACTTCCCCGCTGACTGCATCCACGACGGCCTTGGCGCTGCTGCGCAGGTAGCGCGTCGATCCCGCCCCCAGCGAGAGCGGTTCCGACAACGGCAGGTTTGCCGTCGAGGAGTAGCCATCGATGAGCCACACGATGCGCCCGCCATGAATGACGGGGTACGCGTCCTCGTCCCAGGCCAGGAACGGCGCGAGATGGCGCACCCGCTGCACGATGGGACGACGGAACAGGAGCCGGCTCGTCTCCGCACGCTCCGTCGAGAACAGCAGGTTCTTGTCGCCGAAGCGCCACGAGAACGCGACGATGCGCAGGAAGGAATCGAGTTCGATCCCGGTGCTCACCGCCTCGAGCGGCGCGACACGGCCAGCCGTGTCAGCCTGAGGATTGAGCACGACGTAGTCTTCCATCGCCTCGCCGAAATAGACACGCGGCTCGCGCAACTCGAGATCGACGGGCGCCAGTGCGTCACGCTCGACGGTGTCGGCGTTCGTCAGCCAGTAGACCGGGTTGCCGCGTGCCGCCTCGCTGGCCAGCGTAACGACTGCGCCGATGCCGTGCGTGTATGTCGGTGCGAGATGGATGTTGCGCCACGTCTGCCGGTCGGCAGGCAGGCCGCTGCGCTTGAACTCCCGTACCGCGATTGCCACGTGACGCTCACGGCCGTCCGCGCGGTAGCGGTCGAAGTCCACGTCACTGAACTCGTAATACTGTCGGCGCGTCTCTTCCGCGAAGGCGGTCTGCAGCTGCTGTTCGTCCCAGAGCGTGACGTCAGCGAGCCAGTCGATGCCGCTGAGCCGCATGTCCGCTGCGCGCCGCGCCGGATCCCACGGCCGGCGCTGGATTGCGTCGAGACCGAAGCCGCCTCGCGTGTACTCGATCAACCACTCGATGTAGGGGCGCTCGCGCTCGAGCTGATTCGGTTCGACCTGCAGTTTCTGAACGGCCGCGGGATAGATGATCCCCCCGACGATGCTCGCCACGAACAGCGTGCCCGAGGCGACGAGCGCAGGCCGCCAGTTGCGGCGGGTCGCGCCGTAGACGATGGTCCCGGCAGTCAGCAGTGCGATGATCGCGATGATGCTGCGCGCGGGCAGGCGTGCATGCACGTCGGCATAGCCGACGGTCCCGCCGAACCCGGAGCCGCTCAGCAGCACGCCGTAGCGCCCCATCCAGTAGTGGATGCCTAGCACGACGACGAACGCTGCGAGCAGCAGCGCGAAATGGAAGCGTGGTCCATCGTCGACTTCGAGCCGGCTGTCACGGAGCCGGATTGCACCGAGCAGCGTGTAGCCGAGTGCCGCGAGCAGTGTCGTCCAGACGAGGATCAGCAGCAGGTAGCCGAGAAACTGCTCGATGACCGGCAGACCGAAGACGTAAAAGGAGAAATCGTTGCCGAACAGCGGATCGCTCACGCCCCATGCACCGCTGCGCAGCCACGCGAGCACGGCGAGGGACGCGCGCCCACCGAACTGGATGCCGGAGATCCACCAGCCCGCCAGGACGGCGACGATGATGATGCCCAGGCGGACCTGCGCACGCGGCACCTGCTCGGCGATCTCGAGGTTGCCGTAGCGCCGGCGCAGGTGCACAGGGCCCAGATGACGTACGACGTGCAACAGGTTGACCAGCACGAGTCCCGCGCCGATTGCGCCGGTCACTGTACGCACCACGACCTGCGTCGTGATGCGTGTCCAGAGCGCGCCGGCCTGGCCGAGTGCCGAGTACCACAGCACTTCGGTGTACAGCTGAACGATTGCACTGCCGACGAGCAACGTAAGGAGCAGTGCGCCGACCGTGATCAGCAGCCAGCGCACTGCGCTTCGTCGAATGCGCCTGAGCCGGGCGCTGCTCGCGGTCTGCATGCGATCCTTCGACGCGCCTCAGTACTGCGCGTTCGCCTCCCGTGGTGCGCCGAGCGTGCTGCGCAGATCGTCGTTCATGCCGATCGCTTCCGCCTCGAGCTCGAGACGGCGCGCCCATGCCCGGTCGGGTTCGACGGCGCCACCGAACAGCTGCACGTGGAAACGCAGGGAGTTGCTGGTACCGGAAGGACGCACGGTGATGTAGCTCAGTCGGTCGCCCAGGTAGAAGCGGAGACCCTCGTCCGGGAAGCCCTTCCAGTTCGCCCCGTCGTACTTGCCGGTCCAGTAGTAGCGGGTGTCCGTGACTTCGCGACCGCCGATGCGGACGCTCTCCTTGCCGGCACGCTCGTACAGGGCAATGCACTTGTCGAGGATTGCCTTCTTCTTCGAGTCTCCGGCCAGGCCGGGATACTCGCCATCGAACGGGTCCGGCTCGTAGTAGTTCACGAACAGGCCGACATCAGGGTCCGCGTAGATCTCGCGCGCCAGCAGCGTCATCAGGTCGATGCCCTGCTCCTTCGCATAGGCTGCGACTTCCGTCGTCAGCAGCGTCGCGAACGTGCCGTCCTTGTCACGCACATGGCCGCCGCTGCCCAGGGCCCGGTCGTCGCCGGGGAAGCCCGCAGGCGGCCCGCCAAGGATCGAAAAGCCGTTGCTCTGCTCGAGCGTGGCCGCGTTGAACGTGCGACCGCCCGGCTCCATGCCGGTCGTGTCGAAGAAGATCTGGTGACACTTCGAGCGCTCGTCGGGATCAGCGCCGAGCGGGCGGCCATCGCGAATCGCGGGCAGCTCCGCACCGCGCCACGCGTGCGCGACACCGGCCGACAGCCAGCCGAACCCGACCCAGGTCTTCAGCCAGCCGAGTCCTTCGCGCTCGGCGAGGCGCGCGATCATGTCGGTCGTGGTGTGGCTGAGCGCAATGAAGCTCTTCTGCGGGTCCTTGATCGCGCCGAACCTGATCCGATACCAGAGAATCAGCGTCCACATGTCATCGGCCGGGACGAGCACGTGGCGGTCGCTGTAGCGCAGCATCCCGGGTCGCTGCCGGCCATCGAGCGCCCGCGCCAGGTCTTCTGGCGGCTTAACGATGACAGCAGAGCGATCGGCGTCCGGGTCCGTCGCGAGCAGCAGGTCGGCGTCGTCCCAGGAGATGTAGCGATCCCAGTCCTTCGGCGGCGACTTCGCTTCTGCGTCCAGCTCGCGCAGTGCGATCATCGCCGCGCGTGAATCGCCGGGATCGGGCTGCTGCTCCTCGCCCGGCGTGCTCTTGAACGCCGGGAACAGACCGTTCAGCGTGTCGAGGCTCTTGATCCGGTAGATCGTTTCGAAGCCAAGGTCCTGCAGCAGCCGCGGAACCGCACGACGGCCGGCGCCGTTGAATGCCGAGTAGATGATCTTCAGGCTGCGCGCGACTTCGGGATCGCGTTCCTGCTGGCGCAGCACGAAACGACCCATGTGCGCAATGTGCTGCGAGTGCATGTCGATCAGGTCGCGACCGAAGTACTCCTTGCCCGGGAGCGGCTCGCTGCCGCCCAGGAAGTGCAGGCGTGCAAGCGTAGCCTCATCGGCCGTCTCGAGATCGACCGGGTGGATGTCCTTCGGCTTCGCGGGTGCGATGTACTTCGCCAGGATCTGGTCGCGCACTTCAGGCGAGAACTGCGAGCCGTTCGGGCCCGACAGCTTGAAGCCGTTGTAACGGTAGTCGTTGTGACTGGCCGAGATGAACACGCCCGCATCGGCCGCCATCGACGGAATCGCGAACGTGACTTCCGGATACGGCACTGCTTCATCGAACAGGAAGACCTCGACGCCCGCCGCCAGGAACGTCTCCGCGATGATGCGCGCGAAGGCGGCACCCTGGATGCGGCTGTCGAAACCGACGACGACGCGCGGTGTGCGGTCACGGATCGAGTCCACCAGGTAGCGCGCAACGCCGTATGCGCACTTGAGCACGATGATGTTGTTGATCGTGTTCGGACCCTTCAGGATGCGCGCGTCCACGCCTTCCGCGTCCAGCCGCTCGATGTCCTCCTTACGAAAGGCCATGAGCGAACGGATGCCGCCGGTCCCGAACTTGACCTCGCGCACGAACGCGTTGACGAGCTCTTCCCAGCGACCCTCGCGCACTGCGTCCGCCACGCCGCCTGCCAGGTTCGGCGACAGCCGGCCGATATCGGGGTCCGTGACCCACTCGCGCAGGTTCGGGAATACGTTCCTGCGAGCCGCGTCGTAGTAGTTCTCGGCGAGCTCCCCGCTCGCGCGCATGCGCTCGAGGTACTCCTCGACTCCGCGTTCCGCCTGCGCCAGCAGGTCCTTGTCTACGTCGGTCGTTTCCGCTCTGGCCATGTTCGATCAGATCACTTTGTTGTGTGTGCCCACAGTAGCACTGCTTCGCCGCTGCAAGGCCGCAATGTGCATGCCCTGCCCTGTCGTGTTCTCAGTGCGAACGAATGAGGCGGCGCCGCCTGCGGCCACCGCCTCCCCGTTGCCCGAATGCCTGCTCCGCCCTGCGGCCGGGTTGCCTCAGTTGCGGCCCAGCATTGTCGGCACGTGCATGAGCGCGGCGGCACTGCGCTCGGCCGCATCGAGCAGCACGCCCGGGAAGATGCCCAGCACCAGCACGCCGACGACGGCCAGGCCGATCGCGACGCGCGCGCCCGGCGGCACCGTCACCTGCATCGGCTCGCCGTCCGGCTCACGGAACCACATGTACCACGCCACGCGCAGGTAGTAGTAGTAGGAGATCAGCGAGGCGAGCACGAGCGCGACGGCGAGTGCGATGAGACCCTGGTCGATTGCGGCGCGCAGGATGAACACCTTCCCGATGAAACCGCCGGTCAGCGGGAAGCCCGCGAGCGACAGCAGGAACAGCGTCATCGCCGCACCGAGCAGCGGAGTGCGCCAGCCCAGCCCGCTGAACCAGTCGAGCCCCGTGCGCGCCTCGCCATGGCCTGCCACTACCATGAGCACCGCGAACGCGCCGGCCGTCATGAACGTGTAGACGACCAGGTAGAACAGGATCGATGCTGCACCGAGCACGTTCGCGGCGGCGAGTCCGACCAGCAGATAGCCGGCGTGCGCCACGCTCGAGTATGCGAGCATGCGCTTCACATCGCCCTGGACGAGCGCGGTCAGGTTCGCGCCGATCATGGTCAGGATCGCGAGCCAGATCGCCAGCACGTCCCACGAATCGTAGACGCCCGGGAACGCCGTCAGGAAGACGCGCACGAATGCGGCGAACGCAGCGGCCTTGACGCCGACCGCCATGAAGGTGGTCACCGGTACGGGTGCGCCTTCGTATGCGTCCGGCGTCCACATGTGGAACGGGACGGCCGAGACCTTGAACGCGAAGCCGACGGCGAGGAGTGCGATCGCAGGCAGCAGCAGAGGGCTTGCGCCGATGCCGTCGATGCCGATCGCCGCCGCGATCCCCGACAGGTTCGTCGTGCCGGTCGCGCCATACACGAGGGCGACGCCGAACAGGAAGAACGCGCTCGCGAATGCGCCGAGCAGGAAGTACTTGAGTGCACCCTCGGCGCCACGCGGGTCGCGCCGGTTGGCCGCCGTCAGCACATAGACGCAGACCGACATCAGCTCGAGCGCGATGAACATGATCAACAGGTCGCGCGTGCCGGCGAACATCATCATGCCGACCGTCGCGAACAGGATCAGCGCGTATATCTCACCCAGCATCATGCGTTCCTCGTCCAGGTAGCGGTCGGCTACCAGCACAAAGAACAGGCCTGATGCCAGGAAGATGTAATTGCTGAAAATGCGATACGAATCCAGCGCGATGCTTCCCGTCAGGTTCGCCTCAGCAACGCCGCCCAGCCACCAGTTCGCAGCAGCGGCAAGGATCAGCCCGACGAGCGTGACCCAGCCGAGTCCGCGCCACGACGGACCCGTGCGCGACCCCTTCTGGACGACATCGATCATCAGAACGAGCATTCCCCAGATCGAAAGCACGATCTCGGGAAGCAGCGCCAGCACGTAATCCGTCTGGCGCGCGAAATCAAGCGTCAGCCCCTGCACGGCGTTTCGCCCTCCACCCTATTGCACGGCGTCGCCCGCATCGCCGGCCTGCGGCGCGGGAGGCAGTACGTTGAGCGCCGCCATGCCCGGCGACGTGCGGATCTCCACGGTCTCCAGCACCTGCACGAGCGTCGCATCCATGCGCTCGAGGAACGGCTTGGGATAGACGCCCATCCAGATCATGCCGGCGATGAGCGGCGCAAGCACGGCGATCTCGCGGCGCGACAGGTCCGGCATCTTCTCGTTCTCCGGACGATCGAGCCGGTTGAACCAGATGCGCTGCACCATCGGCAGCATGTAGTACGCGGCGAAGATGACACCAGTCGCTGCAATCGTCGCCACCCATGGATGCGTCTGGAACGTCCCGATCAGGGCCAGGAACTCACCGACGAACCCGCTCGTGCCAGGCAGGCCGATGCTTGCGAACGCGGTGATGATGAATGCGGTCCCCATGAGCGGTGCTACGGCCGCCAGCCCGCCGAAATCGGCGATCAGGCGCGTGTGCCGGCGCTCGTACAGCATGCCGAGCAGGAGGAACATCGCGCCGGTCGAGAGGCCGTGCGAGAGCATCACGATCATCGCACCCTGCGCGCCCTGGATCGTCAGCGCGAAGACGCCGAGCACCACGAAGCCCATGTGAGAGACCGACGTGTACGCAATCAGTTTCTTCGCATCCGGCTGTACTGCAGCGACCCACGCACAGTAGATGATCCCCATGAGCGCCAGGAACATCAGGATTCCGACGATCGTGGGATGCGTCGCCGCGTGCGGGAACAGGGGCAGCAGGAACCGCAGGAAACCGTAGCCGCCGAGCTTCAGCAGCACCGACGCCAGCAGCACGGATCCCGGTGTAGGCGCCTCCACGTGTGCGTCCGGCAGCCATGTGTGGAACGGAAACACCGGCAGCTTGATCAGGAACGCGAGCGCAAACCCGCCGAACAGCCAGTACTGTTCGGTGAATGTAAGCGGCACACGCAGCAGATCGAAGTACGCGAAGGACGCATCACCGGTCAGCGCGCGATGCTTGAAGAACAGGTACAGGATGCCCACCAGCATCAGCAGCGAGCCGATACCGGTGAACAGGAAGAACTTGATGGCTGCGTAGACCCGTCTCTGGCCGCCCCAGATGCCGATGATGAAGTACATCGGCACGAGCATGAGCTCGAAGAAGACGAAGAACAGGAACAGGTCCATCGCCAGAAATGCGCCGACCACGCCCGTCTCCAGCAGCAGCATGTTCGCGTAGAAGGCACGTTCACGCCGCGTGATGTAGCGGAAGCTGCCGAGCACCGCGAGCGGCATCAGCATCGTCAGCAGCAGCACGAGCAGCACACTCAGGCCGTCCACGCCTAGCCGGTACCAGATCCCCCAGGACGGAATCCACGGCACGTTCACGGCGAACTGCAGGCCGCCGGACGCCGCATTGAAAGAGAACCAGAGCGGCAGCGAGATGAGCGCAGTCAGCAGCGTCGCGCCGAGCGCCGTGTGCCTGGCGCGTGCCTCATCGCCTGCGAGTACTGCGACCATGCCGATGAGCGGCACGACGATGAGGGCGGTCAACCCCCAGCCCGGATACCCGATCGATTCCAGCATGCTAGCCCAGCATGAAGGCGAGGAGGAGCAGTGCGCCGAGGACGATCATGAACGCATATGCGTTGACCAGCCCGGTCTGCATGCGCGAGTTGACCCAGCCGAACGCGCGCGAGGCATAGCCAGCGCCGTTCGCGATGCCATCGATCAGTCCCTGATCGATCCAGCGCGCAAAGAAACGCGACACCGCGAGAATCGGCTGGACGACGGTCGCATCGTAGATCTCGTCCACGTACCACTTGTTGTACAGGACGCGACGGAAGCCGGTGTACTCCGGCGCCTGTGCCGCCGGCAGCTGGCGGCGGCGACCGAGCGCGAGTGTCGTCAGTACCACGACCAGGGTGGCCAGTGCGAATGAAATCAGCGCCCAGGTCGCCGCACCACCGCCCCACGGCGCCTGCTCGAGCAGCGGCCCCACGTTCTGCAGCATGATCCCGTCGGCGGTTTCCATCAGCGGATGCAGCCAGTCATGCAGCCACTCACTGTGCGGCACCCAGCCCAGCACCGGCATGTGACCGACCGCCGCCGGCACGTTGATCCACCCGCCGACGATCGACAGGAACGCGAGCACCGCGAGCGGGATCCACATCACGCCGGGCGCCTCGTGCAGGTGCTCGCGTTCACGCTCGCCCGTCCGGTTCTCGCCGTGGAACGTCATGATCATGAGCCGCGTCATGTAGAACGCGGTCATCATCGCGGCGACCAGCGCCATGATCCAGATGACAGTGAACCACGTCTCGAACGGCCCGACCGCATGCGCGGCGGCCATCCAGATGATCTCGTCCTTCGAGAAGAAGCCGGCGAACGGCCAGATGCCGGCGATCGCGAGCGTGCCGATCCACATGGTGATCCAGGTGATCGGCATGTACTTCTTCAGCCCGCCCATGTTGCGCATGTCCTGCGCGTCGGCATGGCTGTGGGTGTGATGCAGCGCCTCGTGCATCGCGTGGATGACCGCACCCGAGCCCAGGAACAGCAGCGCCTTGAAGAAGGCGTGCGTCATCAGGTGGAAGATGCCGGCCGTGAAAGCGCCGACACCTACACCGATGAACATGTAGCCGAGCTGCGACACCGTCGAATACGCGAGCACCTTCTTGATGTCGGTCTGGACGAGCCCGATCGTGGCGGCAAAGAGTGCGGTCAGTGCGCCGATGCCGGCCACCGTGATCTGCGAGACCGGTGCGAGCGCGAACAGCACGCCTGAACGAGCCACCAGGTAGACGCCTGCCGTCACCATCGTTGCGGCATGGATCAGGGCCGACACCGGCGTCGGGCCCGCCATGGCGTCCGGCAGCCACACGTACAGCGGGATCTGCGCGCTCTTGCCGACGGCACCGATGAAAAAGAACAGGGTGATCGCGGTTACGATGGCCCCCCCGTAGGCAAACGTCGCGGGTGCCGCATCGAAGATCGGCACGAAGTCCAGCGTGCCGAGGTTGCTGAACAGCATGAACATCGCGATCAGGAAGCCGACGTCACCGATGCGGTTGACGATGAACGCCTTCTTGCCGGCGTCGGCCTTCTCACGATCCCGGAACCAGAAACCGATCAGCAGGTAGCTGCACAGACCCACGCCCTCCCAGCCCACGAACATCAGCGGGTAGCTGGATGCGAGCACGAGCACGAGCATGAAGAAGACGAACAGGTTCAGGTACGAAAAGTAGCGCGCGTACCCGGGGTCCTCCTTCATGTAGCCGACACTGAACACGTGGATCAGGAAGCCGACGCCCGTGACCACGAGGGTCATCACGATCGAGAGCTGATCGAGCTGCAGTGCGGCATCGATCTGCAGACTGCCGACGGCGATCCACTGGAAGTAACGCTCTACGATCGGCGCGTGCAGATCCGCGCCGAGCATGCCGACGAAGTTGATGACGGCGATCACGAAGGCGAGTCCCAGGACCGTCGGGCCGACGATCGTCGGGATAGCCTTGCGCTCCGGTGCGGCGAAGGCTGCCACCATGTTGATGAGGCAGCCGAGCAGCGGCAGAAGCGGGATCGCCCAGAGAAGCGTGGGCTGGAACTCGTTCACGCTACCACCGCAGCAGGTTGAAGGTCCGGGTATCGACGCTCTCGGTGTGACGGAATACCGCGATGATGATCGCAAGGCCGACGGCGGCCTCGGCCGCGGCTACCGCCATCACGAAGAACACGAAGATCTGGCCCTCGATCCCGACGCTCCGGGAGATCGCGACGAACGCAAGGTTCACCGCGTTCAGCATGAGCTCGACGCACATGAACAGGATGATCGCATTGCGTCGGAAAATGACGCCGGCGACACCGAGCGAGAACAGGATCGCACTCAGCCAGAGTGACTGGGTGATCATCTCACACCTTCCCCTTGGCGAGCAGCACGGCACCGATGATGGCGACGAGCAGCAGGATCGACGTGAGTTCGAACGGCACGATGAAGTCGCGGAACAGCGGCATCGCGATTGCCCCGACCGCGTTCAGCTCGCCCACCGCGGCATCGATGCGGTCCGCACCGCCGCGGTCCACGAGCGCGCCCTCCACACCGAACGCCTGTGCGACTGCCCACGCGCCGACGCCCGCCGCCGTGAAAGCGACGATGATCCAGCCCGTGCCGCGCAGGTCGTTGCGATACTCATGACCGAGGTTGAGCAGCATGATCGTGAACAGGAACAGCACCAGGATGGCGCCGGCATACACGATCACCTGCAACGCAGCGATGAAGTATGCGCCGAGCAGCACGTAGATCGCGGAGAGGCTGAAGAACGTGAGCAGCAGGAACAACAGGCTGGCCACCGGCGTCCTGCTCATGAGCATGGCGACGCCGCCACCGATTGCGAGTGCTGCGAAAACCCACCAGAGCAGTTCGATCATTGGCCCGCCGGGTCGGCCGGGTCCCAGAGGGACGAGTACGGGTGGTCCTGCGCCATCAGCCGGTCCAGGTCGTAGACGAAGCGCTCGCGCGTGTACTCGCCCGCCTCGTAGTCCTGGCCCACGTGGATCGCTTCGACCGGGCAGACCTCCTGGCACATGCCGCAGAAGATGCAGCGGAACTCGTCGATCTCGTAGACCACCGGGTAACGGTTGCCCTGGTCGTCTTCGCCCGGCACGAGCCGGATACAGTTCGCCGGGCAGATCGTCGGACAGAGGCCGCATGCGACGCACTTGGGCCGGCCGTCCGCATGCACCGCCATGCGGTGCGTCCCGCGCCAGCGGTCCGAGAGCGGCGGCTTCACGTCCGGGTATTCCAGGGTGACCTTGTTCGGGTTCACCATGTGACGGAACGTGAGCGCCATGCCCTTGAGCGTGGCACGCAGGTATGACGTGTTGCTCGTCGGCCGGCGCACTGTCTTGACGCCTATCGCCATGCTGTCTCCTCTGCCGCACTTCCTGCGCGCACCGGTGTCGCGCTCACACCGACCGGCATGCCGCGTCGCTCCTTGCCTTCGAGGCCCGGATGCGACGAGCCCGAGATCACGCGGTCACGGTCGATGATCCACAGGAAAGCCACCGTCGGTATCAGGTTCACGATCGTCAGGATCACGCCGTACAGAACACCGTACGGGATACCCAGGCTGTCCAGCGTCAGGACCGCCGCCGCCATGATCACGATGTACGCGAGCGCGACCGGCAGCAGGACCTTCCAGCCGAGATGCATGATCTGGTCGTAGCGGAACCGCGGCACCGTCCAGCGCACCCACATGAACACCAGGACGAAGAACATCGTCTTGATCCCGAACGCCAGGAACGTCGCCAGCGTCTTCCAGACCGCGGGCCGGGCGCCTTCGACCACGCCGGGCGCGATGATGCGCATGTCGTCGAATGTGAAGCCCGGGATGTCCCAGCCGCCGAAGAACAGGGTCGCCATCAGCGCCGAGGCCGTGAGCAGGTTCGAGTACTCCGCGATGAAGAACATCGAGAACTTCATGGAGGAGTATTCCGTGTGGTATCCGGTGACCAGCTCCGATTCCGCCTCGGCCATGTCGAAGGGGAGGCGGTTCGTCTCCGCGAACGATGCGATCACGAACATGAAGAACGAGAGCCCGAGCGGCAGCGCGTACCACAGTCCGAGCCCGGCCTGCTGGTCCCAGACGACCTGCGTGAGCGTGACGTTGCCGGCCAGGATGAACACGGGAATCAGGCTGAGCCCGAGCGACACCTCGTAGCTCACCATCTGCGCGCTCGCGCGCAGCCCGCCGAGCAGGGAGTACTTGCTGTTGGACGACCAGCCGGCCATCACGATGCCGTACACGCCCAGGCCGGTCAGCGCCAGGATGTACAGGATGCCGATCGGCAGGTCCGTAACGATCATGTCCACGACGCCCCACGGCGTCGGCAGCGGCGCCGCGAACGGCACCACGGCAAACGTGATCGCTGCCGGCATGATCGCGATCATCGGGGCGAGCAGGAAGAACACCTTGTTCGCCTGCGCCGGCCACGTCTCTTCCTTCAGGATGTTCTTGATCCCGTCCGCGATCGGCTGCAGCAGCCCGGTCGGCCCGACACGGTTGGGACCCATGCGGTCCTGGATCCAGCCGGCGATCTTGCGCTCGAGCAGCGTCAGCATCGCAACGACCACCAGGACGCCGACGAACACCACGAGGATCTTGACGACCGTGATGATCCACCACGCCGTGGGAGACATCGGTGCATACTCGTGCATCAGTCGCCTCCGCCCGCGCCGATGGCGACCGGCTCGTTCAGGAGCGCGCCGCGCGTGCCGATCATCTCGTAGGTGAGTCCGGCGAAGGTGTCGAAGTGCGAGCCCACCCGCAGGAACGCGTTGGCTGCGTCGGCGGGCGCCGGTCCGTCGTCGAGTCCGGCCAGCAGCACGCCGAGCACCTGCCACGCCGGACGTGCGAGCGGTGGCGGCTGGAGCGCCGGCCAGAAGCGCTGCACACGTCCCTCGAAGTTGGTGAAGGTGCCTTCCTGCTCTGCGAACGTGGAAACCGGCAGCACGAAGTGCGCGTTGCGGGCAGCCGGCTGCAGCCGGTGGCCCAGGTAGACGAAGAGCGACGCGTCGCGGCCGAAGTCCGCGGGCAGATCCGCCAGCTCGTCGCCGAGCACGATCAGCACGTCCGTGGCCGTGACGCCTCCCTGCCCGCGGTCGTCGCCGACACGATCGAAGCCGAGCGCCTCCAGGCCGCGCCCGTTGGCGGCCAGCTCGCGCCGACGCGCGAGCTTCGGGAAGCCGGGCAGCACGACCTCGTCCGCGGCACGCGTGGAGCGATACACCGGCGTCGTCGCACCGAGCACGCTCCCGAGTCGTGCGAGCAGCCCGTTGTCCTCGTTCGACTGCATGGGCGAACCGACGACGCGCACGCTGCCGGCGCGCTGCTTCAGCTGCTCGAGCAGGGCCAGGATCGTGGGCTGCCAGTTCTGCGCGACCAGGCGATCGCCGGCGCGGACGAGCGGTGCCTCGATCCGGTCACTCGCGTTCATCCACTCGTACTGGTGACGGCCGTAGTCGCACATCCAGTACGAGTTGACGTCCGGGTTCGCGCGCGGCCGCAGCCGCTGCACGATGTTGTCGCGCGTGTCGATCCGGATGTTGCAGCCCTGCGAGCAGTTCGGGCAGATCGACGGTGTGTGGTCCAGGTCCCAGACGCGCGCCTTGTGCAGGAAGTCCTTGTCGAGCAGCGCGCCGACCGGGCAGATGTCGATGATGTTCGTATGGAACGGACTGTCATCGAGACCCTGCTCGAAGAACGTGTCGATCACCGAGCGATGACCCCGCTGCACGACGCCGAGCAGATCGTCCTTCGCGACTTCGCGCATGAAGCGCACGCAGCGCGTGCACATGATGCAGCGGTCGCCGTCGTAGAGAATGTTCCCGCCGAAGTCGTCCTGGCCGAAGATGACCTTCGCGTCGAGCAGACGGCCGTGCTTTGGACCTTCCGCGTGCACGAAGTCCTGCAACCGGCACTCGCCCGACTTGTCGCAGACCGGACAGTCGAGCGGATGGTTGATCAGGTAGAACTCGAGCGTGCCCTTGCGCGACTCGAGCGCGCGCTCGCTCTCGGTCAGGATGTTGTTGCCTTCCGCGACCGTCGTGACGCACGCCGGCTGCAGCTTGGGCGCGCCCTCGACCTCGACCAGGCACATGCGGCACATCGCCGGCGCCGAAAGCCCGGGATGGTAGCAGTAGTGCGCGATCCCGATGCCGGCCTGCTCGGCGGCCTCGATGATACGCGTCCCCTTCGGGACGGTCACTTCGATGCCGTTGATGCGGCAGGTTACGCTGTCCGTCTGCTCGTTCGCCATCGTCTCACACCGTCAGCGCATCGATCGGCGCTTCACGCCGCATGCGCGCCATGTACTCGTCGCGGAACTTCGCAATCGAACTGGCGACCGGTGCCGCGCACGAGTCGCTCAGCACACAGATCGTCGTGCCCGTCATGTTGCGGCCCACATCGAGAAGCGTATCCAGATCCTCCACCGTGCCCTCGCCCGCCTCGATGCGGCGCATGATCTTCGCCGTCCACTCCGTCCCCTCGCGGCACGGCGTGCACTGACCACACGACTCGTGAGAGTAGAACTCGACCATGCGACGCACCGCCCTGATGATGTCCGTGCGGTCGTCCATTACGATCACCGACGCTGTGCCCAGCATCGAACCGGCTGCGGCGACGCTCTCGTAGTCGAGCGCGATGTCGCACTCTTTCGCGGCCAGGATCGGCACCGAGCTGCCGCCGGGGATCACTGCCTTCAGCTCGCGGCCGTCACGGATGCCGCCACACACGTCGTAGATCAGGTCCTTGAGCGGGAAGCCGAGCGGCAACTCGTAGTTGCCGCGTCGGACCACGTGGCCGCTCACGTTGAAGAGCTTCGTACCGGGGCTCTTCTCCGTGCCCATGCTCTTGTACCACTCCGGGCCACGGCGCAGGATGTGAGGCACCGCTGACACCGTCTCCACGTTGTTGATCGTGGTCGGCCGGCTGAACGCGCCCATCACCGCCGGGAACGGGGGCTTGATGCGCGGCTGGCCGCGCCGGCCCTCGAGGGAGTTCATCAGGCCCGTCTCTTCACCACAGATGTAGGCGCCCGCGCCGATGTGCAGCGTGATGTCGATGCCGATGCCCGAGCCCATCATGTCGGCTCCGGCGATACCGGCCTCGTACGCCTCCTCGATCGCGCGTCCCACGATCTGCGCCGGCTCGAAAAACTCGCCGCGCATGTAGATGTAGACGTGCTTCGCACGGATCGCGTGCGCGCCGATGAGCGCACCCTCGATCACCTGGTGCGGCGTCCAGCGCAGCAGCTCGCGATCCTTGAACGCACCCGGCTCCGACTCGTCCGCATTGATCAGCAGGTAGTGCGGCTGGCGGCTGTCGTCCTTCGGCATGAACGACCACTTCACGCCCGTCGGGAAGCCGGCACCGCCGCGCCCGCGCAGTCCGCTCGCCTTGACGACCTCGATCACGTCGTTCGGCGACATCCCGAGCGCCTGTCGGAGCGCTTCGTAGCCACCGTACTTCTTCCAGCCCTCGATCGTGCGCGCCGCCGGATCGCCAAAGGCTTCCGTCAGGACCCGCGTCTCGCGCTCGTGCTTGAACGGGTATGCCATTCAGCGCTCCTGCTTCGGCGCTTCGCGACGCAGCCGCTCGAGGATCGCCGGCACGTCGTCCGGCGTGACATTCTCGAAGTAGCGCTCGTTCACCTGCACGACCGTCGGGAACCCGCAGGCACCGAGACACTCGGCCTCGATACACGTGAAGGCACCGTCCGCGGTGGTCTCACCCGGCTCGGTGCCCGTGTGTTCGAGGAACGCCTTCATCACCTCGTCTGCGCCGCAGATGTTGCAGCACACGTTCGTGCACACCTGCACGAGCCACGTGCCCACGGGCGCCTTGTTGTACATCGTGTAGAACGTCGCAACGCCGCGGACGTACACGGGCGAGAGCCCCAGCTCCTCGGCGACCCGGTCCATGTCCGCCTGCGAGAGCCAGCCATGGATCTCCTGCGCCAGGTTCAGCACCGGCAGCAGCGCACCCTGCGCATCCGGATAGCGCGACCTGATCTTCTCGAGACGCTCGTGGTAGGGCCCCTCGAAGAGCGGCGCGTCCGGGTGCTTCTCGGCCAGCTGATACGGATAGGAGCAGGCACCGCCCGCGGCGCGACCCTCCAGCGGCCGCACGCCCACGTACGATTCACCGCGCACGTCGGCCTCCGAGAGGTTCGCGAAGTCGCCGCGCTCCCCTGCCCAGCCGTCGTTGCCGCCCTTCAGTTCTGTATTGCGTTCCGCCATTGATCCCGTCTTTCAGCCCCGGCCCAGGCCCTGGCCCCGTGCCCCGGCCCGCCGTTCGTCCGACTAGCGGTCGATCTCGCCCAGCACGATGTCGAGCGACGCGTTGACCGCGATCACGTCCGCGAGCAGTTCGCCCTCGACCATCTTCGGCAACGCCGAAATGTTGATGAAGCTCGGACCGCGCACGTGCCAGCGCACCGGCTTGCTGCCGCCGTCGCTGACGACGTACATGCCCAGCTCGCCCTTGCTGCTCTCCACGCTGAACCAGCTCTCGCCGACCGGTGCCCTGACGCCCTCCATCACGAGCTTGAAGTGATGGATCATCGACTCCATGTCGCTCATCAGATCGGTCTTGCCCGGCAGGATGACACGCGGGTCGTCCACATTGATCGGCCCGCCCGGCAGCCGGTCGAGCGCCTGGTCCAGGATGCGCAGCGACTGCCGCATCTCGTCCATGCGACACAGGTAGCGATCGTAGCTGTCGCCGTGCACGCCGACCGGGACGTCGAACTCGTACGTCTCGTAATCGTAGTACGGCCGGTCCTTGCGGATATCGTACGGCACGCCCGACGCGCGCAGGTTCGGACCCGTCAGGCCGTAATCGACCGCGTCTTCGGCGCTGATCACGCCGATGTTCTGGTTGCGACCGATCCAGAGGTTGTTGTGCGTGAGGAGCGTCTCGATCTCGTCGAGCGTCCTGGGCAGCGTATCGACGAAGTGACGCATCGCGTCCGTCCAGCCCACCGGCAGATCGGCCATCATGCCGCCGATGCGTGTAGCCGACGTCGTGATGCGGGCACCGGTCAGTGCCTCGTGCAGATCATAGATCCGCTCGCGCTCCTGGAACGCGTACAGGAAGGCAGTGAACGCGCCCACGTCGATGGCCGTCGTGCCGACCCAGAGCAGGTGGCTGAAGATGCGGTCCATCTCCATCAGGATGACGCGCACGACCTTGCAGCGCTCCGTCACCTCGACGCCCATCAGCTTCTCGACCGACATGGCATAGGCGCAGTTGTAGATCAACGGCGCCAGGTAATCCATGCGGTCGGTCAGCGGGATGATCTGGTTCCAGTCCCGGTACTCGCCCAGCTTCTCGAAGCTCGAGTGCAGGTAGCCGATGTGCGGGATACAACGCACCACGGTCTCACCATCGAGTTCCAGCACGAGTCGCAGCACGCCGTGGGTCGCCGGATGCTGCGGCCCGATGTTGATGAGCATGTGCTCACCCAGCAGCTCCGGCTCGACGGCCAGCGGCATGACCGGCACGTCCGTCGGGCGACCGTCCATACCCATCTGCGGTGTTCGCGTGACGAGGTACTCGACCTTGCGCGTGCCGCGCGACGTTCCCGTGGTGCTCATCCGTCAACTCCTTCCGGCGCCGAGGCACCGCCCGCCCCGCTGTCTTCGGACCCCAGCGACCAGTGGTCCGGATCATTCGGTGTGCGGATGCCGCCCGGCTCCGGCTCCGACGCCGCGGCCGCACTCGCGTCCGAAACGCCAGCGGGCGCCTTCGGCGCCTCCTCCTTCATGCCCGCGGTGGCGAGCTCCGCAGGGATGTAGAAGTCCTCCAGGTCCATCTCCATCGCGCGGCGCGTCTGTTCCGCACGACTGAAGCGGCCGCGCAGCGGGAAATCCTTCCGCAGCGGATGACCCTCTGCATAGTTGTCGGGCATCATGATACGGCGCAGGTCCGGATGGCCGTGGAAATGGATGCCGAACAGGTCGTAGACCTCGCGCTCCAGCCAGTTCGCCGAGTTCCAGACCGGCACCGCGGAATCCACTTCGAGTGCGGAAAGCGGCAGCGTCACCTTGAGGCGCAGCTGCCGGCCGTGCGTAAGCGACCACAGCTGGTAGACGACCTCGAGCGGGCGCCCCCCGCCGTAGTCCACAGCGGTCACGTCGATCAGGAACTTGTAGTCATGCGCGGCGTCGTCCTTCAGCCAGCGCAGCACCTCACGGATGCGCTCGCGGGCGATGTAGACAACGTGCTCGTCGCCTGCCATGACCGTGTGGTGCTGCACAGCGTCGCCGAACTTCGCGCGCAGGGCCGCAACACTGGCATGCGACGAGGCATCTGCCGCCGCGCCACGCGGACCATCACCTGGCGCCTCCGACGTACGCGGCCCGCTCTCGAGATCGCGCAGGCTCTCGTTCAGATCCTTGTCCGCCATCTCAGGGCAGCCGGTCGCGGGGACGCTGCAGTGCGTGCGACGGCACCATGCCGCTCACCCGGTTCTGGCGTGTCGAGTTACCGAACGGAACCGCCACTTCATCGATCACCTCGGGCGGCAGGTTCTGCCTGCCCGTACGCAGCGGATCCTCGGCCCGGTGCAGATCGTGATCCTGGAGCGATTCGCCACGAACCTTCTCCTGGATCATCAGCAGCGCGTAAATCAACCCCTCGGGCCGCGGCGGGCAGCCCGGCACGTAGACGTCCACCGGGATGATCGTGTCGATCCCCTGCACCATCGAATACACGTCGAAGACACCACCCGACGATGCGCACGCACCCATCGAGATCGACCACTTCGGCTGCGGCATCTGGTCCCAGATGCGGCGCAGCACGGGCGCCATCTTGTAGGGCAGCCGGCCAGCGCAGATCAGTACATCCGCCTGGCGCGGCGAAAAGGACATGCGCTCCATGCCGAAGCGCGCGATATCATACTTCGACGCAGCCGACGCCATCATCTCGATCGCGCAGCACGCCGTACCGAACGGCATCGGCCACAGCGAATTCGCGCGCGACCAGTTGATCAGCGCGTCCAGCCTCGTCGTAAAGACACTCGCCTCGCCACCACCGGTCGGCAGCGTCGGCAGCTCGCGCCCTCTCAATCCCACTCGAGCGCTCCTTTCTTCCATTCATAGATCATCCCCACCGTGAGCACGACGATGAAGATGAATGCTGCAATGAAGCCCTGCCAGCCAAGCGCTCGCGCGACCACGCCCCACGAAACGAGGAAGATCGTCTCGAGGTCGAACACGATGAAGAGAATCGCGACCAGGTAAAACTTGACGGAAAACCGCTCGCGCGTGTCCCCCAGCGGCAGCATGCCCGACTCGTACGGCTGCGACTTGGCCGGCGTCGGACGGTACGGGCTCACGACATGCGACAGCAGCACCATGCCGACCGCCTGCCCGGCAGTCAGCACCAGCAGGATCAGAATCGGTATCCAGCTTTCCTGCACGGCAGCCGCTCCTGCTTGTGAAATCCTTCACGTAGGAAGTCACGCAAACTACCCGCCCTCACACACGCGGTCAAGCCGACCAAACGCTTGCCGGAACACGAGATTCCGCCCTACTTTCCGCCCCCGTTTCCGGCCGCTCGCGCGGCCCTCTGCCACCCCCTCGTCGCAGCAGCAAAGGCATCGAACACATGAGCATCCGCAGCGACCGCTGGATCCGGCGCATGGCCACCGAGCACGGCATGATCGAGCCGTTCGTCGAGCGGCAGGTGCGCAATGGTGCCATCAGCTACGGCCTGTCTTCGTTCGGCTATGATATCCGTGTCGGCGACGAGTACAAGGTCTTTACCGACGTCTACAGCGTGGTCGTCGACCCGAAGAACTTCGACCCGCGCAGCTTCGTGGACATCAAGGCGGACCATTGCATCATCCCGCCGCACTCCTTCGCGCTCGCCGCGACGATGGAGTACTTCCGGATCCCGGCAGACACGCTGGTCGTGTGTGTCGGCAAGTCGACGTACGCGCGCTGCGGCATCATCGTGAACGTGACACCGCTCGAGCCCGAGTGGTGCGGCTACCTGACGCTCGAGATCAGCAACACGACGCCCCTGCCCGCCAAGATTTACAGCGGCGAAGGCCTGGCG
This sequence comes from uncultured Gemmatimonadaceae bacterium, assembly GCA_964384585.1. GTDB lineage: Bacteria > Gemmatimonadota > Gemmatimonadetes > Longimicrobiales > RSA9 > DASTYK01. Next base: position 1,872 of record CAYLME010000029.1, on the reverse strand, counting down.
CAGCTGTTGTTCTTCCAGGGCGACGAGGTGCCGGAAGTCACGTATGCATCGCGGCATGGGAAGTATCAGGACCAGCGAGGCGTCACGCTGCCGAAGCCATGAACTTCGGGTGACGGACGGGGGTGGTGGGTGGACGGCGGTGGGAAAGCGGGTCTGATATCGGGTGACGGGCGGAGGGCGGGGGGCGCCTACCACCCGGCGCCCACCGCCCGTTGTTGAACCCGCGGTGGCCGCCGCCCACGCGCGAGCGTAGCGAGCGCGGGCACCCAACACCCACGGCCCCACAGCCCGCCGTCAAAGCCGTTCAGGCCCCGATGAGTCCCGCCTCGCCCGGCCTGCGCGTCCTCGCCTTCCGGTAGTCCCGGTTCAGCTGTGCGATCCAGTCCACGCGGATGCCCTTCGGGCATGCGTTCTGACACGCGCCGTGCATGGTGCAGTGGCCGAAGCCTTCCTCGTCGTGCTGCAGTACCATTTCGAGGACGCGGTCGTCGCGCTCGGCCTGCCCCTGCGGGAGGAGACCCAGATGGGACACTTTTGCGCCGGTGAAGAGCATGGCCGACGCGTTCGGGCACGCGGCAACGCAGGCGCCACAGCCGATGCACTCGGCGGCGTCCATGGACAGGTCGGCGTTCTCCTTCGGCACCGGGATGTTGTTGGCCTCAGGAGCACTGCCCGTGTTCACACTGATGTAGCCGCCGGACGCAATGATCCGATCGAACGCGGAGCGGTCCACGACGAGGTCGCGTACGACCGGGAAAGCGGTAGCGCGCCATGGCTCGAGCCACAGCTCGGCGCCATCCTCGAATGTGCGCATGTGAAGCTGGCAGACCGTGGTCTGGAGCGGACCATGCGGCTGCCCGTTGATCATGAAGCCACAGGAGCCGCAGATCCCCTCGCGGCAGTCATGATCGAACGCGATCGGCTCCTCGCCACGCGCGATCAGACCCTCGTTCACGACGTCGAGCATCTCCAGGAAGCTGGCGTGATCGGAGATGTCCTCCGCCCGGTAGGTGACGAAGCCGCCCCTGTCCTCCGCGCCGGCCTGCCGCCAGACGTGCAATGTCAGATTCATGGCAGTGTCAGATTCCTGGATTGTGTTCCCTGAACGCGCATCGCTCGACTCACTTGTAGCTGCGCTGCGCGAGCTGCACGTACTCGAACTCGAGCGGCTCCTCGTGCCGGACGGGCGCCGCACCCTCGCGATACTCCCACACCGCGACGTGGCTGAAACGCTCGTCGTTGCGTTTCGCTTCGCCTTCTTCGGTCTGATGCTCGACGCGGAAGTGACCGCCCGCGGACTCGTCGCGCTCGAGCGCATCGAGCGCCAGCAGCTCGCCGAACTCGAGGAAGTCCGCGACGCGCCCCGCGTTCTCGAGGGACTGGTTGAGCGTGGCACCGCTGCCCGGCACGCGCACGTCGCGCCAGAACTGCTCGCGCAGCTCCGGTATCCGGTTCAGCAGCAGCTTGAGCCCGTCGGCCGTGCGCGCCATTCCGCAGTATTCCCACATCAGGCGCCCGAGCTCGCGGTGGAAATCAGAGACAGTGCGGCTGCCGTTGACGGCCAGGAGTGCGTCCTGCCTGCGCGCGACCTCCGCCTCCGCGTCGCGGAAGGCGGCGTGCGTGGCATCGACCTTCGGCGGCTTTGCCGTGGCCAGGTAGTCGCCCACCGTGAGCGGTGCGATGAAATAGCCGTCGGCCAGGCCCTGCATCAGTGCAGACGCGCCGAGTCGGTTTGCGCCGTGATCGGAGAAGTTCGCCTCGCCGATCGCGAACAGGCCGGGGATCGTCGTCATCAGGTTGTAGTCCACCCACAGGCCGCCCATGGTGTAGTGCGGCGCGGGGTAGATGCGCATCGGCACCTCGTACGGGTTG
>CAYLME010000028.1:0-27038 GCA_964384585.1 uncultured Gemmatimonadaceae bacterium | reverse complement strand
GCCGCCTCGTACACCTGGCGGCTCGACTCGCCCACTCCCTCCCACGGGCCGAGTGTGCCCATCCAGCCGAGCGAGCCGGCCCCGATCGTCAACGCCACGACGAGTACGACGAGCGGCGGCACGAGCGCCAGCACGAGCAGCCAGCCGAACAGGCGGCGCTCCAGGCTGTGTCGTCGCAGCATGCCGTGCTCCCGTACAGGATGAACATGGACCTTTCGGGTCTATCCGTCGTAATCTTGGAGAAGCGACCCGCATCCCGATAGTCGGCGGTCTCCGTCGCGCCTCCCCGTCCGACCGTCTGAACCGCGTGCAGCGGCATGGCCCATGCGAATTTTCGACTCGCAAGGAGGGATTCGTCCATGATCGTTCCTAACGTACGCACGAAGTTCGATCGCTCCGACGCCGCATTCATCGTGTGGCTGCTCGCCCGGGGTGACGAGGCGGAACACACACGCGTCCGCAGCCGGCTGGAGGAACAGGGCCTGGACGCGATCCTCGACGATCCGCGCACCTTCAATGCACTGATGGCGACGCGCGAGTTCAGCAGTGCGCACCCGGGCCTCGTCTTCTATCTGCTGGTCCGCCATGCACTGCTCGAGAGCGACGTTCCCGACCGCCTGATCGCCGACTACCTGGCCGCGTTGCTCGTCGCGTTCGGGCACACGCGCCGTGCGTTCCAGCCCGACGAGCACACCCGCGAGATGCTCCACCTCGTGGACATCGTGGCGGCCGGCGACGACGCGAGCGGCGAGCGCGCGTTCATGCTGCGCGCGCATCTGGGCGAGTATGCACTCTGGCTGAGCGGGCTGTTCCCCGATCACATCACGGCGCGCGTCCAGCGTCGTGGTGCGCCCGGCCTCGATTACTACGAACGCCTCGGCGCCACCGGATACCGCATGGCGGCCGATCATACGATGGCGCGAACGCACGGTTTGGATCACGTCTATCGCGCGTGCGCCGAGACGTTTCCGCTGCTCAGGTCGGCGCTCAACCGCATTGCGGACCGCCACCTGTTCCCGGCAACCGGCGATCGCATCGAGCGGCTGTTGCGACAGGTGGCGGATGGGTTCCACACGGACCACGGACACGTGGCTTAGCGCGTGTCGCGGCACGAAGCAGGAGACGACGCACCGGCATCCGGTCCGAACAGGAGCAACGACGACGGGAAGCGATCCCGTCGCTGGCGCTCACCCGCTGAGCCCTGCCTCAATTGCGGCGACCCGACGTACGGGCGCTACTGCCCGTCGTGCGGGCAGCGCAAGGTCGAGGTACAGGTATCCGTTCGCACCATGCTGCTCGACGTGCTCGAGGACCAGCTCGCACTCAGTGGCGCTCTGCCGCGCACGCTCTTCGCATTGCTGTTCCGGCCGGGACGCCTGACCAACGAGTACATACGCGGGCGCATCGTCAGCTACATCGCACCCTTCCGGCTCTACCTCGTTGCCAGCGTCCTCTTCTTCCTGCTCTTCTCCTTCATCGGCCTTGCCGCGCTCGAGCGCGCGGAGATCGACATCGACCAGATGGGTGACGTCGCGGAGGTGAGGGCCGCGCTCGAACGATTTGAGTGGGAGCTCGCAAACACGGACACGACGGTGATGTCGGCCGCCGCACGCGCGTCGCTGGTCGCGATGCATGAACGCCTGCAGACGGCGCTGGCCGCCGCGATCGAGGACAGCGCAGCGTCGCACCGCGCCAGCGTCGGCATCAGCGGCGATGGCGACGGCGGACCAACCGCGCCGGCTCCCCCGCTGGCGGGTACGCCGGCCGGAGCGGACCGCGGCACGATGCAGGCGTCGGGGGCCGCACCGGGCGACACTGCCGTAGCTGGTGATGCCGCGGCAGACACCATGGGTATGGACGGCGATACTGCCGTGACGGTACCCGCGCTCACACCGGAGCAGGCGCGGCTACAGCCGTGGGCGCGCAGTATCAGGTCGAACACGCCGTTCCCCGCTCTCGACCGGGCGGTCCAGCGCAAGGTCCAGCAGGTCGGTCACCTGAATCCCCGCGAAGCACTCAGCCAGGTACTGCGCGAGTACGTCGAGTTCGTACCGCACCTGGTGTTCGTGCTGCTTCCCGTGTTCGCCCTGCTGCTCAAGCTTCTCTACATACGACGTGACCGCTATTACGCTGAGCACTTCGTGTTCGCACTGCACACGCACGCGTTCGCATTCCTGATGTTCACGCTCATGCTGCTCCTGCCATGGCGCTGGCTGGATCGCGCGCTGCTGTTCTGGATGGCCGTCTACGTGTGGATCGCCATGCGTACGGTCTATGCGCAGGGCGTTGCTCGCACGACGATCAAGTGGTGGGTACTCGGCTGGAGCTATCTCTGGGTGTTCGCGATAGGGATGATCTCGCTCGCGATCGTCACCCTGCTGATCACCTAGTATCCCGAGTCAGGAAGCCGGACACTGGACCGGCTTCCGCGGAACGAGGCAGATCGACCAGAGCGTCGATCCACCGTTCCACGCACGCCGTCGAGCGCGACCGATCAGATGCGCGGCTCGAACTGCGCATCGCGCAGCTGCTGCTCCAGTTCACCGAGGCGTCGGAGCGACTCGGCTGCAGATGGATCGAGCAGCAGCATCCGGGCTCGAAGCTCGGACTCGAACGTATTCATTCGTTCGCGCCCTCGCGGCTTGCTCAATGCCTGCGCCTGCGCCGCTGCAACGGCTGGCTGCAGCTCGCGCATCTCCGCCTCCAGCGCGGCCACCGTCTTCTCATCACCTGCCGCGCGGGCAGCGGCGGCTTCTTCGAGGATCTCGCCGATCCGCGCCAGCTTGTCGAGGATCTCGGCATCGTGCTCGCGCATGGCGTGGCTGAGTGCCGACGTCGCCTCGCGCTGCATGCGGCGCAATGACGTATCCTGCATTGCACGCTGCTGCAGCGGCTGCATCCGCTGCTGGAGCTGACGCGCCTCCTCCAGCCAGGCCTGTGCCTGGGGCGAGCCCTGCCAGACGACTGCCGCCTGGGCGTCCGCCGCCGCACGCGCTTCGCTCGCCTGTGCGTGAAGTGCCGTCGGGATGCAGAGCGTGCAGGCGATGAAACCGCCGCAGATCGTTCGTAGCATACTGCCTCCGGGTTTGCCCCCGGCTGCCAGGCCAGGTGCCCCTTCGCGAATCCCCGCATCCGCCCATCCGCCCCTGCTGCAAGGGTTTAAGGGCAAGAGGCGGGCCGCCGGACACGCTCGGCGAACGGCCCTGGCGCGTGCGTCCGTGCCCGGGTCCCGGGTCAGTCCAGCGCCAGCAACGGCGCAACCTCGTCCTCTCTCGTGATGCCTTCCTGGACCAGCCGGCGGGCGTCCGCGCCGAGCGTCCTCATTCCGCCGCTGCGTGCGGCGGCGCGGATCACGTGTGCGGGCGCGCGTCGCAGGATACGCGCACGGATCGCGTCGTCCACGATGAGCACCTCATAGATGCCGGTGCGACCGTGCAGCCCGGTGTCGCATGCCTGACAGCCGCGGCCGCCGCACTGCCTGCAGATGCAGCGCGCGAGGCGTTGCGCGATCACGCCGAGCAGGGTGCCCGCCACGAGATACGGCGGCATGCCCAGCTCACACAGGCGCGTGGCGGCGGTTGGTGCATCGTTGGTGTGCAGCGTGGCGAGTACGAGATGCCCCGTGAGCGCGGCCGAGAGGGCGATGCCGGCGCTTTCCCTGTCACGAAGCTCACCCACCATGATGATGTCGGGATCCTGCCGCAGCACCGCCCGCAAAGCGTCGGCAAAGCCGAGTCCCGCGCGCGCGTGTACCTGCACCTGCGTCACGCCCGGCAACCGGTACTCGACTGGGTCCTCGAGCGTGATGATGTTGCGACGTTCGCGGTCGAGCGATGCGAGCATGCCGTAGAGCGTCGTCGTCTTGCCGCTGCCGGTCGGACCCGTGACGAGGAGCACACCGTGCGGCTGGGCGAGCATGCGCCCGATTCGCGTGCGTGTTTCGGTGTCCATGCCGAGATCGTCCAGGCCCGGAGCAGCCGCACCGCCACGCAGCAGACGGATCACGACCTTCTCGCCGCCGAGAACGGGCAGCGTGGATACGCGCAGCGCAACCGATTCATTGGTACCGGCAGCGCTCGCACGGCCGTCCTGTGGACGCAGCCGCACCGCGATGTCGAGCCCCGCCATGATCTTGATCCGGCTGACGACCGCGCCCGCCGCTTCGCTCGGGATGTCGAACAGCGGCGCGAGGACGCCGTCGATGCGCGCGCGCACGCGCAGACCTTCCTCGCCGGGTTCGACATGAATGTCGCTTGCACGCCGTGCGAGCGCTCGCTCGATCAGCAGGTTGACCAGCTCGATGATCGGCGCGGCCTCCGACGCGCGCCGCAATGCGCTCAGCTCATCCGCGGTCGGTGCCTGCACGGCGGGCCGTCCGCGCGCACCGCCATTGAAACGGCTGGCAAGGGCACGGACCGCCCCGCTGTCGTACGCGTTCTGGATGGCCTGTTCGAGCGTGGCTGGCGATACCACGACCGGCTCGATGCGACGGCCCAGGCGGAAGCGCAGGTCGTCCAGCACCGCCACGTCCAGCGGATCGCTCAGCGCGACCGTGACCACCCGCTCGTCGCAGCGAACGGGCAGTGCCTGCAATCGCCTGGCGAGTGCTGCGGTCACGAGCGTTGTTGCTGTGGCTTCCGCCTGCACGGGCGGCGGCATGTAGCGCATGCGGACCTGGAGCGCGAGCGTGCGGGCGATATCCTCCGGATCGACGCCGAACCTCACGAGTACGGCACCGATCCGCTCTCCCGTGGCGCGCTGCTCCTCCAGCGCGCTCGCGAGCACATCGGCCGATACGCACCCGGCAGCCTGCAGCATCGCGCCGAGGACCCCGCGACGCACTGGCTGCGCCTCCTCCTGCACGAGCAGTGGTTGCACCATGGGCCAACGCTGGCGCACGAGCGCGGGCAGGGGAATGTGCGGATGAGCCGGTGCACACAACGCCCGGCCGTCGTACCTTGCGCCCGGGCATCGTCCACATACCGTGCGACGACATTCGCCGTTCGTTGCCACCTGGCCCACGGGAAGCATGGTACAGTACCGATGATCCGCTTCGAGTACGTCACCAAGCGCTACGGCACTCGCCGCAGCGGCACCGTCGCACTGCGCGACGTGTCGCTGGAGGTGCCGCAGGGCAGCGCAGTCGCCGTCGTCGGACCCAACGGGGCGGGCAAGAGCACGCTGTTCGGCCTGGCGCTCGGCTTCCTGCGGCCGACCGACGGAACGATCACGATCGGTGATTCCTCGCCGCGCGAGTACGTGCGCGGTACGGGTGTGAGCTACCTGCCGGAGCGTTTCGATCCGCCGGCGCCCTGGCGCGTGGGTGACATGCTGCGTGCGCTGGCACACCTGGACGGCGAGCCGGCCGCTGCGGACCGCGCAATCGAGCGCTGGGGCCTCCGTCCGCATGTGCGCAAGGAAGTGCATGAGCTGTCGCACGGTCTGCGGCAGCGGCTGGGTCTCGCGCAGGCGCTTCTCGTGCCGCGCGAGCTGGTCGTGCTGGACGAGCCGCACGAGGGACTCGACCCGCTCTGGCGCGTGCGGCTGCGCGACGTCGTGCTCGAGCTGCGTGCCGCAGGACACACCGTGCTGATCGCGAGTCACGACCTGGTCGAGGTCGAACGCATGGCCAGCCGCGCAGTGCTGCTCGAGGCAGGCCGTGTTCACAGCGTGCTCGACATGGTCTCGCCGCCAACACCCACACACTATCGCATCCGGCTCGCAGCACCGAGCGACGGCTTCGACGCCGCGTTCACGGGCGCAGCGGCAGCAGGCACCGACGAGCCGGTCTACGACGTCGAGGTACGCGACGCGGACGAGCTCAGCACCCGTCTTGCCGCGGCGATCGACGGCGGAGCACGCATCGTCGCCGTGGCACCGACCCACGATGCACTGGAGGATCGCGTGCGGCGCGCTCTCGAGGAGGATCAGTGAAGAGTTCCGACCTGATCGCGCTCGACCTGCGCGCGAAGCGTCGTCACATCGTGCTGCTCGTTGCGTTCGCTTGCGTATTCTTCGCTGCCGCAGTCATGGCACGCGTCGCTGCAGGCCACGAGGGCCACGTCGAGTTCGATCGGCTCTTCCAGATCGGCGGCTATCCGCTGATCTCCGGCATGCTGCTGCTCGGCTGGATGCTCGGACGCTTCGGCATGATCGCGGCGTTCGTCATGCTCGCGGGCGTGTGCAGCAGTGACCGTGCGGACGGCACCGCCCGCCTTCTCGGCGCGCGACCGGTATCGTCCGTGGGCATCTACCTCACGCGTTTCGCGGCACGCTCGATCGTGGCATTCGTGATCGCGGCGCTGCTGATGCCCGTGTTCGATTTCGTGATGCTCGGGCGCTGGGCAGGACCGACCACGTTCGTTCTGATCGGGGCCTACGTGCTGCTGTTCGGGGCACTGACGTTCCTCCTGTCCGTCTGGACACGAGCAGACGCATGGATCGCCGTACTGCTCAGCATGGTCGCAATGGTCTGGTACTCACTGCGTCGCGGCGACATGCTCGCCAACACAGCGCCGGGACTGCGCGAGATCATCACCGTGCTGCTCCCGCCGCACGGCGCGATCCTGGAGATCGAACAGGCGTACGCGCAGGACCTCGTGCTGCCATGGACCGCAGTCGCGCTCGTGCTGACTTACGCTGCACTCGCGCTCGTGATCGGATGTGTGGGACTGACACGGAGGGAGGTCTGACGGACTTGCCCTCAGTGGCGGCGCAGCAGAACGTGGATGAGCCGTGCGACGTCCGTGATCGCCGCCGGCGCTGCACGCACCTCCCCCGCACCGATCACCATGCCGAGCGCGGGATTGCGTGTGTGCTGCTCGCGAACGTCCTCGATGTTGCCATGGTCGCTGGCAATCACGACGACTGCGTTTGCCGGCAGCGCATCGAGCAGTCCGCCAAGGAACTCGTCCACGCGCTCGAGCGCCGCGACGGCCGGTTCCATCTCGCGCAGGTGACCGACCGTATCCGTATGATAGTGAGCGAACATCGTCAGCTCGTGCGCTGCCACGATGCCGGCAAGGTTGCGGCCTGCCTGTGACGCGGTGATCTCGGGCACGTCCCGCCGGAGCTTCTCACGCCAGCCGGTATTCGTGATCTCGCTGGCGACCGCCGTACCCGCCGCCAGTTCCGGCGTGTGGAGTGTCAGCAGGCCCGCCGCGTGCGCAACGAGTGGCGGCCCGGCACGCAGGAAAGCGGGCAGCCGCTTCGCACCGCTGCGCAGCATGGCCACTGCCTCCTCGGGATAGGCGTTCGCGAACGCGACGTCGTGTCCCTCCGCCTGCGCGCGCACGAGCAGGTTGCGCTCGGCAAGCATCGGCCGCAGCGCCGTGGGTATCCACGGGCCGAAGTGCCGACCGTGCAGTGCAATCGCATCGACGCCGGTAAAGAGCGCTGCCTGGCCGGTTCCGCTCTGCGGCAGCCCCTCCACGCCGAGCACTGCATCCAGCGCATGCAGGGATGCATACGCCGTCGTCAGCCCGGCACGCTCCATTGAAGGTCCTGCTCCGCCCAGCAGTGAGTGCAGCACGGGCAGCCGCGCGTGCGTGAACGGGTTGTGCTCGCTGTCGGGCGCCAGGCCGACTCCGTCCAGGAACAGCAGCAGTACCTGGCCGGCCACGATCAGAACAGCCTCAGCTGGAGGCGGAAGGTGCGCCCGGGCTGCGGTAACCCGCACTGATCGTAGAGCGCGGAATCGGTGGCGTTGTCGAGCGTGAGCGTGATCCTGCCGCGCGACAGCACACCCCCCTGCCTCATGCGGAAGCCGCGCGAAAGCTGCGCATCACTGCGCGTCCAGGCGTCCAGCTGCTCGTTTCCGCCGACATCGGGGTTCACGCAATACTGTCTGCCAGTGTGCCGCAGCTGCAGCGAGCCGTCCAGCCCCGCGGGAAGCCTGATGCCCACGTTGAGGCCGGCCACGAAAGCCGGCTGGTACTCCGGCTCCGTCTCGTCCTCAGGCGTCGTCGGGTCGCGCAGCTCGACATCCTGGAAGGTCGCGTCCGCTGCGATCTGCACGGGGCCGACCGGGATGAGCGCGAACAGCTCGAGGCCGTAGCTGCGCATCTCGTCACGGTTCACCCGCTGGAAGTTGCCGTTCGGCGTGCTGACGCGCACGACAGCGTCGCTCAGCCGGTGTGTGAAGCCGACCGCCTGCATCTCGGCCGCACCGAGCCGCAGCGTCGCGCCAAGCTCACCGACCACGAGGCGCTCCGGCTCGAGGTCGGGGTTCGGCTCGAAGCGACCGAGCGCGCCTGAGTACAGCTCACGCAGCGCAGGGAATCGCGCGCGGCGACTGGCCGCCGCATGCAGGAGAAGCGAGCCGTCCGCTGCGACTGCAGTCGCACCTACGCGTGCGCCCCACGCGCCCAGTGCCTCCTGCTCCGGACGCCCGCCGGTCTCGGGCGTATCTGCGCCGTCGAGCACACCCCCGAGCGTGATGCGTGCGTCCTGCAGCCCCGCGACCGCGCCGAACTTCACCGTACTCTCCAGCGCTGCGCTCCACAGGCGCTGCTGGTAGCGCACGGTCGGCGCTCCGTCGATGCGCTCGTCGTGCGTGATCTGCGCCCACGTGACTGCACCGCTCAGGTCCGCGCGCTCACCGAGCGTGTGATCGCCCAGCAGCCGAATCGTGGTGGTGCGGTCGTCCCCGCGTTCCTGCCCGTCGAGTGCGTCGTAGGACAGCGTCCGGTAGCTGTCAATGTCGGTATTGCCGAAGTCGAAGCCGACCGCGGCTTCGAGATCCCCCATCCCGCCGCCGATACCGTCGCGCATGCCCGTGCCGCCGGACAGGCCGGTAACGACACGCGACACGTTCGGGTACCGCCACAGTCGCGGATCACTCGAATGCAGCTCGGGCAGCACACCGCGAACGGCATCGAAGCCGAATGTCGAGAGTGAAAGCCATGCACCGCCGGCCGCCGTGTAGCGCGCTCCGAGGAAGCCATCGACCTGCCGCAGATCACTGTTGGGCAGCTCGTCGGATTCGCCTGGCCAGGTGACAGCCACGCCGCTGGCACGCAGCATCGCATCACGCTCGCGATAGCCGGCACCACCACGGACGACGAGCGTGCCACCCCCGATGTCGACCGGTGCCGTGCCCGTGGCCGACCACGCGTGACCACCCGAATGATCCACGCTGCTGCCGAGCTCCAGTGCTGCGGGCTCGCCCGGCTCCAGCGTGGATGCCACGCCGATGACCACGGCACCGCCCAGCGCATTCGGTCCGTACAGCACGGAGGGCGCCCCGCGCGTGAGCGTGAGTGTGCGCGCGGCGGTTGTCGGAATGACGGACAGGTCCGTGCGCGCATCCCAGCCCAGTGTCAGCGGTATTCCGTCCACCAGGACGGCCGCCTGCCTCGTGTCGGTACCCGACCCGCGCAGCGCGAACTGCACCTCGCCGCGCGAGTTCGTGCGCACCTGTACCAGCGGCAGCTCGCGCAGCACATCGGCGACCGTCGATACAACCCCAACCTGCAACGAGTCCAGGCTCACCTCGACGGCTGCAGCGCCCCCCGCCGTAGTGATCGGCCGTGCTGTCTCGACACGGATCATGTCGATACGGAACACACTGTCCGAGCGCACTGTATCGGACGGCACCTGCGCAGACGCGTGGCCGGCGGTGCACGCCGCTACGAGCAGCATCATGAAGAACTGCTTCAGAATCGAACTCCTTCGTCGGCTCATCCTGCAAGCTTCAACTGGCCGTTCGGGTGGTGGTGACCTGCATCCGGTGACGGCAGAGACGGCGAACCGATAATACCCCGGCATCGGGTCGGACGCACGCTCGGTTGCAACCGCAGCCCGTTTGTGACCATTCTAACGGTGCGGTACACCGACCGGACGGAGCCGGTGCACCCCTCCACCAGAAGAACAGCGGACAATGATGACGCATTCCAGGTTGATGGCACTGATCGGCACGATCTGCCTGCTGCTCGTGTCGGTGCCGGCAGCGGCGCAGGACACCACGTTCTACCGGATCTCGTTCCCGAACGCGATGCATCATGAAGCGCAGGTGATGATCGAGTTCCGGAACCTGCCCGCTCAGCCGCTCGAGCTGCGCATGAGTCGATCCTCGCCGGGTCGCTACGCGCTGCACGAGTTCGCGAAGAACGTGTATGACGTGGTCGCCACGAACGGCGCCGGCGACACGCTCCGCATCACCCGTCCGAACATCCACCAGTGGAACGTCACCGGCCATGACGGCACAGTGCGGGTGCACTATACGCTGTTCGCGGATCGGTCCGACGGCACATACGCCGCCATCGACAACAAGCATGCACATCTGAACATCCCCGCCACGTTCATGTGGGCGCGCAACACGGACGCGCGGCCGATCCGCGTCACGTTCGACATCCCGGACGGTTCCGGCTGGCGGATCGCGACGCAGCTCGAGCGCACCGCCGAAGCCTCCACCTACACTGCGCCGGACCTGGCATACTTCCTCGACAGCCCGACCGAGCTGAGTGACCACGCCGTGCTCGAGCATCAGGTCACGCAGGGCGGCATCAGTCAGACGCTGCGCATCGCGCTGCACCATCTCGGCACCGACGAGGAAGCGCGCTCGTATGCGGAACAGACGTGGGCAATCGCTGCCGAGCAGGCCGCCGTCTTCGGCGAGTACCCCCGCTTCGATTACGGGGAGTACACGTTCATTGCGTGCTACCTGCCGTGGGCGTCCGGCGACGGCATGGAGCATCGCAACTCCACGATCCTGACGTCGTCGTCGTCTCTCGCATCGAACATGCGTGGCGTGCTCGGCACCGTGTCGCACGAGTTCTTTCACGCATGGAACATGGAACGCCTGCGCAGTGCGGCACTCGAGCCGTTCGATTTCGAGGAAGCCAACATGTCCGGAGAGCTGTGGTTCGGTGAGGGCTTCACCAGCTACTACGACGACCTGACGATGCGGCGCGCAGGCATACTCGATGATGATCAGTTCCTGCGGGGGCTGACCGGCACGATCAACACGATCGTGAACGGTCGTGGCCGGCGCTTCTTCTCTCCCGTCGAGATGAGCACGCAGGCGCCGTTCGTCGATGCCGCCGCTGCCATCGACCCGAACAACCGCGGCAACACCTTCATTTCATACTACACCTGGGGCGCCGGCATCGGCCTCGCCCTGGATCTCGAGCTGCGCACGCGTTTCGACAGCGTCACGCTCGACGACTACATGCGGGAACTGTGGCAGCGACACGGCCGCACGTTCGACAACTACTCGATCGATGACCTGCGCAGTGTGCTGGCGGACGTGACCGGCGACCGCGGCTTCGCCGACCGGTTCTTCGCCAGCTACATCGAGGGGCGGGAAGCGCCCGACTTTGCACGGCTTCTGCGCGCCGCGGGCGCAGAGGTCCGGCTCGCACGAGCCGGCACCGCATGGCTGGGCCCGGCACGGCTCGAGAATGCGGCCAATGGTGGCGTGCTCGTATCGAGCGCAACGACCATCGCGACGCCGCTCTACGAGGCCGGTGTCGATCGCGGCGCCGTGATCCGCGCCCTGGGCAGTACACGCATCATGGGCATCGAGCAGCTTCAGCAACTCGTGGGAGCAGCAGCACCGGGTACACGCACCACGATCACCTACGAAATCCGTGGTGAGGAGCTGACCCGGCCGATGACGCTGACGCAGGATGAAACGCTCGTCGTCGTGCCCGTCGAGAATCCGGACGCAGAGGCGCGCATGTTCCGCGAAACGTGGCTGAGCAGCCGCGCGGCAGTGCTGCGCTGACAGAAAAGAGGGTGAGGGCTGCGTCGCTGCAGCCCTCACCCCGTTGCACCGCGCTGTTGCATTTCCGGACGGACAGCCCCGACTACATCACAACTCAGTCGGCGAATTCCCGCTCCGATAGCTGCGTCGGCTGCTCGAACGCCGCCGCGACGCGCTGCTGCTGCCCGACCGGGACGCGCACCGCCATCTCACGGCCGGGTGGCGTCATCTTCTTCACGAAATGCGGGTTCAGGTCATCGACGACCGCCTGGTTCACACCCGCCGCCGCCGCGACGTCGGCCAGTGCGGTGCCGCCCGGCACGATCACCTCGTCGAACGCCAGCGGATCCTGCAATTCGACGTTCGTGAAGCCGTACTTCGCCGGCTCTGCCGCGATCTCCCGCACCGCGAGCATGAGCGGCACATAGTCACGCGTCTCGCGCGGCAGGCGCGACCAGATCATCCAGTAGTCCTCCTCGGAGCCACGCTCCGAGCCGGTCACTTCGCGCATCAGCCTGCCGACGCGATTCTCGCCGGTGTTGTAGCCGGCAGCGGCGAGGAACCAGCTGTCGAACCGCTCATGCATGTCCTGCAGGTACGTGAGCGCAGCACCGGTCGCCTTCACCGGATCGCGCCGTTCGTCCACGTATTCGGACACCTCGAGGCCATAGCGCTGGCCGGTCTCCTTGATGAACTGCCAGAGTCCCGCCGCATGCGCCGAGGAGTACGCGTTCGGATCGAAGCCGCTCTCGATCATCGTCAGGTAGAGCAGGTCCTGCGGCATGTCCCGCGCACGCAGCTCCTCCTGGATCATCGGACCGTATTTGCCGATACGCTCGAGCCACTCAGCCGTGCGCTCGTGCTTGTCACGGGCGAGGAAGTCGATGAAGAAGTCGATGTTCTCGTGCTCGTGCTGCGGGAGGTCGTACGCCGCCGCTGCCGGCACGATCTCACGGCGAACCGTTTCCGACGCGTGGGCCAGCCCATCGAGCGCCGCCTGCGCAGGGGCCTCGGCATCGGGGTTCATCCCGCCCGCGATCATCGCGATCGAGCTCGCCGCAAGTCCTGCTGCGGCAACCGTACCCCTGTTCCTGCGCGCTCCGGCAGAAACGCTGCGCACCGCGCGCTGCACCCGATCGCCATCGCCCTCCGAACCGCGGTGGTCCTGGCGTTCCGGCTGCGCGCGATTCTCCCGCCTGTTGGCGTCCCTGTGCTCCATCGGCCCTCCAGATGATTCGTAACTGCTTGCTCTGTGGTGGGTTGCAAGCATCGTTCCGGCACCGGGCGGGTCGACGGATGCCCTCGTGACGGCTTCGCAGGAACTGGGGCGGGTCGCGGAATCGTGCTACGGCCGTGCGCGTTCTGCGCTCAGCCGCGATCGACGTCCACCTCGAGCAGCACGGTCTCGCCGCAGTGGTTGCAGGTTATGGACTCCGGCGATTTCAGCCGGCGGTCCGGCGTCATCTCGATGGCGCCACCACAGCGCGGGCAGCTCCCCTCGATACGCGCGAGCGTGTAGTGCTCGATCCAGCGCCCGCGCGCGATGACGCCTCCTCCGATCAGCGAAGCGGCCGCCCATGGCACGTGCGGCGGCAGAACAGCGACGAGTGGCGCCAGGCCGAGGCCGATGCCAGCGGCGAGCAGGGCGCGTGTCATGCGCCAGGAGAAGGGACGCTCGAGCAGTTCGACGGTGGCGGAAGTCGCTTCGGCGCCGAAAACGGCCAGCCGCGCGGGCGGTGTGATGCGGACGGATTCGGAAGTGCTCATCTGTGGTACCCGGAAATATCGGAAGCTAGAAACGGCGCTCGTGCTGATCAACTTGCGTGGACTGGCAGCCTCGTCCTATCAATCCACCATACCCATCGGTCATCCGGACACCATTTCCCGCCAGGAGCCGTCATGCTACGCGCCGTCCTGCGTCCGCCATTCGTTGTCCTCACGCTGCTCGTCTCGGCTCTGCCCGCGGCGGCGCAGCAGCGGCTGCCACTCGACGAGGAGTACGGCCGGCTGATCCGCGAGCACACGACGGACACGCTGTTTCTGTCCCGGACGGTAGCGACGCTGCCGGACCACCCGACGATTCCTTCGCCGAAGGACCATTTCGGTGTCATCTCGGGTGCGCCCGGTGTCGTTCATACGACGGATGAGCTTTACGGCTACTATCGCGCACTCGCCGCAGCCACGCCCCGCGTCCGCGTGGAGATGCTGGGCACGAGCGAGGGCGGTCGCGAGATTCTGCTCGTCGTCGTGGCGGATGAGCAGACGATGCAGCGACTCGATCACTACCGGTCGCAGCTCGAGCGACTCGCCGATCCACGTACACTGCCCGCATCGGAGGTGGATGCGGTCATCGCGCAGGCGAAGCCGATCTACATGCTGAACGGCGGGCTGCACTCGCCCGAGATGGGGCCGCCGGAGATGCTGCCCGAGCTCGTCTACCGGCTTGCGGTGAGTGACGATCCGGACGTTACGCGCATACGCAACGAAGTGATCACGCTGGTGAATCCCGTTGCCGAGCCGGACGGCCGCGACCGGCAGGTCGACTGGTACAATCGCTATACGAAGGGTCGCGAGTCGCCCGACGACGGTTTCCCGCGCTCGACGCCGTACTGGGGCGAGTACGTGGTGCACGACAACAACCGCGATGGCATCCAGGTCTCGCAGGCGCTGACCAGGGCGCTGTTCCGTGCCTACTACGACTGGCACCCGCTCGTCATCCACGACCTGCACGAGTCGGTGCCTCTGCTCTACATCTCGACCGGCACCGGACCGTACAACCACGAGAACGATCCGATCGTCGTTGGTGAATGGCAGCTCTTCGCCAACAACGACATCACCCGGCTCTCGGCGCAGAACATGCCCGGCGTCTGGCACTGGGGCTTCTTCGACGGCTGGTGGCCCGGCTACGCGGCATGGGTGGCGAACAACCACAACAACATCGCGCGCTTCTACGAGACGTTCGGCAATGCGGGCGCCGATACGTACGTGCGCGACCTCTCCAACCAGCGCTATGCCGGCGATCTCGTCACCAGCCGCCAGTGGTACCGCCACTGGCCGCCGACCGCGAAGGTCCGCTGGTCCATGCGCAACAACACGAACTTCATGCAGGCCGGCGTGCTCGCGTCGCTGCTCTTCACCGCCGAGAACCGGGACCAGCTGCTGCGCAACTTCTGGCAGAAGGGCACCAACAGCATCACGCGTGGCCAGACGAAGGCACCGCACGGTTTCGTGATTCCCGGCTTCGATGACCAGCGTGATCCGCGCCGCACGGCCTACCTCGTCAACCAGCTGCAGCGCCAGGCGATCGAGGTGCATCAGCGCAGGAACGGCGATTTCGTGGTCCGGCTCGATCAGCCGTACCGCGACCTGGCCGTAACACTGCTCACGAAACAGGACTTCCCGGCGGACGCGGAGCATCCGCCGTACGACGACATCGCCTGGACGCTCGGCTACCTCTACGGCGTGGACGTGCAGCCGGTGGACGAGCCCGGCATCTTCGAGTGGAACGACCTGACGCTGCTGAACGACACCGTCGCATACACGGGCAGTGTTCGTGGCAGCGGCAGCACACACCTCGTGGCCCATACGGGCCAGGGCGAGCTGCTGCCCGCACTGTACTGGCTCGCGCAGAATGGCGGCGGCGCTTCAGCCGAGGTGTCGCGCGCGGCCTTCACAGTCGGCCGCGACTCGTTCCCCGCGGGCAGCCTGGTGATCACGGGTGCCTCGCGCGACGTCGCACAACAGATCGCACAGCGATTCGGCCTCGATCTGGTTGCGACGAATCGCACGCCGAACGTTACGCGCCATGCCGCCGACGTGCCGCGCGTCGGTGTCTATCACACGTGGTACAACACGCAGGACGAGGGCTGGGCGCGCTTCACGCTCGAGCAGTACGGCGTGCCGTACACGTCGATCGACAAGGACGACCTGCGCGCCGGCAGTCTGCGCAGCCGCTTCGACGTGATCCTCGTGCCACAGGTACGCGGTGAGCTCCACCAGCTCGTGCACGGCATCGATCGGAAGTGGGGACCCATGCCGTACACCAGGACCGACGAGTTTCCGTCGCACGGCACGCCGGACTCGACCGACGACATGACCGGCGGCATGGGCTTCGACGGACTCGCCAACCTGCAGCGCTTCGTCAATGGCGGTGGCATGCTCGTCACCCTCGGCAACCCCTCGCGCCTCGCTGCCGAGGGCGGACTCGCCCGGCAGCTGAGCAGCCGCGCTACCGGCAACCTCTTCCATCCGGGGTCCGTCGTGACTGCGAAGGCGCGCCGGCCAGATCATCCCGTCATGTACGGTTTCCCGGAAACGTTCCACCTCTTCCGCGGCAACGGTCCGCTGTTTGGCGTGGATCGCCGCGATCGCGACCTCGTTGTCGCGCAGTATGGTACGAAGCCACCCGCCGACGAGCGGCCCGAGCCAACGGGCGAGATGATGGGGATGCCGGAGACGCGTGCGGCAGGCGCGGGCCAGACCGCGCCTGCGCAGTCACAGCGTGCAGACCGCAGTGGCGATGACGGGCGTTACGTGCTGTCGGGAATGGTTCGCAACGAGAACGTAATCGTCGGTCAGGGCGCGATCTTCGACCTGCCCGTCGGACAGGGGCGCGTCGTCGCGTTCTCGTTCAACCCGCTGCACCGGTTCCTCAACCACCACGAGATACCACTCGTGTGGAACACGCTCATGAGCTGGAACGACATGCCGCTCGCGCAACCTGCGCCGTCAGTCACGACGGAGGCGACACAACAGCACTAGCGCGTGCTCCATGGCCGCGCGCGTGGTGCGGGTGCCCGCGTGGCGCACGCACACTGCGCGCGCGCACGTGCACGGGACGCCGGGAGGCGTCCACCGAAGGGTTACAGTGTGAGCAGGAACAGCGTGCCCGCGATCCAGCAATAGTACGCGAACACGTGGAAGTTCTGTTTTGCGAGCAGCGCAACGAACCAGCGGATCGCGAGCACGCCCGCAACGCCGGCGGCGATGAAGCCGGCCGCGAGCGGGAAGGCGCCCACATCGCCGCCGTTCTGCGCCAGGTCCGGCAGCGCCAGTACGGCTGCGCCGATGATCGCCGGAATCGACATCAGGAAGGAGAACTCCGCGGCGGCCACGGGATCGATGCGTCGCCACAGGCCCGTCAGGACCGTCGAGCCGGAGCGGGAGATGCCCGGCAGAATCGCGCACGCCTGCGCGATACCCATCAGCAGCGCACCCGCCCAGGTCGGCTCGGCCATCCAGTCGCGCTTCGATGTCGCGCGCGAGATGCCGAAGATCACGAGCAGGATCGCGCTCACCACCAGGAACGCACCGAACGACCCGAGCACGAACGCAGCGACCGCCGCCAGCACCAGCGGTACGAATTCCTTCCAGTCGGGCAGCGATTCGGCGCGCGTCCATCGGCTCGACCACACCACCATGCCCGTGACCAGCAGCATCGTGCCGGTGAAGCCGGGGTTATCGAAACGCGCCTCGAACCAGTCCTTGAACGCGAGACCGACGATCGCTGCCGGCACGGAGGCGAGGGCCAGCTTGAGCAGGTACGGCCATGACGATTCCTCTGCGCGACCGACCATGCCTCGCATGAGGCGAAACACCTTCTGGCGGTAAACGATCAGCACCGAGATCAGCGTCGCGACATGCACTGCCACCTCGAAGCCGATCCCCGGCATCGATAAACCGAGCAGATGCTGTGACATGACGAGGTGTCCGGAACTGGACACGGGGAAGAACTCTGTGATGCCCTGTACTACGCCGAGAATGATGGCTTCCCACCACGTCATGCAGTGTCCGTTATCACTGGTTGTCGTGCGCGATCGTGCTGCACTATGCGGTCTTGCCGCTCGCCCGGCCAGTGGCCAGGGCGAAAATCACGCCAGCGCCGACCGTTCAGGAACTATGACGGCGCTCCGTCTCCACCGCACGAGCCCGGCCTCCGGCACCCGGTGACGGCAGGCCGCGTCGCCGGTGTGCACACCTGCCCGCAGCAGCCGCTCAGCCGCGCGACGTCCGCCGCTTCAGGAAGTCCCGCATCACGTACTCGCCCAGCGTCACCGTGTTCGTGAAGTACGCCTTGCCACGCGCCATCTCGCAGACCTTGCTCACGAACTGGACGAGCGCACGCTCGCGCGCGAGCATGAACGTATTGATCAGAATGCCGGCCTTCCGGCACGCCGCGACTTCGTGCAGCGTTTCCCGGATCACCCGCGGATCGAGACCGGCCGGGTTCTTGTAGACCCGGTCCTGCCCCACCGTGATCGCGCTGGGCTTGCCGTCCGTGATCATGACGATCTGGCGCATGTCCTTCTTCTGCGAGAGCAGGATGCGACGCGCCAGCTTCAGCCCCTCCGCCGTGTTGGTGTGGAACGGTCCGACCTTCGCGTGCGGCAGCTCGCCGATCGGGATCTCCTGCGCACGATCGCCGAACGTCACCACCCGCAGCGTGTCGCCCGGGTACTGCGTACGGATCAGGTGCGACAGCGCCAGCGCCACCTTCTTCGCCGGCGTGAACCGGTCCTCGCCGTACAGGATCATCGAGTGCGAGATGTCCAGCATCAGCACCGTCGCACACGAGCTGCGGTACTCTGCCTGGTGCACCATCAGGTCGTCGTACTCGAGGTTCAGCGGCACCGTCATGCCCTCGCGCGCGAGCGCATTCGACAGCGTGGCAGGAATGTCGAGGTTGAGCGTGTCGCCGAATTCGTACTTCTTCGGGGCGGCCTCCGCCTCCACGCCCGTCGCGAGATGCGGCGTGTCGTGCGAGCCGAGACTGCTGCGACCCAGCGCGCCCAGCAGGTTCTTCAGCGTGCGGTAGCCGAGGAAGTCGATGCCCTTCTGCGTGAGGTTGAATTCGACCTGCTGCGCCGCACGCTTCGCGTCGTCGACCGTGCCGTCCATCTCCGTATGGCCCGTCGGCATCTGCGGCGTCTCGGTCGTGTTCAGGTAGCCTTCCTCCACCAGGCGACGCACCAGCTCGTCCAGCATCTCCGCGATCTTGCGTCGCGTGTCCTCGTCACCATCCCCTTCACCCCGCAGCTCGGCCAGCATCTCCGGCGTGAGCTGGCCACTCTCGATCAGCGCCTGGAGCAGCGCCTCCTTGAGCGCGTCCAGCGATTTGTCGCCTTCCTCGTCGCCGCTCCAGCCCCACCACGGGTTGAAATGCGGTCCGCCCTCGAATCCGCTCTGAAGCAGGAAATCGGCAAGCCGCTCGAGCAGATCCTGGATGTTCAGGGCGTCGAGGATGGAGCCGGAATACTTCGAGTAGGTCGTGTAGCGCACTGGCACCTCCGCGCGACGGGTCGATGCTCAAGTATAGCGGAAATCCGGCCGCAGAGCGGCGGGCTCACAGCCCGCCGGGGCGCAGCAGCACGCCTGGGCCGGACCATCCGCCAGACGACCTCGGTCGACATTCGGTTGCGGCAGATCGGCCGGCCCCGGCATGATGCCACCCATGCAGACGAAGCAGTTCCAGATATCCCTGCTGTCCTGGTTCGACCAGCACGGTCGCCCGCTTCCGTGGCGTGAGACGCGCGACCCGTACGCCGTGTGGGTCAGCGAGATCATGCTCCAGCAGACGCGCGTCGCCGCGGCAATTCCGTACTACGAGCGCTGGATCGAGCGCTTCCCCACCCTGGCCCACCTCGCCGACGCAGACATCGACGACGTGCTGAAGGCCTGGGAGGGTCTCGGCTACTACTCACGCGCGCGCAACCTGCACGCGGCAGCGCGCATCGTGCGCGAGCGACACGCCGGCCGGATGCCTGAGGACGCGGACGGCCTGCGCGCTCTCCCGGGCATCGGTGACTACACGGCCGGTGCGATCGCCAGCATCGTCCACGGCCACACAGAACCTGCCGTTGACGGCAATGTCCGCCGTGTCATGTCACGCCTGCTCGACCGCAACATCGAAGGGAAGGCGCTGCGAGACGCGACCGCAGCACTCGTTCCGGAAACACGACCCGGCGATTTCAACCAGGCATTGATGGAGCTGGGCGCAACGACCTGCACGCCGCGATCGCCTGACTGCCGTGCATGCCCGGTCACAAGACACTGTCTTGCGTATCAGAACGGAACGCAGCTGGAGCGGCCTGCCGCGAAGAAAAAGCCGGACGTTCCCGTGATCGCTGTGGGTGCGGCCGTGTTGCGTGATCGGAGAGGTCGTTTGCTCCTCACCCGGCGCCCCGACACCGGCCTGCTCGCCGGCATGTGGGAGCTGCCGTCGCGCGCCGCGATGGATGGAGCGGCACCGGAAGACGCGGCACTGGAGGCCGCACGGGCCGTTACACGAAGTGAAGACGTCGCATTGCGAAGTGATGAGCCGACTGCCCTCGTGCGGCACGTCTTCTCGCATCGCATCGAAGTGTATCACGCGTTCGATATCGAGCACGCCGTCACGGTACGAGCAACGCAACGTCGCACATGGTATGAACCCGCGCGCCGCGATGAGTTCGCGCTACCGCGCGCACAGCAACGCCTGCTCACCCTCGTTGGCTAACGAACCGGGAGGACCGCCCGAACGCGCCACCCCTGACGGCGAGGGCACGAGCGCGTGACTCCGCAGTCAAACGGCGCAGCCGGAACCGCCGTCAAACGACCCCGGGCCCCGGCCCCGGCCCCGGGCCACAGCAGTATCAGATCTCGATCGGTCCCTGCGGCGGCGGCGACGACCGCCGTGCCACGCGCGAGTAGCTGCCTGCCTCGCTGCGCGACAGGCGTCGTTCCGCGACGAGTGCTTCCAGCACCAGTTCGCAGCCCGCGACCATCGCCGCATCGCTTGCCGGTGTCTGCACGAGTGCAAGCTTCTCGACCGCTTCGACCAGTCCCGGCACGATCCTGAACCCATCGAGCGTCGCCGAGGCGCCTGCCGTGTCTCCCAGCTGGAGCACGCCGCCACGGTCGAAGTAGTCCACGACCTCCTCGATTTCGTTCTCGACCATCTGGCCGCCACGCTCATCGAGGATGTCGGCGCACGCGCGTGAGATCAGCTCGCGTGCGATCCGGTCCGCACCGACCAGCTCACCCTCGTACTCGAGTTCCAGCTTGCCGGTGATCGCGGGCAGCGCCGCGTACACATCGCTCGGTCGCGGCGCGATCACCACCTCGCCCACCAACAATGCGCGACGCTCGGCATTCGAGACCGCGGTCTCGAGTGCGCTGATCGGCATGCGCTGGCTCACGCCGCTGCGCTGATCGATGCGGCGATCTCCACGGGCGAGAAATGCAACCCGCTCGATCAGCTCAGCAACGATCGGCGGCACTTCGACCGGCGTGTCACCGCGTCCGAGCCAAGCCTCCTGCGCCGTGATGTCCATCCCGGCATCGACACTCTCCGGGTAGTGCGTCATGATCTCCGCACCGATGCGGTCCTTGAGCGGTGTGATGATCTTGCCGCGAGCGGTGTAATCCTCCGGGTTCGCGGTAAACACGAGCATCACGTCGAGCGGCAGCCGCACCGGGAAGCCTTTGATCTGGACGTCGCCTTCCTGCATGATGTTGAAGAGGCCGACCTGGATACGGCCTGCAAGGTCCGGCAGTTCGTTGACGGCGAAGATGCCGCGATTGGCGCGTGGCAGCAGCCCGTAGTGGATGGTCAGCTCGTCGGAGAGCAGGTGTCCGCCGCGCGCAGCCTTGATCGGGTCGATGTCGCCGATGATGTCCGCGATCGTTACGTCCGGTGTCGCCAGCTTCTCCACGAATCGCGCATCGCGGCCGACCCATGCGATCGGCGCGTTGTCGCCGTCTTCTTCGATCAGCTGCCGCGCGAACTTCGAGATCGGCTGCAACGGATCGTCGTTGACCTCGCTGCCGGCGATGATCGGGATCTCCTGGTCGAGCAGGTCGACCAGTTGCCGGATGATGCGGCTCTTGGCCTGGCCGCGCAGGCCGAGCAGGATGAAGTTCTGGCGCGCGAGTATCGCGTTCACGATCTGCGGTACGACTGTATCCTCGTAGCCGACGATGCCGGGGAACAGCGTCTCACCATTCCGCAGCTTGCGCAGCACGTTGGCGCGCATCTCGTCCTTCACGGTGCGCGAGCCGTAGCCGCTTGCCTTCAGCTCACCAAGGGTCGCGGGTCGCTGCGTCATGCATCCTCCTCCAGGTCGTCCAGCTCCATGCCGATGCCGCCGTCGCGCCGCACCAGCCGTGGCTGGATCGCGCGGATCGTGGCGGAGCGGTAATGGGCCAGCGCGTCATCGATCGTTCGGAACCGCGACAGCTCGTGCAGCGTGCGCGCGGTGGGGAACACCATCGGCAGCTCGCCGCGGTGGAACCGCTCGAGCGCATCCGTCGGGCGCAGCCAGATGCTCGCACTCATCTCGCGTGCATCGATGACCGCGAGACACTCGCGCGGCACTTCCGCCAGAAAGAATCGCGTGTCATAGCGCCGCGGCTCGGCCACGGGCGTGATCCAGTGCGCGCAGTACGCGGTGCAACGGAAGTCGAGCCGGATGTCTTCCGCCCTGAGCACGTCGATCAGCGTTGCCTGGTCCGTGAGCAGCTTCTCGCGCCATTGCTCGAGACTGCCATCGCCGCGTGCACACGACGTCCCGTCCGCGCGCGCACCGAGCAGCAGTCCCGTCTCCTCGAACGCTTCACGTGCAGCCGCCATCCAGTACGCCGGTTCCGGCTCCGCCGTCATCCCCTCGGTGCGTGCGATCAGGTCCACGCTCGAGTCCGCCGCATCGACGCGGCCGCCCGGAAAAACGAACGCGCCGGGTACGAAGCCGCTGGTGCGCAGGCGCTTGAGCAGCAGTACCTCGGGGCCGCGCGGCCCGGGCCGGGCCAGCACGACGGTTGCCGAAGGCGCCGGCACCGCGGGCTCCTTCGGGGGATTGTCAATCAGCTCAGCAAAGCCGGGTGGCAATCTGTCTTCCGGTATCACGTCATGCGTGTCAGCCACGCGTCCGCTCTCCCTTGAGTACGCCGCTCTTCTCGATCCAGCCCGCGACATCGTGTGCCGTGATGTAGCCGATCAGCCGTCCGTGCTCGACGACGAGCAGTCGCCTGACGGGCGACGCCTGCAGCTGCTGCATCACCGCGAGCAGTGAGTCCGTTCCAGCGACTACGATGCCCTCGTCCAGCTTCGTCATCGTATCGGCCACGGTCCGCTGCGGCCAGTCATCGCGCGGCACGGCCTTCACCTGATTCAGCGTGATGATGCCGAGCGGCCGCTCACCGTCCACGACCGGGAACGACAGGTAGCGCGTGTGCATGAAGTACTCGCCCACGAGACGTTCGAGCGTCATGTCCGGCTCTATCGTGCGCGGCGTCGGCGTCATCGTATCGCGGGCAAGCACGCTGCCGAGCGTCGCGCGCAGCATGTGCTGCTGGTAGCCCGCGTCTGCGGCGTTGCGGATGAACCAGCCGATGAAGATCAGCCACACGCCGCCGAGCAGAGCGCCGGCGAAGATTTCGAACGCACCGAGCGCGAACAGCAGCCAGGCCATGCCGCGCCCGGACGCGGCCGCAACCCGCGTGGCGCGCGTCTGGTCGCCCGTGAAGTGCCAGACCGCGGCGCGCAGCACGCGTCCGCCGTCCAGTGGAAAGCCGGGCAGCAGGTTGAACGCCGCGAGCACGAAGTTGAGCAGCGCGATGTACTGCAACACGACGACGATCGCGAGATGCCATCCCATGCTGCGGCCGAGCATCGACAGGGCAAGCAGCACCGTCGCGATCAGCAGGCTCATGAGCGGGCCTACCGCGGCGATCCGGAACTCGTCGCCCGGCGTGC
Organism: uncultured Gemmatimonadaceae bacterium; assembly: GCA_964384585.1. Lineage (GTDB taxonomy): Bacteria > Gemmatimonadota > Gemmatimonadetes > Longimicrobiales > RSA9 > DASTYK01. Next base: position 3,600 of record CAYLME010000028.1, on the reverse strand, counting down.
TCGCCTCCGAGCGGGTGCGCGCAATACCACCGAGCAGGAACAGCGTGATGCTCTCGACCTCGATGCCGCGCCGCTGCGCCATGACGGCATGCGACAGCTCGTGCAACACGAGCGACGCAAAGAACAGCACCGTGCCCGTGACACCCATCGCGAGATACGCGGCACTGCTCAGACCCGGGACCTGCGCGGGAAACACGCCGGCCGTGAACGACCACAGGATCAGGAAGAAGATGATGAACCAGGAGTAGTCCACGCCGAAGCGGAACCCGGCGATGCGCCCGAGCTGGATGCTTGCCATCAGCGGCGCGTCTCCTGGCGGAGGCGAGGAGTGGCTGCAGGGCGGATCATCACGACCTCGACACCACGTCGTATGCGGCGCGTAGTCGTTCCTCGTCCGGGTGCCTGCGGTCCGTGACCCTGCGCACACCGCCGACCCACACGTCGCTCACGCACTCGGCGCGACCGCCAAGGGTAAGGTGCGCGGCCAGCGTATCATCCGTGCAACCGACGAGTGCGATGTGGTCGAGATCAACCGCGATCAGGTCGGCGAGCGCGTTCGCCTCCAGCCTGCCCGCGTCGATCCGGAGCGCATCTGCCCCCGCACGCGTGCCGATGTCGAGCAGCAGCCGGCCGGGATCGGCCGGCCCTTCGGCGGATGGTGGCAGCAGCACGATGCGACGCAGCCGCTGCAACCGTTCGTTGTACTCGAGTGTGCGGACTTCCTCGAACGGATCGATGATGCTCTGGCTGTCCGTACCGATCGCGATCCGTGCACCGGCCGCGATGAGATTCGACGACTGCAGGAACCCGTCGCCCAGGTCACGTTCCGTGGTCGGACACGCGCAGATCGTCACGTCGTTCCCGCCGAGTGCAGTCACCTCGTGCGGCGACAGGTGCGTCGCATGCACGGCCGTGAAACGTGCATCGAGCATGCCGTCCTGTTCGAGCAGCTCGACCGGGCGCAGCCCGAACGCCGCAAGCGTCGCATCCACTTCCGCCGGCTGCTCGCTCACGTGCATGTGCAGCGGCAGGTCGTGCTGCCCGGCGTAGATGCGGATCTCGCGCAGCCACTGGCGCGGCACCGCCCGGATGCTGTGCGGCGCGACGCCGATACTCACGAGCGGATCGTCGCATGCCGGTCCGCGCAGCCGGTCTACCGCATCGAGGAAGCCGTCCAGTTCCGGTGTGGCGAAACGACGCTGCTCGGGTCGCAGCGGCTGGCCTATCGCGCTCGTCGCATACGCGACGTGCAACAGCGTGATACGGATACCGACGCTTCGCGCAGCGCTGATGATGCGCCGCGCGAGCTCGACGGGATCATCGTAACGCGCCCCACTGCGGTCGTTGTGCAGGTAGTGGAACTCGCCCACGGTCGTGTAGCCGGCCTTCAGCATTTCGAGGAAGCAGAACGCCGAGGCGGCTTCGATATGTTCGGGCGAGAGCAGCAGCGCGGCACGATACATCTCTTCGCGCCAGCTCCAGAAGTCCGCGCTGCGCTCGTGTGCCGGCCGCCACTGGGTATGCCCGCGGATGACACGCTGGAACGCATGAGAGTGCGCGTTCACGAAACCCGGCATGAGTGCCCGGCGCGGCAGGTGCTCCGCATCGCGCCCCGCACGTTCCCCAGGCACGATCGCGGCAATGCGATCGCCGTCCAGGACGAGCGCACGATCGCGCACGAACCGGCCGTCCTGCCACAGCAGCTCGGGAAGAAGAGTCGTCGGCATCAGGCGGCGGGAAGAGTGTGCGACGCTGCGGTGCGTCCGCAGCGCCGCTTGCACATCACTTCAACTCGGCGGCGCTCTTGATGATCTGGCCGACCAGGCCATACTCGACTGCGGCGTCGGCCGAGAGCCAGAAATTGCGCCTCGTGTCGTCCACGATGCGCTCGTACGTCTGGCCCGTCTGCTCCGCAAACACCCGGTTCAGACGCTCGCGCATCTTGACGATCTCGCGCGCCTCGATCTCGATGTCCGCCGCACTGCCGCGCGCGCCGCCCCACGGCTGGTGCAGCAGGTAGCGCGTGTTCGGCAGCGAGAAGCGCTGCTCCTTCGGTACCGCGACGTAGATCAGTGCGCCCGCGCTCGCTACCCACCCGGTGCCGACCATCCGTACCGGGGCATTGATGAAGCGGATCATGTCGTGAATCGTGTCGCCCGACTCGACATGACCGCCCTGCGAGTTCACGAAGATCGTGATCGCCTCATCGGATTCCGCGGTCATCGCGAGCAGCTGACCCATCACCTGCGCCGCCAGCTTCTGGTTGATCTCGCCGCTGATGATCAGTGTGCGCGCCCGGAACAGCCGGTCGCGTACGCTGTCTGTCAGCATTGCGGGATTCGCGCCCGCCGGCGACGCCTGCTTCTCCGCCTCTTCGTCCCCGTCCTCGTCCAGCCGTGCGCCTGCAAGGCGCAGAATATCCTCGTTCATCTGGCTCCTGGTCGTTTCGTTCACTGCATTAACCCTGCTCGCGCATCGGCAGACGGATGCCCTGCCGCTGCGCCGTTTCGATCGCGGTCTCATAACCGGCCTCCGCATGGCGCGCCACGCCGATGCCGGGATCGTTCGTCAGTACCCGCTCGAGCCGCTCACGCATCTCCGGCGTGCCGTCCGCGACGATGACCTGCCCCGCGTGCAGCGACTTGCCGATGCCGACACCGCCGCCGTGATGGAACGACACCCAGCTGGCACCGCTCGCCACGTTGAGCAGCGCATTGAGTATCGCCCAGTCCGCGATCGCGTCGCTGCCATCCTTCATCGCCTCCGTCTCACGATACGGCGATGCGACGGAGCCGGTATCGAGATGGTCGCGCCCGATCACGATCGGTGCGGACACCGCACCGCTTGCGACGAGGTCGTTCAATGCGACACCGAACTTCGCGCGCTCGCCCTGGCCGAGCCAGCAGATGCGCGCTGGCAGCCCCTGGAATGCGACACGCTCCTGCGCCATGCGGATCCAGCGCTGCAGATGCGCGTCGTGCGGGAACAGCTCGAGCACGAGTTCATCCGTGCGACGGATATCCTCCGGATCACCGGACAGCGCAGCCCAGCGGAACGGGCCCTTCCCTTCGCAGAACAGCGGTCGGACATAGGCCGGCACGAATCCCGGAAACGCGAATGCATCCGCGAAACCCGCCTCCTTCGCCTGGCCCCGCAGGTTGTTGCCGTAGTCGAACGTCACTGCGCCCATGCCCATCAGCTCGACCATCGCGCGACAGTGGTCGGCCATCGACTGCATCGAGCGGCGCACGTACTCGCGCGGATCGCGCTGCCGCAGGTCATCCGCAGCGTTCAGCGTGAGGCCGGCCGGAACGTAACCGTTCAGTTCGTCGTGTGCCGACGTCTGGTCCGTGAGCACATCCGGGACCACGCGCCGGCGTACCAGCTCCGGCAGGACCTCCGCACAGTTCCCGACCAGCCCTACCGACAGCGCATCACCGCGCTCCGCGGCGCCCTGCACCCACTCGAGCGCCTCATCGAGGTCGTGCGTGATACGATCGCAGTAGCGCTGCTGGATGCGACGCTCGATGCGCGCCGGATCCACTTCCACGCACAGCACGGCCCCCTCGTTCATGGTCGCGGCGAGCGGCTGCGCGCCGC
>CAYLME010000027.1:23732-28253 GCA_964384585.1 uncultured Gemmatimonadaceae bacterium | reverse complement strand
CGCTGCGGGACGCGAGCTCGAGATCAGGAGCGTTGCGCCCGGTGAGCCGATTGGCAGTCTGCCACCATCGGTCGTGATGCTGGCCGCCGCACTCGAGACGTACGACTCGCCCATCCCCATGGAAGCGACGGCCGCCGCATACGGCGTGAAGCTGACGAGCGTGGACGAGTTCGCACGCGCGCGCGTGAACCCCGAGATGCACGCATGAGCAGCGCACCCGCCGTCCCACAGCCGAGTTCCCGGATGTAGCCACCGCAGGTGATGCGCGTGCGATCGTCCTCGCACGCAGCCCCTCCATCAGGTGATCGGCGTGCCGTCCTGCTTGTACACGACGCCGCCCTTCATCACGAAGCCGACCTCCTGCAGCAGTGTGATGTCCTCGAGCGGATTGCCGCGCACGGCCACGATGTCCGCGTGGTGGCCTGCTCTCACCGCGCCGAGCTCTTCACTCATGCCGAGGGCGGCCGCAGCATTGCGCGTACCGGCGAGAAGTGCAGCCGTGGGCGTCATGCCCGCTTCGACCATGAGCTGGAATTCGCGCGCATTCTCGCCATGCGTGATGACGCCGGCATCCGTGCCGAACGCAATCGGCACTCCTGCGCGGATCGCACGCTGGTGCGATTCCTTGACCAGCGGCTCGATCGCGAGTGCCTTCGTCGTGGGTCCCGGAGGCAGCACGCCTGCCCGCGCCATCGAGATCGCGCCCTCGAACGCCATCATCGTCGGGACGAGCCAGGTGCCGCGCCTCTTCATCTCGGCGAGGACCTCGTCGTCCAGCACGCTGCCGTGATCGATCGTCGTGATGCCGGCGCGCACGGCGTTGCGGATCCCTTCGATACCATGGGCGTGTGCGGCGACGCGCCGGTTAAGCATCTTCGCCGTGGAGACAACCGATTCCAGTTCCTCGAGCGTCATCTGTGCCGGCCCGATCTCGTCCGTCATCGAGAGCACGCCTGCCGTTGCGCAGACCTTGATCACGTCCGCGCCGTCACGCACAGCGGCACGCACGGCCGAAGCAGCAGCAGCGGGACCGTCGTACACGCGCTCACGCGACGCGTCCAGGTTCACGTGCCCCGGCAGGATGCCGGTAGTCGGATCACAGTGGCTGCCCGTCGTGGCGAGCCCGATCGCCGTGATCATGCGCGGGCCGGGGACGAGCCCGTCGTCGATCGCGTCGCGCAGCGCGAGCGCCGTCGTCGCCGGCGCACCGAGGTCGCGGATCGTCGTGAACCCTGCCAGCAGCGTGGTGCGCGCATTGACCGCGCCCTTCAGCGCCGGGTACTCCGGATACGTGGTGTAGAGCGAAAGGCCCGGCGAGGTGGCGATGTCCTCGGGGCCGCCCGTGATGTGCGTGTGCAGGTCGATAAAGCCCGGCATGACCGTCCAGCCGGAGAGGTCGATGCGCTCCGCGTCCGCCGGGATCGTGACATTCCGTCCGACGTCGACGATACGACCGTTGCGCACGAGGATCGTGACGTCGCGCTGCAGCGACTCGCTCGTGCCATCGAACAGCGCGCCGGCGCGGATCGCGATCGTTGCTCCTCCGCCTGTCTGGGCGGCAGCAGGTATCGGAGCGACGACAGCCAGGAGCGCTGCCACGAGGAGGAAGCGTCGCATCATGAGCATCCGTGTTGTGGGGGAAGCCTTGCTGCAGTGCAGGTACGATAGAGAGAGGCGTCAGGCGCGGCAACATTGTCGATCCGCGCCTGCATGCGTGAAGCATGGGACAGTGTTGCTCCACTGCAGCCAGGATGGCTCGCACCGACGTCGGAGCAGCGCCAGCGTGGCACGAACATGCGGCGCGCCGCTTGCGTGCAGAATGCGCAGCGTGCGTACATCGCCGCATGGCAGCACCAGCCGCACAAGGAGCAGAGCATGCCCGACAAGCCGCCGACTACCGACCCGGAACAGCGTCGCCGCGATACGGAGCGTTCCCGGCATCAGAGCGGCCTGCCGCCGGAGCCCGTGGAGAGGCAGAAGCCGGAACCGAAGCGGCCGCGCAAGCAGCCCGACGAGCAGAAGAAGCCGTCCGCACGTGAGTGACGTTCGGCCCAGTTGAATAATGACGGGCGCATCCGGCAATGACCGGATGCGCCCGTCTGCTTTGGCAGAAGCGGGTCAGATCCCATCAGCGCTGCCTGTGCGGCGGTGGCGAGCCACTGCCGGTTGAGACTAGTTTTCCCACCATGCCGTCCATCCACCTCGATCAGGTCCGGATCGCGTACGACGACGTCGGCTCGGGACCGCGCACGCTCCTCCTGGTACACGGCCATCCCTTCGATCGCACGATGTGGCGTCCGCAGTCGAGCACCTGCGCGCCTCCGGCTGGCGCGTGATCGCGCCGGATCTGCGTGGGTACGGCGCGAGCGACGTCGTCCCCCCGATCACCACACTCGACGTCTTCGCGAGCGACCTCGCTGCTCTGCTCGACCGCCTCGGTGTCGACGGCGTCGTGATCGGCGGGCTCTCGATGGGCGGACAGATCGTGATGGACTTCGCACGCCAGTTCCCGCACCGCGTCCGCGGCATCCTCCTCGCCGCGACATTCCCGCAGGCAGAGACGGATGCCGGGAAAACGCGTCGCAATGCAATGGCGGACCGCCTGCTGCGTGAGGGAATGGACGCCTATGCCGCGGAGGTGCTGCCCAGCATGCTCGCAGCACGCAGCATCGCATCGATGCCCGACGTCGCCGCCCACGTGCTCGCCATGATGCGTGCTGCCGCACCCGAGGGCGCGGCGGCGGCTCTGCGCGGACGCGCCGAGCGTCCCGACTACGGCAGCACACTCGCGTCGCTGGATGTGCCGGCCCTCGTCGTGGTCGGTGATCAGGATGCATTTACGACCCGTGAGGACGCAGACCGGATGCAGGCGCTCCTGCGCGCCGAACTGCTCTGGCTCGAGGGCGTGGGTCACATGCCCAACCTGGAATGCGCGGATGAGTTCAATGCTGCGCTCGACAGGTTGCTCGAGCGCGTGCGCGTAGCGCCGCACGACATCAGCGCATGAAGAACGGCCGCGTATGCGTAGCGTTCCTCAGCGCAGGATCACCTGACTGATCGGGGAAGGCCGATGGCGAAGAAGTCACTCAGGAAGGAAGAACGGGAAGCACTGATAGCGACGTTGAAGGCCCGTTTCGAAGCGAACATGCAGCGCCACAAGGGCGTCGACTGGCCCAAAGTCGAAGCGCGCCTCGAAGCCAGTCCCGCCAGGCTCTGGTCGCTCGGCGAAATGGAGAAAACCGGCGGCGAACCGGATGTGGTGGGTCATGACCGCAAGTCGGGCGAGTACATCGTCTTCGACTGCGCAGCCGAGAGCCCGAAGGGGCGCAGGAGCCTGTGCTACGATCCCGCAGCGCTGAAGTCACGCAAGCAGAACAAGCCGAAGGGCAGTGCGCTCGGCATGGCGAGCGACATGGGCGCCGAACTCATGAATGAGGAGCACTACCGGCAGCTGCAGGAGCTGGGCGAGTTCGATACGAAGACATCGAGCTGGCTCGAGACGCCGGCGGATATCCGGAAGCTGGGCGGTGCGATCTTCGGGGACTTCCGCTACGGCAAGGTATTCGTGTATCACAACGGGGCCGAGTCGTATTACGCGGCGCGCGGGTTTCGGTGTGTGTTGCGGGTGTAACCATGCAGTGCAGGAGACATGCTGTATTTCCAATACGGGACAAATTCAGTTCAGCATGTCTGCGTGCCCGACTCGTCGCAGATCGTCTCGCGCAATGTGAGCCGGTACTGATCGACCACCACCTCGCCATTCGGACGCTCCCGGCGCGCGACGACTCGATTCCCACGGATCCGGATCAACACAGCCTTTTCGGGTAGCCGGAACGCGCCGACCGGTGTCCCGTCGGCCTCATAGAGATGGTAGATCTCCGGCTCGACCCAGTTGAGACGGTTGCTGGAAGGATCGCGGGGACGCTCTATAGCGCGAACGTGCGGCTGTACCACGATCCTGCCATCTGATGTGACGTGAATCGATCGGATCGCTGGTTTGACCGCCGGGATGTCGCTGCCGCTCCAACGCCAATCGGGTTCCCGCCGCCGTTGTACGGACGTGATCACTTCACGGTAGGCGTCCGCTTCGCCTGGTTCCACCGCCACAGGTGAGTAGGGCTGGCTGATGATTCCCGTCTCGTTGCCGGCAGAATCCGTGATAGTGACGGTGTAATCGGCTCTACCGGACGCAATGAATCCGCCATCCGGGAGAATGGCCCATGCCAGCGTCGGAGCGAACGGTACTGTGATCCGCCACCGCGGGTCGCCAACCAGTGGCGCGGACGTGTAGCGCCATTGCGTTCGTACAGTGTCTACGGCTCGTGTGCCAAGATCCACGCGCAGCAGAGCGAACTCACCGGGATCGGCGCCGCGCGGCGTGATCCGAATATAAGCGCGATCTTCGTGGTCCACGAACAGGCTTCGCGTCCCAGAGAGCATGTTTGTCGGCACCGCAACAGTCTCCATCGACGAACCATCGGGATGATAGACGTTGAGCCGCGCGTTCCCCGGATCCCAGAT
>CAYLME010000027.1:18222-23722 GCA_964384585.1 uncultured Gemmatimonadaceae bacterium | reverse complement strand
CCGCAGGCCGAGGCCGCCGGGAACCGGCCGCCGCGGCGTGCGATACTCGCCGGGGCCACTCCCGCTACGACCGATCTGTCCCAGCCAAACGCCGTCGGAGTCGAACCACTGTACACTCGGTGTCATCGCATCGACGACCACAACGGATTGATCCGCCAGAATCTCGGCGTCCTTCACCATGCCGAACACGACAGATGTATCCGTAACTCCTTCGCCGACCGTGAACTGGAGTTCGACAGCGTACTCCGCGATCTCCAGCCGCGGTTGCTCCTGTTCACATGCCGTCAGGAGCACGAGGCACATTGCGGCACCTGCCCGCCAGTCAGCGTCGTTCACGGACCTCCAGGAGTACCGGGACCGAACGAGTTCGATCGATCAGCCGCGTCGCTATCAATGCGCCCGTCGCAGGATGAACGCCCCAGAGTTCATAGGCACCGGTGATACTTCCACTGGCGATCCTGCCGTCCTCGACCACGATCTCCCAGCGTGTGGAATCATCCTCCGCGAAACGCACAAAGTGAATCAGGCGGCCAGTCGGTAGCCGTTGAAGACCTGCGCTACGCGGATAGAACCAGCGGTTCATGGATTGACCGCTCGCGTCCGTGCCAACGAAATCGTCGGATGTCGGAGGGAAGAATACCGGATCCACCATCAGCGTATCCATTGTTCCGGTCGCGAGATCGACGGTAAGCAACGTGTGGGCTGACGATACAGCAGCAAAGAGCCCATCATCGGTCAGCACCACCGCGCCGGCAACCATTCTGCCAATGATCGGTTGGCGCGCGGCAGGAACGGGAAGCGTCTGCCAGGCGACCGAACCGTCCGCTCGCAGCCGGTGCAACCCCGCATTGGAACCACTCATGCCCGATCCGATGAGAACGGATCCGTCCTCGAGTACTCGCAGCGATTTGGGGAACAGGAGCTGTGCCGGCACGGGCAGCGCTCCTTGCCGAGATCCCGCTTTGTCGAACAGTTCGATGCGACCCGCCGCTCCGTCATATACCGCCAGTAGATCACTGCCGCCGCCGAGAAACATTCTGGAGGCCGTCGGGAGCACGAGGCGGTCAACCTCCTCAGTTCCGATGACAAAAGCGTGAACTTCCTGACTCAATCCGTCCAGCAACCAGATGGTCCGTCCGTCCGTGTGCGCGCCGGCCAGCCAGGAGACCGGCTCGCCAGATGAGCGCCACACCTCGACAATGCTCACATCCTGGGCTGCCGCAAAGGTCGGCGCACCGCATACCAGAGCCACACAGGCGAGCGGTACAGTCAAGGTCCTCATTACATCCTCACTTGCTAACGAAAACGGGGCGGTCGTGATCGTCAGTCAGTTGTGCCCAACGCGAATAGATTCAACTCTTGCCGATATGGTGCAATATCGAGCAACACGGGCTCTTCGCCTACAGTGTACGAAGCCTGCGAAGCAAGGTGTCCGGTAGGCCGCATGCAGGGGGCAGCAGACACCAGGAGCGTCGGCGTCGCTTGCCAGACGCCCGCTGCGTCAACTGGTATCGGTTGCTATTCTTGTCCACCGAACGTCTTCTGCACAGCGTCCGTACTCAATCCAAAACAGGACCGTTTGATTCATGCCCCGCACTCGCGAATCAGACCTGCCCTTCCGCGGCAGTTCCCATCACTTTGTCGGTACCGACAACGGTGACGTCCGTATGTCCGCGTTCCTCTTCCACGGCGATGTCGGCAGCGGACCCGGCCCGCACCGCCACCCGTACGACGAGATCCAGTTCATCCAGCAGGGTCGTGGCGTGTGGGTCGTGAACGGCGAGGAGTTCGAGGCGGGCGCCGGTGACATCCTGGTGATCAAGGCGGGTGAAATACACAGTTTCAAATGCACGGAAGCACCGCTCGTACAGCTGGACGTGCACTTGAACCCGACGTTCGTGCAGGAGAACCTGTGAGCTTCCTCATGCGACGCGCGGGCGCACCCGTCGTCGCGCTCCTTCTGCTCGCCAGCGCCGCATGCGCCGTTCACCGTGAGCCTGCACTGCCGGCGACGACGGCCGATGCAGCAGGTCTCTCGCAGCCGGCACTCGACCAGCTCAGCGCCGCCCTCCAGGAATTCGTCGATTCCGGCAAGGTCAGCGGCATCTACGCCGTGATCGCGCGCAACGGTCACATCGCCTACGAGCGGACCTTCGGCACCCGCGACCTCGCAACCCGCGACCCGCTCGAGCGGGACGACATCTTCCGCATCTACTCGATGACCAAGCCCGTCATCGCCGCAGGTGTGCTCCGCCTCGTCGAAGAGGGCCTGCTCACTCTCGATGACCCGGTCGCGAAGTACATTCCGTCGTTCGCGAGCGTGAAGGTGTTCGACGGCGGTACTGCGGACGCACCGGTCCTGCGCGCGCCCGCGTCACCGGTCACGATCCGGCAGCTGCTCAACCACACCTCCGGACTCGCGTACGGCCTGACCGCTTCACCCGTGGATACGATCTACCTGCGTGCGCAGCTCTATGACGCGCAGCGTCCGCTCGACGAGTTCACGGACAGCCTCGCCGCGATTCCGCTGCACTTCGATCCCGGCACCCGATGGAGCTACAGCGCGGGCCTGGACGTGGCCGGACGCGTGATCGAGGTCGCCTCCGGCAAAAAGCTCGATGTCTTCCTGGACGAGGAGATCTTCGCGCCGCTAGGCATGCGCGACACGGGCTTCCATATCCGGCCCGGCACGCGCGGACGGCTCGCGACCGTGTACGAACCCACATCGGACGGCCGCGTCGAGCCGCTCGCAGGCGACCGCCTGCTGGCGATGTTCGAGCCTGACGCGCGCTTCCTGTGGGGGAGCGGCGGACTGCTCGCGACGCCCGACGATTTCCTTCGCTTCGCGCAGATGCTGCTGAATGGCGGTACCTTCGGCGGCGTCCGGATCCTGCAGCCGGAGAGCGTCGCACTGATGACGCACAACACGCTGCCTGCCGCACTGACACCAGTCTCGTATCCGACGCTGCGCGATCCCAGCTACGGCTTCGGACTGGGCGTCGCCGTCAAGGTCGATGCGACGGATGCGGCGCCGAACGTACCGGCCGGCGTCTATCGCTGGTCGGGCTATCTCGGCACGTACTTCTGGGTCGATCCGGCGAACGACCTCGTTGCAATGGTATGGACGCAGTTGTCTCCCGGCGGCCGCTACCCGCTGCAGGCGGTCTTCCAGGAGCACGTGTACTCCGCACTCGTACGGTAGCGGCCGGTGGCCGGGACATCCGGCTGTCCGTGATGATCCCTGTCGAAAGGCTGTCTCATGCGCACGCGCCTGTTGCTCGTCGTCACCTGCCTCGCCTTCGCCGGCTGCGCCGGAACCGACGCCGAGAGCGAAGCACCAGCCGACACGCTCACACAGCAGCAGCGCGACAGCGCGATCGGTGCGTCCGGGCTGCCCGGTGCGAGCGCAGTGAACCGCGCGCTCGACGCATCGCGTGCAGCGGAAGATCGCGCCGCGCGCATGGATTCGATCCAGCCCTGAAACGAATGACATGAGGCTCCCGTGTACCAGGCGGCAGGAATCCGGCTGCGCACTCAGCGGCTCACGGGCGCGCCGCTACGCACGCCGGCCGAGGCGACCGCGTGGCTGGGCGCTGTGCAGTCGCAGGAGTACGGGGTCGCGAAATGGTCAGTAGGTCTCCGCAGCCGCAACGCTACCGATGCCGACGTCGAACGCGCGTATGCCGACGGCGAGATTCTTCGCACACACGTGCTCCGGCCGACCTGGCACTTCGTCGCACGTGATGACATCCGCTGGATGCTCGACCTGACCGCACCGCGCATCCACGCGCAGCTGGCCGGGCGCCGCCGGAAGCTCGAGCTGGACGAGAGGTTCGTCACGAAAGCGGCACGCGTCCTCACGCGTGCACTGGAGAACGGCGCACACAGGACGCGCACTCAGCTCCAGAAGATCCTCGAGGCCGAACGGATCGAGCTGAACAACGAACGGCTCGGCCACGTCATGATGCTGCTCGAGCTCGACGCCCTTGTCTGCAGCGGCGAGCCGGCCGGCAGGCAGCACACGTACGCGGTGCTGCACGAGCGCGCACCGAACGCACAGATCCGTGGCCGCGATGACGCGCTCGGCGAGCTGGCGCGGCGCTATTTCCAGGGGCATGGCCCTGCCACTGCCAAGGACCTCGTCCGCTGGGCGACGCTGACACTGAGCGACGCTCGCCGTGCCATCGACATCCTGGGCTCAGACGTGGAGCGTGCGAGTGTGGGGGAGGAGATCTGGTATCGCGTCGGCTCGCCTCCGCGGCGTTCGCCGAAGGCCCCACGCGCCTTGTTGCTGCAGATCTACGACGAGTACATCGGCGGATACGGCGGGACACGCCACGTGGTCGACCCGTTCGACGTGATGCACGTCAATCCCGCCTACAAGCTGTCATTCATGCACGTCGTCGTGCTCGACGGGCACGTGATCGGCCACTGGCGGCCTGCAGCGAAGAAGACCCGCGGCGCCGTCGATCTGAAGCTTGCGCGCCCGCTGGAGCGTAGCGATCGTGATGAAGTGGAAGCCGCTGTTGCACGATACCGCACGTTCGCGAGCACGTGACGCGTCGTGCTCCGCCCGTACCCCGAACGATCTGCCTGCCCGTAGCGATTTCAACGGAGCTGCAAATGAGCCGAGCGTTGTCGATAACGACCGTCGCGCGAACCGCCACCGTCGCATGCCTGCTCCTCGGTTGTGCGCTGGACGCGCATGCCCGGCAGACAGAGGCGCCGGACACTCTGCCGACTCTACGCAATGCGAATGCGCTGGTCGATGCGCTGACCGAGAACTATCCGCTGTCGATGCGTCGGGACGCGATCGGCGGCACGGCACGCATACAGGTGCGCGTGAACACGGACGGCAAGGTCGATTCCACGTGGGTCGCATACAGCAGCGGTCTCTACGGCCTGGATCGAGCCGCGAGCAGGACCGCACGGTCGGCGCGGTTCGACCCTGCTCGCCGCGATGGTGCAAAGGTGCCGGCCTGGACCGAGTTGCCGTTCAGGTTCAGCACCGGCCACGAGCGCAACCCCGAACCGCAGCACGTGCCCGTGCTGAATCGTGCCGAAGTCGTTGCCGGCTCGGCCGCTCATAGACCGCGTGATCTCGTTGCGTCCGGTACAGGCGCGAGTGTCGGGTTCAGGCTGGACATCGATTCAGCCGGTATGCCGGTCAGGATCAGCCTCGTAGAGACGAGTTGCATGGATGGACCGGATGCGGCGGCACTCGCGATCGTGCGGCAGCTCACGTTCGCGCCGGATCACGACGGCATCGGTGCGACGCGTCCGACGTATGCTTCCGTCCATTTTGGCATGGACAGCCTGGCCGTGCGGCTCGTCGGCGACGCGCTGCGGCCTTCACGCGACACTACCACATCCGATTCATCGTCCCGCGAAAACAGTAATGCGAAGTCGAAGCGTCCGCTGCTGACGAATCGCCCGCACATCGCACGGCTGCTCGAGCAGTACTACCCACCGGATCTGCGCGCACTGGGCGTCGGCGGTG
>CAYLME010000027.1:0-18212 GCA_964384585.1 uncultured Gemmatimonadaceae bacterium | reverse complement strand
ATCCATATCGACGAGCAGGGTGCCGTCACATACAAGGAGGTTTCGCGGTCGAGCGGTGAGTGCAAACTCGATGCTGCAGCGCTGCTCGTGACCAGGAACATGCGCTTCGAGCCCGGAGTGAATCGTGGCGAGCGCGTCCCGGTCTGGGTCGAGATACCGATCTACTTCAGATCCCGATGACAACGCCCATCCTCACCGGCCACCTCTTCCGTCCCCTGGCCAGCGAGCTGCTCACGCTGCTGCGCTCACTCGCGCACATCGACTGGACACGACCGACTTCCGCCGGCACGTGGCAGGTCCGCGACGTCGTCGCTCACCTCATCGACGGATCGCTGCGACGTGTTTCCGCGGAGCGCGACCAGCATGCCGCGCCGCCGCCGGCCACGCCGATCCGCGGCCACGCGGACGTCGTCGCATTCCTCGATGAGCTGAACGCACAGTGGGTCGCCGCGGCCGCACGACTGAGTCCTGCCGTGCTCGTCGAGCTGCTGGAGCTTGCGAGTGAACGACTGGCCACGCTGATGGAGGCAGCCGACCCGCATGCACCAGCGCTGTTCGAGGTGAACTGGGCGGGCGTGCACGGATCGACACGCTGGCTCGACCACGGCCGTGACTTCACCGAGCAGTGGCATCACCAGGACCAGATCCGCGAGGCCGTCGGAGCACCGCCGCTCCGCGAGTCACAATGGCTGCGACCGGTGCTCTCGATCTCGCTGCTGGCGTTGCCGCGCGGGTATGCGCAGACCGCCGCCGAGCCGGGCACGTCGATCGTGCTGGACGTGAGCGGGCCGGCGGGCGGTGCGTGGACACTGGAGCGAACTGCCACGACATGGGCGCTGCACGCCGGCGCATCATCGCAACCGGTCACGCGCGTGCGGATCGAGGACTATGACCTGGCGAGATTGCTGTTGCACCGGTTGAGTCCGGACTCCGCCAGGGCCGTGATCGACGTGACGGGTGACGCCGCACTCGCGCAACCGCTGCTCGCGACCCGCGCGGTCATGGTGTAGCGTCCATCAGCTGGCTTCGCCTTGTTGCCGACCTCTCCGATCCGTGCCATCCATCGGTGCGGACTGCGAACCCGACACACAGAGGACCTGTCATGGCCGACGTCGCATGCGCCAACTGTGGCGGCAACGAACTGTATCGCACGAAGAAGCCGGTCAGCGCCGGTGGCGGGCACGCACCCAATTACCTGCCGGGACTCCGCCAGAAATGGGGGTCGTCGGAACGGCTCTACGTCATCGTCTGCCGAGGGTGCGGGCTGACGCAGTGGTTCGCGCGTCACGAGGCGCTCGACAAGCTGCCCGCGTCAGACAAGTGGGAACGCATCTGACGTGAGGCGTGAGCCGCTTCCATCCGCGCGGACAGCACACGGTCGAGCAGCGAAGCGAGTGCTGCGGCCGCGCGCCGATCGGGATCGAGCACGGGATCATAGATCGTGACCTGCATGCCGAGCGCGCGCGGGTGTGACACGAGCGGCGTGAGCAGTGCGGCGATCGTGTCGATGTCCGGGCCGCCCGGCGTGGGCGAGTCCACGGCCGGCATCACGGACGGATCCATGAAGTCCGCATCGAAATGAATCCAGAATCCGCCCAGGTCGTCACGTGCGAGTCGCTCGAGCGCACGCTCGGCAACGGCAGTCGGAGCCTCCATCACCGCGCGGCCATGGATGTCGAGGATGCCCGCGGGTCCGAGCGCCTGCTGACCATAGGGATCGTCGTCATCACGCGTGCCGATCAAGGCAACGTCGCTGCCCTGCACGAGCGGTCCCGCCACATCGAGCCGTGACAACGGACCCTCGCCGCGACCGACGGCCATCGCCAGGCACATGCCGGCGGCCGAGCCCGTGATCGACTCCGTCGGCGTGTTGAAGTCGGAATGCGCGTCGACGTAGGCAAGGCCGACGTGACCTGCTTGGCGTGAGATGCCCAGCAGTGCGCCGAGCACGATGCTGCAATCGCCGCCGAGCAGCAGCACGAACCGGCCGTCGCTGCCTGCCGCCGCAACTCGATCCGCAAGCGCGTGCGCATAGGTGACGAGGCCCTGTTCGTTGCGTACGTGGCCCGGCTCACGCTCGAAACCCTCGTACGCAGGCGGCACGACGTCGCCGAAATCTTCCACGTCGGAGCGGTCCGCCAGACCCTGCGCGCGCAGCACAGCGGGCGCCTGGTCCAGCCCGCGCGGAATCCCGCTGTCGTCATACGGCCGGATCCCGATGCTGGACGGCGCACCGACCAGTGCGATCCCGCGTGGTGTCATCGTCATGTCCGCGTCCGTACTCATGGCGCTCCTCCCGTAACCGGTTATATTCCCCATAAGGGTTACAGCATCGCCGCGCTCATGTAACCTGTCAATCGGCCTTGAACGGTTACGGCGGTTCAATGAGCGAAACCGGACGAATAGACTTCAAGCGCGTGGGCGGGCGGCTGTGCCTGGACTTCGTGAATACCACGGGCGGCTGGTCGAGCCAGCCGGGGCCACGGCGCGCGCGTGACTGGCGGGACCGACCGGAGCGTGAGTGGCTGACGTCGTATGAGGCGCTGCTCGAGTGGGCCGTCTCCAACGACGTGGTGACGCGTGCCGAAGCTCGTCGGCTGAGCGACGCAGCCGCCGAGCGTCCGTCGCGTGCGTCCGCCGTGCTCGCGCGTGCACTGAAGCTGCGCCAGGCCGCGTACCGGCTGATGCGTGCGTCGCTCGAGGGCTGGAAGCCGGACGCGGCCGACGTCGCATTGCTCGACGACGAGCTGCGCGCAGCGCGGTCACACCAGCGACTGGGCGCTGCGCTCCCGCTCACGGTGTCATGGGAAGCGGACGAGAAGGCCCTCGACCGGATGCTCTGGCCGGTGGCTGTGGATGCTGCCGACCTGCTGGGCGGCACCGACCTCGACCGGCTCGGTCAGTGTCCGGGCGAGGAGTGCGGATGGATGTTCTACGACGGAAGCCGCAGCCGGCGTCGCAAGTGGTGCGACATGGGGGATTGCGGAAACGTCGCCAAGGTGCGGAGGTTCCGGGAGAAGGAGGCGCGGGTGCGCGCGTAGGTGTGCGCATGCCGGGCCCGTGTCTTCAAACCGGAGGATGGCATGCCGCGCCCGGTGATCCTGCTGTCTGTTGCACTCCTGCTCGCCGCACCGCTCAGCGCACAACAGCCTGCTCCCGCACAGCTCCGTGCCGGCGTCGATTCCATTGCGCTCGCCGCACTGCGGCAGGACCTCACGCCCGGCCTCTCGATCGCCGTCGTGCGTGGCACCGACACGCTCGTTATGAAGGGTTACGGCCTCGCGGACGTCGAGCATGATGTGCCCGTGACGGACCGGACCGTCTTCCGCATCGGCTCGCTGACAAAGCAGTTCACGAGTGCTGCGGTCATGAAGCTGGTCGAGGAGGGTCGCATTCGTCTCGACGCGACGATCGCCGACTACCTGCCGCAGTATGACGGCCCTGGCCGTGGCGTCACGATCCATCAGCTGCTCAACCACACGTCGGGCATCCCGAGCTATACGGGGCTGGGCGAGGCGTTCTGGGAGAAGAGCAGGCTGCACCTGACGCACGAGCAGATGCTCGAGATGTTCGAGGACGATCCGCTCGAGTTCATGCCCGGCACGAGCTGGTCGTACAACAACTCGGGCTACTACCTGCTCGGCATGGTCATCGAAGCGGTCACGGGCGAGTCATACGAGGAGTATCTCGCGCGCACGCAGTGGCAGCCGCTGGGCCTGGAGCAGACCAGTTACTGCCGGCAGGCCGAGATCATCCCGCATCGTGCGGAGGGTTATGCGGTCGAGGCCGGCGTCGTAATCAACGCACCACCGCTCAGCATGAATCTGCCGGGTGCGGCCGGTGCGTTGTGCAGCACACCACGCGACCTGGTACGCTGGAACGATGCGCTCACGAGTGGTGATGTCGTGAACGCACCATCGTATGCGACAATGATCGCGCCGACGCGCCTGTTGAACGACAGCACCGTCGACTACGGCTACGGTCTCGCCGCCGGCGACCTGGAAGGGCATGCCGTCGTCGCTCACAGTGGCGGCATCAACGGCTTCAGCGCGTACCTGTCGTACTATCCGGAAGCGGACCTGACCATCGCCGTGCTCGCGAACGGCCCGACTGCCACTGGCCGTGTGCAGGCGGACATCGCGCGCCTGGTGCTGGGTCTGCCATCCCGCGAGGTCGCGGTCGTGGAGGAACAGCCGCTGTCCGATGCGCAGCGTGCGCAGTACGTCGGCACCTACGACCTCGCGCCGGCGCTTCCGTTGCAGGTAAACGTGTTCATGCAGGACGGGCGGCTGATGGCGCAGGGCACGGGACAGGGTGCGATTCCGTTGTCCTACCAGGGCGGCCACCGCTTCCTTGGACCGGCCGGCACGGGCATCGAGATCGAGTTCACTGCAGAGGATGGCGCACTGACCGGGTTCACGTTGCGCCAGGGCGGCGGCGCATTCGCGGCGCGGCGGGTGCCATAGTCCGCGCCACGTCAGGGGAATGTCAGGAACTCGTCAATTCGAGTTGTCGACCGGTCCGGGCGGTGTGACGTTTTCCTTGACACGCAACAGCTTCCGGCGAAGCATTACGGTCGGCCGATGATGGTCGCCATTCCAGAAACACGTGGAGCTGCGTGTGAGCTACCCCCTGTCGTTGCGCTTCAAGATCATCGCAATCGCCGAACAGCTGGCCGTACACGATTCGAGCGGCCGGCTCATGATGTACGTCAAGCAGAAGGCATTCAAGCTGAAGGAAGCGATCACTGTCTACTCTGACGAGGGGCAGCAGTGGCCGCTGTATCACATCGCTGCGGATCGCGTCATCGATTTCTCCGCCAGCTATTCGATCACGGATTCAGACGGCAGCCCGGTCGGCGTCGTTCGCCGCAAAGGCATGAAGTCGCTCTGGCGCTCGAGCTACGAAATCGTAACGAACGAAGGCAAGGTGTTCACTGCATCGGAGGAGAACCCCTGGGCGAAGGTCGCGGACGGACTCTTCAGCGGGATTCCGATTCTCGGCATCCTGAGCGGCTACCTGTTCCATCCGAGCTACCTGATCTCCGCGACTGGTAGCGTTGGCGCCATCCGCGCCAGAAAGCGGCCGGCATTCCTCGAGAGCATGTTCCAGGTCGACCGGTTGTCTGCGCAGCTGAAGGCCGAGGAGGAGCGGCTGCTTGTGATCGGGATGGTTGTGGTGTTGCTGGGGGAGAGGCGGCGGGGGTAGGGGAGATCGGCGGGCGATGTGTGGTGTTGGGATTGACTCAGAAACTCGACAAGCGCGCAGCTTACCTCCAGGCGTTGGATGCCAAATGGAACCTACAGCTAAAGAACGAAGATTCTGGCGCGTGTTCGCGGCTGCGCTCGGATTGCTCCTGTCGGTTTCTGTTGTTGCTAATTCCGTGCGTGCTGAAACCGTTCCCTCGGGAGTCACGTTACTGCTTTTCGGCAGTCTCGTCGCCGTAGGAGTCGGGAACGCGATCGTGAACCCGAGGTCATCGCCAGTCATTCTCACGGAGCACGAAGAAACGCGATTTCGGCGCAGGCAGCATATCGTCGGCTTCGCGGTCAGCTTAATTTTGGGTCTTTTGATAATGCTCACTGATCTGCGCGGATCTGCTCTGGCGTATCTGTTTACGCCTATTGTTGTGTTGCCATTCGTTTTGCTCTTTCGAGAACGTTTGATCAGGGGTTAGCGCGTGGCTACGTCATTCTTCGTCGCCAGTCACCGCGGGTTGGCGAAACGGACGGGACTCAAAGCAGGGTGACCAACGACACCAGCGCATCCCCAACCCTCCCGTACTCCCGCGTGTACGGTGGCCCGCTCGAGGAGTTCGTGCGGCGTCGCGACACTCTTGCAAAGGAACTGCGTTCGGCCGGTGAACGCGACAGCGCAAACGCGGTCAAGGCGCTGCGCAAACCCTCGCGCACCGCGTGGGCACTCGACCAGGGCGCGATCACGGCGCCCGACGCGCTCGATGCACTTGTCACGGCTGTCTCCGAGACGGTCGATGCGCAGGCGCGCAGTGGCGACGTGCGCTCCGCGATGACGAACCTCCGCACGGCCGTCCGCGAATTCGCCGAGCAATCCGCTGCCGCGACCGACGCCGGGCATCGTGTCGAGTCCGGCGCACTCGTCAATGCAGTCCTCGCCGTGCTCGGCAGGCCGGACAGCTTCGACGCCCTTCGCGCCGGTCGGCTGGTGGACGTGCCCGATGCCGGCGGGCTCGATTTTCTTTCGACGTTACCGATGCCCGCGCCCTCGAGCGCACCCGCACCGCAGAAGCCGCAGTCGAATCGCAAGCGGACCGACCGGGAACAGGAAGCACGCGCTGCCGTCGATGCCGCCACGAGCGCGCTCGACGACGCGCGACGTCGCCTGGACACTGCACGCTCACACCTCGCAGATGCGTTGTCACAGTCGGAAGACGCCGACGCGCGCCTGCGAGCGGCCGAGGAGAACGCACTCGCAGCACGGCAGCGTACGGACCGGGCACGCCAGCAGGCAGAAGAAGCGGAGGCCGCCGTAAAGGACGCGGAAGAGGTGCTGGAGAAGGCACGAGACCACCTCGTGCAAACGGAGTAGTCCCGACTTCGACCGACGACCTGGGCGTCGAACACGTCGTGAAGTACACGCTCGAGACCTGACGGGTCACAATGTCCGGATCACCCAACTGCGTTCATGTCTCGCATGCGAATTGCTGCCCCGCTGGCCGCGTGCTACAATCGCCCCCAGGCGCCGTCGGCGCGCAGCCGGCGCCCGCACCCGAAGCAGGAGATGAATCATGGCTGGATGGTACGTGCTTTCGAAGAACGACAAGGGCCAGTACTCCTTCGTGCTGAAGGCCGGCAATGGCGAGACGATCCTTCGCAGCGAGGCGTACAACGCGAAGGCGTCGGCGGTGAACGGGATCGAATCGGTGCAGAAGAACAGCCCCGAAGACGAGCGCTACGAGCGCAAGACGTCGTCGAACGGCAAGGAGTTCTTCAACCTGAAGGCCACGAACGGCCAGGTGATCGGCACGAGCCAGATGTACGCGTCGGCAGCGTCGCGTGACAATGGCATCGCCTCGGTGAAGACGAACGGGCCCACGACCACGGTCAAGGAAGAAGAGCCGCCGATCAGCGCGTGAGGCCTGGCAAACCGTAGCAGTCCCACCCCCGACACGGGAGGCAGGATGCAGCAGGTGAGAGTCGCCGTTCCGCCATCAGATCGTCTCGCTCTTGCTGGTCGGCGCTGGCTGCGCCGCGGCGGCATCCTCCTCGCCGTGGGGACCGGACCACTCTTCCTCATCATTGCATTCTCGAAGATCGGTATCGGTGATCCGAACCCGAATCCGGTCGGTCCCGGCCTGCTCGCGGCGCTGACGTTCTGGCCGGCGATCGGGATGATCCTGGCCGGCGCCGCCATGGCGCTGCTGGCGCGGCTGCGCTGAAAGCCGGAGCGGACAGGACGATGGAATACACGATCGGCCGCACGCGGCTCGTGCTTGTGCACGGCGACATCACCGATCAGTCCGTGGACGCGATCGTGAACGCCGCGAACTCCGGACTGCGCGGCGGCAGCGGCGTGGACGGCGCGATCCACCGTCGTGGTGGTCCCGACATCATGGCGGAGTGCAGGGCAATCATCGCTCGCATCGGCGAGCTCGAGGACGGCGCCGCGGTGCGCACCACCGCCGGCCGCCTGAACGCGAAGCACGTCGTACACACCGTCGGTCCCACTTACAAAGGTGGCCACAAAGGCGAGGCGGAGAAGCTGGCGCGTGCGTGGACGCGGTCGCTCGAGGTGGCGCAGGAGGCAGGCGCGCGTACCGTCGCGTTCCCCGCGATCAGCACCGGTGTCTACGGCTATCCGGTTACGGATGCTGCGCGGGTTTCACTGGGTGCCGCACTGGCCTGTCTGCGCGAGCACGACAACGATATCGACGAGGTCCGCGTCGTCCTGTTCAGTGCGAACGACCTGAAGCAATGGGAAGCGGTGGCGGCAGAGCTGTTGGGCGCAGGCTGAAGTGCAACGCGAGGTTGACCCGACATGTCGAATCAGACGGACGCTCCACCGGAGGAGCAGGCGCCGCCCGCGACCGGCGGTGGCAGGAAGCCGCGCGTCTATCCCGGCTTTTCGCTCACCGGTTACCTGGGATTGTTCGGCGGGCTTGCACTCTTCGTCGCGATCCTGCTCATACCATCGATCAGCGGACTCTCGCCGGAGGGTCAGCGTGTCGCGGCAGTCGCCGTGCTGATGGCGGTATGGTGGATGACCGAGGCCTTGCCGCTGCCCGCCACTGCGCTGCTGCCGCTCGCACTGTTCCCGCTGCTCGGTGTCATGCCCGCGGGCGCGACCGCGGCACCCTACGCAAACGACATCATCTTCCTCTTCCTGGCCGGTTTCCTGATCGCGCTCGGCATGCAGCGCTGGGGGCTGCATCGCCGGATCGCGCTGTGGGTGGTCTCCGCTGTCGGCGTGCAGCCGCGGCGCCTTGTCCTGGGCTTCATGCTCGCGACCGGTTTCCTGTCGATGTGGATGTCGAACACCGCGACGGCGGCGATGATGCTGCCCATCGGTCTCGCCATCCTCGCACTGCTCGAGCGTGAGGATGGCCCGCTCGGCACCGCACTCATGCTCGGGATCGCGTATGCCGCATCGATCGGCGGGCTGGCCACGATCATCGGCACACCGCCCAACGCGATCTTCGTCGCCGCGGTCGGCGAGATGTTCGGCCGTACGATCGGCTTCACGCAGTGGATGACGATCGGTGTGCCGCTCGCCGCGGTGATGCTCTACCTGACGTGGCTGCTGCTCGTGCGCGTGCTGTTCCGGTTGCCGGCCGGCAGCAGCGGCGACGCCGCAGCGGCGGAGCTCGTGCGCTCGGAGCGCAAGTCGCTCGGTCCCGCGAGTCGCGGCGAGAAGGTGGTCGGCATCGTGTTCGCACTGACCGCGCTCGCCTGGATCCTGCGCGAGCCGAAGCAGTTCGGCGCGTTCACCATGCCCGGCATCGCGACATACCTGCCCATGGTCAGTGACACGACGATCGCGGTCACCGGTGCGCTCGCACTGTTCGCGATCCCGGTCGCATGGAAGAAGCGGACGTTCGCGCTCGACTGGGAGTGGGGCGCGAAGCTGCCGTGGGGCGTGCTGCTGCTGTTCGGCGGCGGGCTCGCGCTCGCGCGCGGCTTCGAGCAGACCGGACTCGCCGCGTGGATCGGTGCCCAGGTCGCCGGGTTCGAGTCGCTGTCGCTGTTCGCGCTCTTCGCCGTCGTCGTCACGCTCTTCGTGTACCTGACCGAGATGACGTCCAACACCGCAACCGCGACGATGGGCATGCCGATCATGGCGGGCATCGCATCGGGCTTCGGTGCCGATCCCATCGCACTGATGGCCGCTGCAGCGCTGTCCAGCTCGATGGCGTTCATGCTGCCCGTCGCGACACCGCCGAACGCGATCGTGTTCGGCTCCGGCCGCATCACGATCGGGCAGATGATGCGCGCCGGATGGCGGCTCAACCTGATCGCGATCGCGCTGGTGACGCTGCTCTCGTACTTCGTCTTCCCGATCGTGTTCGCACCGTAGCACTGGCTGCGAGGCGCGCCCGGCACGCAACGCGCACGCGTAGCATCCTGAGACCGGAGTCGTCATGTCATCCGTACGCCGCACACTGCTGTCCGTCTGCCTGCTCGTCGTCGCCGCGCAACCGCTATCTGCGCAGCGCGACACGACGCGCCTCACTGTCCAGGGCGTGCAGGCGCCGGTCGAGATCATCCGCGACCACTGGGGCATCAACCACATCTACGCGCAGAACCAGCCGGACCTGTTCTTCGCGCAGGGGTACGCCGCCGCGCGGGACCGGCTCTTCCAGTTCGAGATCTGGCGACGTCGCGCGACCGGCACCGTCGCCGAGATCCTGGGCCCGCGCGAGTTGCAGCGCGACATCGGCGCGCGCCTGTTCCGCTTCCGCGGCGACATCACGGCAGAGCTGAATCACTATCATCCGCAGGGCGCGGAGATCATCACGTCCTTCGTGCGCGGTGTGAACGCGTACATCGAAGAAACGGAGAAGTACCCGGAGCTGCTGCCGGTCGAGTTCCGGCTGCTCGGCATCCGGCCGCAGAAGTGGACGCCCGACGTCGTGATCTCACGTCACCAGGGCCTGCTCGGCAACATCGGCTCCGAGCTGTCCCATGGGCGTGCGGTCGCGAAGTTCGGTGCGGAGACCGTGCTCGAGTTCAGCGACTTCGCACCAGGCAGACCCGACATCGCACTCGACCCCGCGATCGACGGCAGTCTGCTCTCGGCCGACATCCTCGAGCTGTACAACGCCTTCCGGCGCGGCATCCGATTCGAGCCGGGCGACATCGTCATTCCCGAATACCGCGCCGACACCGCAACGGTACGTCGTCTCGGCATGCGCGCCGCGCTCGACAGCGCGGAAACGGAATGGCGCGAGCGACGTGGCATCGGCAGCAACAACTGGGTGGTGAGCGGGCGGCTGACCGAGAGCGGACACCCGATCATGGCGAACGATCCGCATCGCGCGCTCGGTGTGCCGACACTGCGTTACTGGGTCCACCTGGTCGCGCCCGGCTGGAACGTCATCGGCGGCGGTGAGCCGGTGCTGCCCGGCGTCTCGATCGGTCACAACGAGTATGGCGCATGGGGCCTCACGATCTTCTCGACCGACGGCGAGGACCTGTACGTGTATGACACCAACCCGGCGAACCCCCATCAGTACCGCTACCGGGACGGCTGGGAATCGATGCGCGTGATCACCGAGTCGATCCCGGTGAAGGGGCATGGTGCAGCAAGCGCAACACTGAAGTACACGCGACACGGGCCCGTCGTCTACGAAGACACGGTCAACAACAAGGCCTACGCGGTGCGCGCGGCGTGGATGGAGATCGGCGGCGCGCCGTACCTCGCGAGCCTGCGCATGAACCAGGCGCGCAACTGGGAGGAGTTCCGCGAAGCGTGTACATGGAGCCACATCCCGGGCGAAAACATGGTGTGGGCGGACAGGCACGGCGACATCGGCTGGCAGGCCGTCGGCATCGCACCGATCCGTCGCAACTGGAGCGGTCTCGTGCCGGTACCGGGCGACGGCCGTTACGAGTGGGACGGCTTCCTGCCGATCGAGCAGAAGCCGCACGTGCTGAATCCGGACGCCGGCTTCTTCGTCACCGCGAACAACAACCTGATCCCGCCGGACTATCCGCACCGCGACGCGGTCGGCTGGGAATGGGCGAGCCCGTTCCGGTGGGCGCGCGCCAGCGAGGTGCTCGCGAGCGGCCGCAAGTTCAACATGGGCGACATGATGCGCCTGCAGACCGACGTGCTGTCCATCCCCGCGCGTACACTGGTACCCATGCTCGGCGCGGCGCATGACTCCGACGCAGACGTCGAGCACGCACGCCGGCTGCTGCTCGACTGGGACTATCGACTGGAAAAGGAGTCCGTACCTGCCGGCATCTACGTGGCGTGGGAGCGCTGGCTGCTGCGCAATGTGCAGGCATTGCTGATGCCGCCGGACGTACGCGAAGCGCTGGGCGGCGCGTCACTCGCACGCGTGATCGGTTGGCTGCAGGCGCCCGACGGTCGTTTCGGCGCCGATCCCGTGCGCGCGCGCGATGCGCTGCTGCTGCGCAGTCTCGCAGACGCAGTCACCGACCTGCGCGAGAAGCTGGGCGCGGACATGTCGCAGTGGCACTACGGCCAGGAGAAGTACAAGCACGCGCTGCTCGAGCATCCGCTCTCGAGCGCGGTCACGGAAGACGTCCGCAGCCGGCTCGACGTGGGGCCGATCCCGCGCAACGGGTACAGCAACACGCTCTCGGCGAACGGCGGCACCGACCGGCAGGGCGCGGGCGCATCGTTCCGCATCATCGTGCCGCTCGAGGACTGGGACCGCACCGTGGGCACGGAGTCGCCCGGCCAGTCCGGTGACCCCGACAGCCCGTACTACCGCAACCTCTTCGAGTTGTGGGGCAACGACCAGCACTTCCCGGCCTTCTACTCGAGGAAGCGCATCGAATCGGTCGCGGACCAGTTCACCGTGATGCAGCCGATCCGGCACTGATCAGCTGTCGCGCTCACGCCTCCTGCTTCGTCCTATCGATGGGCGCAGGGGCGCCCATTCGGACGAGGTCGGGCAGGGGAGGAGCGCATGCTGGTCATCTATCTCGCGCTCGCCGTCGTCGGGTCCATCGGCATCTGGTACGCCGGTGAACCCGACGCCGCGCGCGCTTCAGATCAGATCTCGACATTCATGGTCCTGTACGAGCCGGGGCCCGTCTGGCGGAAGGGCCTCGCGCCGGTCCGCCAGCCGGGCGGTCACGAGCATCGCGCGTACGTGCAGCGCCTGTTCGGTGAGGGCGTCATACGGTCGGCAGGACCGCTCGACGACGGCGGCAGCCTGATGGTGATCCGGGCACGGGACGAGACGGCAGCGCGTGCGATCATCGACGCGGACCCCGCCGTCAGTTTCGGCATCCTGGTACCGGCCATGGTGCGGCGCTGGGAGCCGCGGCGTCGGCACTGACGAAAAAAGACTCTGGCTGTCGCGAACAGCCCCGACAGGAGGCTTCCGCGCGCCGGCGGGCTACCATAGCGTAGCACCGCCGGTGCAACCCGCCAGAGCGCCGGGGCGTTCTGAACCATGGCAGAGCGACGCTGCACCGCTCTGACGAACCATCCTGAAACCCAATGCAAGCCGGTACGCGGTTACCCCCGACCGCGTATTGTGCTGTGATCATGAGGAGGCTCATCCGTGAGCACATGGAAACGACGTGTGGGCATTACGCTCACGACAATGCTGGGACTCGTTGCTGTCGTTGCACTCACCGGCTTCGTCGTCAGCAGCAGGCACCTGAACGAGCGCCCGGAAATCGAGGCGCACGCGCTCGACATCTCGACCGCGGACGTGGCCGAGGGTGAGCGCCTGGCCGGGGCGTACGGCTGCCGCGACTGCCATGGCGACAACCTCGCCGGCACGATGCTGATCGACGAGATGCCGATGGCGCGGCTTGCGGCGCCGAACCTCACGCCCGGGCGCAGGGACGGTCCGTTCACACCGGCCGAGCTCGAGGTTGCGATCCGCCATGGCGTCGGCGCGGACGGTCGCACGCTTTTCATTATGCCGTCGCAGGAATACGTCTACCTGAGCGACCGCGACGTAACCGACCTGATCGCGTACCTCCAGACGCTGCCGGCTATTTCCGACACGCTGCCGGAACGCGAATTCGGGCCGGTCGGTCGCGGGCTGGTCGCACTCGGCAAGGTCAAGCCGGTCACGGACCTCATGCCACCCGATGCGCGGCATCTGGATGCGCCTGCCATGGAGCCGACCGCGGAACTGGGTTTCTACCTGACGCGCCTGTGCACGGGCTGCCATGGCGCGCAGCTCGCCGGTGCGCCGGCCGACCGGCCGGGCGCACCCGTTGGAGCGAATCTCACGCCCGCGGGCAACCTCGGGAACTGGACGTACGAGCAGTTCGTGCAGGTTCTGGAGACGGGTGTCACGCCGGAGGGCAGGCAGCTGGATCCGATGTTCATGCCGTGGCCTTCGTTGGCCCACATGAACGACACGGAGATGCAGGCGATCTGGACCTACCTCACGTCGCTGGAGCCGGTCACGAGCCCTGTCGCCCAGTAGCAGCCGGGCGGACAGTGATGGAAGCGAGCGGGCCCGGGCTGATCTGCCCGGGCCCGCTCCTGTTACGCCGCCGGCGTGATGTTCTGGTTCATCCGGAACAGGTTGCCCGGATCGTAGCGCTTCTTGATGCGCGACAGCCGCGTCCAGGTCTCACCCGGATACGCTTCGCGCACACGCGTGTCGCCTTCATTCTTCATGAAACCGACATAGGCGCCGGCGTGCCCGTTGCGCAGCCGTGCAGCAGTCGCGTCCACCCATTCCTGGTGCTGTGTCTGTTCGGCGGGATTTTCGAACATCGCCGCCACGTTTGCCATCATGCGACGTCCGCGATGCGCAAACGCGGTCGCATCCGCCGGCACGCGCGCGACCGCACCACCCATCACACGGAACTGTGCGACACTCATCGGCGCCGCTGACTGCCGCAGCTGCTCGAGCACGAACGCGGCCGCTGCAACGTCCACGCTGTCCGTGAAGAAGTTGCGGATCGCGGTCGCCGCCGGCTTCGGCGGGTGCGGTCCTTCGTAGATCGCGGCGTACTTCATCGGCCGCGTCATGTCCGCGAGCGGCGTTGCGAGCGCGCGGAACGGTGCGAACGCGCGCATCCCGGCGGCGGCATCACCGGCATGGACGAGCATGACCATGATGATGAGCCGGCCGTGCACCTCGGCGGGCAGCATCGGCATCGGCGGTGCACGCATGACGAGGATCATGCCGGACATCTCGTCCGGTGCGTCGATCGCTGCCTCGAGCGCGCCCACGAGCGTTGCGGGTGTGGCAGGCAGGATCAGCGGGCCGCCGACCGCCTGGTCGACCTCGGCCAGCCGGAACTGCAGACGCGTCACGACGCCGAAGTTGCCGCCGCCACCGCGGATCGCCCAGAAGAGGTCGGGGTTGCTGGCAGCATCCGCGTGGACGCGCTGGCCGTCTGCGGTCACGACTTCTGCAGCGAGCAGCTGGTCGATCGTGAGGCCGAGCCTGCGATGCAGGAAACCGATGCCGCCGCCGAGTGTGATGCCGCCCACACCGACACTCGGCGCATCGCCCAGGCCGAGTGCAAGGCCATGCGCTGCGGCAGCCGCCGTGACAGCACCGGCAGTCGCGCCGCCACCGACCCACGCAGTGCGTGCATCGGCATCGACAGCGATATCGTTCATCCCCGAGAGATCGAGCAGAATGCCGTCCTCGATACTGCTGTGGCCCGCCATGCTGTGGCCACCGCCGCGCACCGCCAGGCCCACCCCGCTATCATGCGCGAGCCGCACCGTACGCGCGACATCGCTGACGTCCGCCGTCCGGACGATCGCCGACGGCCGGCGGTCGATCGAGCTGAAATATGCTGCACGCGCGACGTCGTAATCCGCATCATCCGGCGCGATCACACGCCCGATCACACTGCCACGCAATGCGTCCACTACCGCGAGCCCGACCAGTTCGCTCATCACCACCTCCTCTTCCCGTGATTCATCCTCACGGTATTTGACGAGTGGGAGGCGATGAGTACGACAGTCGGGGTCACTGTCGCGCCGTGGTCAGCGCTCAGCGCGGCAGGTCCACCCCGAATGTGCTGCCCTGGCCAACGACCGACTCCGCCCAGATCACGCCGCCGTGCGCCTCGACAATGCCCTTTGCAATGGAAAGGCCGAGGCCCAGGCCGCGGCGGTCCGAGCGCGACTGGTAGAAACGACCGAAGATGAGCGGAATCTGGTCCGCAGCAATGCCGGTGCCGGTGTCGCGCACGGTGAAACGGATACCACCTTCGTGCAGCGCGGCGCGGACGTCGATGCGTCCGCCCTCCGGCGTGAACTTGAGCGCATTACCGACCAGGTTGGAGAGCACCTGGACCATTCGCTGCCGATCGACCGCGATGTGCGGCAGATCAGCGCTGCACGCGGCCTCCATGCGCACACCCGCGTGTACGGCGAGCGGCTGCAGCATGTCCATCGCCTCGTTGACGATCGACTGCGGTGCGGTCGGCAGGCGCTCGAGCGTAAGCTGTCCGGTCTGCACGCGGCTCGCGTCGAGCAGGTCCTGGATGAGGCGGTTCATGTGCTCGACCGTGCGGTCGATGATGTCGAGCTGGCGGCGCACCGGTTGCGGCTGTTCGCTCTCGACCATTTCGGTCGCGAAGCTGGCGGCCATGCTGATGGTGTTCAGCGGGTTGCGCAGGTCGTGCGCGACGATGCTCAGCAGGTCGTCGCGCGCGCGCGTGGCGTCGAGCGCATGGTTGTAGGAGCGCGCGGCCTGGATCGCGAGTGCCGCACGGCGGCTGAGCTCCTGTGCGAGCGCGAGGTCTTCGGTGGCGTACACGCGGCCGGGCTGGCTGGATGCGAGCATGATGGAGCCGATCAGCGTTCCGCCGATGCTGATCGGCGCGGACATGAGCGAGCGCGTGCCGAGCTCGCCCAGCACGCGACGATGCTCTGCGTCGCGCGCCATGTTGTCGAGGTCTGTGCCGGTGATGTGCGGCATCAGGAACGCCTCGCCGGATGCCTGCACGCGCTCGAATGCGTGCCGATCGCGCCAGTGTTCGCGCCACTGCTGCACGGCCTGTTCGAGTGTCACCTGCCTGGCGGGATCCGCGTGTACCGCAACGACCGGTTCCGAGCCGTCCTGACCGCGCAGCGAGACCACGCAGAAGTCTGCCAGCGAACGCACGGCCAGGTGCGCGAGCTGGCGCAGCGTCGTGGAGGTGTCGAACGACGATGACAGGATCTGCGTCGCTTCGAGCAGGAACTCGGCCTGACGGCGTGTACGCTCTTCGGTCTCGCGCGCCGTGCGCTCCTCGATCAGCTGCGCCGCGGTGCGTTCCGCCTTCTTGCGCTCGGTGATGTCGCGGATCGCCGCGACGCGTATGCGCCGGCCGTCGCGCACGAACTCGCTGCCCTTGATCTCGACCGGGAATGTGCGACCGCTGCGGTGCACCAGCGCCGCCTCGTAGGGCTCCGAGTAATTCGTCCGCACGTTGTGGTTGACGATGTCGTGAAACTCCGGCGCGATGAAGTCGAGTGCGACCTTGCCGATCAGCTCCTCGGCCGTGTAACCGACGAGCTGTGTCAGGCTCGGATTGACGTCGATGATGCCCATACGGTCGTGCATCACGATGCCCTCGACCGTGGCCTCGACCAGCTGGCGGTAGCGCTCCTCGCTCTGACGGTGCGCGGTCTGTGCGCGGCTGTGCTCGATCGCGAGTGCGAGCTCGTCGGTAATGGAGGCGAGCGAGTCGAGCTGCGCCTCGGTCGGCGGCTTGCGCAGCAGCATGGTCACGACGCCGACGACGCGGCCGTCCTTGGTGAGCGGAAAGCCGGCACCGGCGTGCAGGTCGTCTTCCTCGTTCGATGCAAGGCTGCCGGGCCACAGCTCCGGGATGCCGTCGTTCCAGACCTGCGGCTGCGCGGTCTCCGCGATCCGGCCGATCGCGTGCTCGCCCACGCGCAGTGTCTGCACCGGAAGCGGCCGCTGCACGCGGCCCGCCGATGGCGTCGAACGCAGTACCGAGCCCTCGTCGTCGGTGTGCCAGATGCGTACGGCGTCGGCGTCCAGGTGCTTGACGAGCGTCCGTGCGCAGCGATGCAGGCTCTCGACGAGTGAGCGCGGCTGATCGGTGAGCAGCGTGCCGATTTCCGCGGCCAGCTGCTCACGGGCGAGCGACGCACTGATGCGATGCTCCATCTCGATGCGTGCGAGTGCAGCGCCGAGGATTCCGGCCGCGGCCGACAGTGCCTGCAGCACCGGCTCGCTCCACTCGCGCGGCGCCGCGCAGTCGCCGAACGCCATGAAGCCCCACCACTCGTTGCGCACGAACACCGGAACGATCGCAACGGATTCGATGCCCTGCATGCGCAGGAAGTCGCGCTCGCAGTCGGCGAATTCTTCAGCGCTGCCCACGATCCGGCCGCCCTGCGACAGCACGCCCGGCCAGCGGTCGCAGCCGCACTGGCTGTAGCCGATATCGGCGAGGCGCGCGTCGGTGAGTGCGACGACATCCGGCGCCTGCCATTCCGCGATCATGCCTGTGCGCAGGCCGCCATCCTCCTGTGATTCGCGGTTGCGGAAGACGCGCACGCGATGCGAGTCCGTCGCACGGCCCAGCCGCTCCAGCCACGCATCGAGGACCTGCTCCCAGTCGTCGTGGTTCAGGAAGTCCTGGGCGCCGAACACCACGGCGGCGAGAATCTCGTCTACGTGACGGGCACCGATGCCGCCCGAGGATGGCTTCGGGGAGGAGGTGGTGGAGATGATCATGGAGTCACCATACTGCCAGCAGGAGGCGCGGGCCGACGGTCCACGTTTGCGCCCCGGACCGATGGCGGCAAGAGTGATGATGTGATCCACGCCGTGGCAGCCGTGGGCTGCCCGCTGAAGGCGTCCGCGGCACCGCTCGTGCAGTCGTGCCAACCCGTTCTGAATGCATGCGTTGCCTCTACCGGAACCCGTGAACGAGCCAGCCCGCAGCATCGACGCAGCCCTGCCCCTGTCCGAGGGAGACTACCCGGGCACCATTGCATCCGCCTCCCTCGAAGTCGAGATCGCGGGGGCAACGTCCGCCGAGCGTCGCGCCCTGCGCGTCCTCCAGCTCGGCGCGATC
>CAYLME010000026.1:0-28881 GCA_964384585.1 uncultured Gemmatimonadaceae bacterium | reverse complement strand
GCGATCACCTGTGACCGCCGATTCGACCATGCCCCCTGCCCAGCAGTTCACGACTGGCGGCGACAGGTCCATCCGGCTCCAGGTTGAAAACGTAACGCCATGTCTGGATGTCGAACGAATCCCGCTCATCCGAGGTTCGTGTTGCCAACGTGGCCTCCACTGTCACGGTCGAGTCTACAATGACGACATCGCTGAACGTCACGTGCACGACGTCGGCAGTCGGGAGACACCTGCGCGGCGCTGTCTCCGCGCAGAACTCGATTCCTGAAGTCATCTGGCGCAGTTGTCGCACCGCAGGGGATTCGGATTCGCCCGAATGGTGCCCCTCCCACACGTCGATGGGATGCGCGCCCGAACCGAATGATGCTGCAAGCCGCGGGTCGACTACAGCGGTGCGGTCAGTTGCGATCGGTGGCATCTCCTGAAGCACTGCGAGGTACACGGTTGCGTCCACATTCGTGTTGTCGCGCTGTGCCGTGACGCCGGATGCTGACCATGCGAGCAGTATGAGGCCGAGGACAGGTGACCTTTTCATGGCGAATCCTTTCGTGCCCGATGCAAGGGCTTCCCGGCTGCGAAGTGGTACCCAGGTCAGTTGCACCTACTGCGAACGGGGCAGACTCTGTTGCCCGGCCGGGAACTGCGGAGCGAAGCCGCCGCCCGTTCTCGCATCGAGCGCGATGGCACCAACCAGGTCCTCGAGATTGCCGTTCAGTTTCCGGAGATAACCCCTGTACATCGCCCGATAGCCGACGGCTGTGCCGGTGCCGAGCAGAGCTGCACCGGCGACGAACGGAAGAGCGAGGAGTGCGCCTGACACACCGAATGCCAGGGCACCGAGGGTGGCACCGCCGCCTCCGATCACGCCGCCAACGCCCGACGACCAGCGACCGAACCGGAAGTTGCGACGAACGCTGCGCTGCAGGCCGGCGCGCAGCACGATCTCGCATGCCGCGGTCTCCGATCCCGGTACCGGGCGAAGCATGAGCTGGAAATGCGTGGCGTCGACGGAATGCGCGTTGTACGCCAGCGATGTGAGCGTGGAAGACGTCATGAACTCGACGAGCGACGGCACCTCGAAGATGAGCGATCCGCCGTTCATCGGGTCGCCGGTCACCTCCCGCAGGCGGAGGAGCCACGGATGTGCCGGAAGGACGCGCTGGAGTGAGGCGTACACGACATCCGGCGGGCGATCGACTGTACGTGACACCTCGAGCAGACGCTCAGCCGTGCCGAGGAAGCGAGTCGCGGCCTTCTGCTTCGCACTGGGCAGCGGACCGATCGCGTCGGTGCTCTGCTCGGCCAGCGCGAGCGTGACGAACTCGGGTGCAATGCCCGCATCGACGGCTGCGGTACGGACTTCCTCTTCGCTGAAATGATGCGGGTCTTCACCCGGAGCGTCGACGCTCGCCGTGAGAGCACGGGAGCGTTCATCCAGACGCCGCGCTGCCTCGGCCTGCAGGTGCGCGGCGCGCTGCCAGATTGCCGCGGCCTCCTCGGGCGAGAGAGACTTCCGCGACGTCATCCCGCTCCTCGCGGTGTGCTCATGTGGGCTGCGACGCCGAGCGTGAGATGGTGACCCGCCCGTTCAGTGAGCCGCCCTCCGCGATGCTCATCCGCGGCGAGACGATATCACCAGTGACCGAGCCGCTCTGACCGATGTCGATGCTTTGCTCCGCGGTCACGTTGCCGGTGACTTCACCGTTGAGCGATACGCTGCGCGCGTGGACATTGCCCGCGACCCTGGCACCGGCGGCGATCACGAGTGCGTGATCACGGCACTCGACGTTGCCCTCGACGCGGCCGGCGAGCGTCGTGTCCTCGGAGCTGACCAGATCGCCCTTGATTACGATCGACGCCCCGATCCAGGCGGCGACGCGTCGCTCGCCACGCTCGCCGCGGCCAGTGGGTCGATCAGCGGTCCGATCGACTGCAGCTTCTCGTGCACTTTTTCCAAGCACCTGTCCCCCCGCGCATCGTCACGGTCCTGAGGCCCGCCGATTTGGCCGCGACCCCCGTTGCCGTAACATGGGATGAGAGTGTCGTTGTTGTCCACGCGCCCGCGTGCGGGGCCGATCAGTCGGGCTCCCCGGCCGTCACTTCCACCGGTGGGACGTCGGGGCTTCCCTCGGCCCGGTCCCGGAAGAGCGCGGCCCTGGCCAGCAGGACGAGGCCGGCGGGCATCGTCAGGGTCAGGAACAGGAACACGAGCAACGCACCCAGGGCGAGCGTGCTGCGCAGCGCCGAGAAACAGACGATCGTGGCGATCGAAATGAACGCGACGCCGAACGAGGAGCCGATCGTCGGCGCATGCACCCGCTGATAGAACGAGCCGAAGCGCACCAGCCCGATCGCGCCGATCAGCGTGAAGCCGGATCCGATGAGGACCGTCACCGCCACGATGATCGCAGCCCAGGGCGGCAGATCGGGTACGTTGCTCATTCGATCACCTCGCCGCGCATCAGGAACTTGGACAGTGCAGCGGTCGCGACGAACCCGCATATGGCCATGATGAGGGCCGCCTCGAGATAGATGGCAGTCCCGTGACGTATGCCGAATGTCAGAATGAGGAGCAGTGTGTTCGTGTAGACGGTATCGACGCCGAGCACGCGGTCCTGTGCACGCGGTCCGACCACGACGCGCACTCCGCCGCAGACCACCGCAATGGCCATGAACAGCTGGGCGAGCGTCAGGGCCCAGGCGAGCAGCACCATGCTCATTCGTAGATCTCCATCAACAGGCGCTCATACCGGTTCTTGATTGTGTTGGTCCACTGCTCCTCGTCGATCAGGTCCAGCACGTGGAGCAGCATGCGTCCGGTGGCGCCGTCGTAGCTTACCCAGATCGTGCCGGGCGTGGCCGTGACGATCAGGGCGAGCAGGGCGAGTCCTGCACGGTTCCTGAGGTCGAGCGGGATCATCAGGAAATTCGAATGCTGCCATGCGGAGCGCCGGCTGAGAATGATGCGCGCGACCGCGAAGTTCGAGCGGATGATGTCCACAGTGACCCAGTAGAGCAGGCGCAGCATCACGCGCGGCCGCCTTGGCGAAACCGACGGCAGCTGCAGGCGTGATATCATCCAGGCGCTACCAACGGCGATCAGCGCACCGAGCAGGACCTGTCCGGGCGTGATGCGCTCGGCCAGCGCGAGCCAGCCGGCGAACACGAAGAGCGCCATGCGCGGGTAGCGGATGCGTCTCATGGCGACGTGGCGTCCTGCGCGCCGTCGGAGCTGCCGAGCACGCCCTCCACGTACGCCGCCGGCGAGCGCAGCAGCTCCGCGGTATCCACCATGTATTCCATGACCGGGCCGGCAGCGACAGTCAGGCTGGCACAGAGCACGAGCAGGAGCGCCACGGGCGCGACCTCGACGAGCGCGACGCGCGGCACCTCGCGATTGAACTCGACCCAGAGCGTGCGCATGCCGATCCGTGACCCGGCGATGACGGTCACGAGTCCGGAGACGAGCAGCAGCGCGAGAATGATCCACGCGGCGGTCTGGATCGACGCGCCGGCGGGAGCCGCGTTGAGGAGTCCGTGCAGTATCGCCGCCTTGCCGAGAAATCCGGAAAGCGGCGGCAGGCCCGCGATCAGCAGCGTCACCCCGGTGAAGGCCATGCCGAGGAACGCGAGGCTGCCGGGAATGATGATGCCGACTTCCGCTTCGGGC
This sequence comes from uncultured Gemmatimonadaceae bacterium, assembly GCA_964384585.1. GTDB lineage: Bacteria > Gemmatimonadota > Gemmatimonadetes > Longimicrobiales > RSA9 > DASTYK01. Next base: position 25,211 of record CAYLME010000026.1, on the reverse strand, counting down.
TCCTCGTCGTCTTCGTCCTCGCCCAGTGCTTCACGCGTGATTGCCAGGAAGTCCGCGTCGGGCTCGCGTCCGCGCTCGAGCAGCTCGATCAACAGGAACAGCGCCGTGATCGCGAGCGTCGAGTTGACGAGGTAGAAGAGCGCGCCGCTCACCGCGGTCATGTTGCCGGTCGCGGCCACTGCGAGCAGCGTCCCCGATGACACGAGCACGCTGTAACTCGCGAGTTGCGCGAGCTTCTGCGCTGACAGCACACCGACGATGCCGAATACGAGTGTGACCAGGCCGCCGAGCAGCAGCCAGTTGCCGCCGAGCGGCGTCCACTCCATCGGTGGCGCGCCGAACAGCGGCAGCCACAGGCGCAGGATCGTGTAGACACCGACCTTCGTCATCATGGCGAACATCGCGCCGACTGGTGCGGCAGCCGCGCTGTATGCGGGCACGAGCCAGAAGCAGAGCGGCCACATCCCGGCCTTGAGCAGCAGCGCGATGCCGAGGATCGTGGCGCCCGCATGCGCGAGCGCCTGCTCGCCACCGGTGAGTGAGGGCACGCGCACCGCGAGGTCGGCCATGTTCAGCGTACCGGTGACGCCGTAGAGCAGGCTGATGCCGATCAGGAGCAGCGAGGCGCCGGCTACGTTGATCGCGATGTAGTGGAGCCCGGCGCGCACGCGCAGGGTGCCGGAGCCGTGCAGCACGAGGCCGTAGGAAGCGGCGAGCAGTACTTCCAGGAACACGAACAGGTTGAACAGGTCGCCTGTCAGGAACGCGCCGTTCAGTCCCACGAGCAGGAAAAGCAGGATACTGTGGAAATGCGGGCCGGCCCGATGCCAGCGCGCGATCGCGAACGTGAGTGTTGCCAGTGCGAGGATCGCGGTCAGCAGAACCATGAGCGCGGACAACCGGTCGTGCACGAGCACGATGGCGAATGGCACATCCCAGTCACCCACCCGGTACGTGGTGACGAGACCGGTGGTGGCTGCGACGCGCACCATCTGCATCGCGACCACCAGGAGTGCACCGACAGCGGCGTGAGCGAGCGTGGCCTTCAGCATGCGACGTCGCTCGTCGATCAGCAGCAGGCCGGCGCCGGCGAGCAGCGGCAGCACAATCGGCAGGATGACGAGGTGCGCGGGCTGGATCATGATGCGCCCTCGCGTCCATCCACGTGGTCGGTGCCGGTGAACCCCCGGGCCGCGAGGAGCACGACCAGGAACAGTGCTGTCGTCGCGAAAGCGATGACGATCGCCGTCAGTACCAGCGCCTGCGGTAGCGGATCAGCGTACTGCGCGGGGTCTGTCGCCGCTCCCGATTCCAGCACGGGCGCGGCATTCACACGCAGGCGGCCCATGCTGAAGATGAACAGGTTGACCGCGTACGACACGAAGGACATGCCGAGGATCACCTCGAACGTGCGCGGCCGCAGCATCAGCCACACGCCCGCGCCGGCGAGGACGCCGATGGCCAGGGAGAGGATGATCTCCATTACGATCCGGTCTCCTCGCGCGCCCCGGCTGCGGCTGCCACCGTGCGGCTGCTGCGCAGCGACTGGTGAGCGAGCGCGGTCAGCATCAGCGTCGTCGAGCCGACGACGAGCAGGAACACGCCCAGGTCGAACAACAGCGCGCTGGCCATCGGCACCTGGCCGATGAGTGGCACCGTCACATACTGGAAGTGCGAGGTGAGGAACGGCTGTCCGAAGAGCCACGCTCCCACGCCCGTCAGGCCCGCGCAGACCAGGCCCAGCCCCATCCACAGGACCGGGCGGATGCGCAGCCGGTCTTCTACCCACCGCGTGTCCGCTGCCATGTACTGCATGATGAACGCGATCGCGAGCGCGATACCCGCGGCGAACCCGCCGCCGGGGCGGTCGTGCCCGCGTATGAACAGGTACGCAGCCAGTGCGCCGATGAACGGGAACACCCAGTGCATGATCAGGCCCGGTACGTACATCAGGTTCTGCAGCGGATCGCCTCGCGTCGGGTCGGGACCCTTCGCGTGCTGCAGTGCCTGCTGCTGCGGTCGTTCAATGCTGTCGGGCGCCGGCCGGAAGCGGCGCAGCAGCGCGTACACGCTGAGCGCGACGATGCCGAGCACCGTGATCTCGCCCAGCGTGTCGAACCCGCGGAAATCGACGAGGATCACGTTGACGACGTTTCGGCCACCACCCTCCGTATACGACTTCTCGAGAAACGCACGAGCAACGGTGTCGGTCTGCGGCCGCGTCATGACCACGTACGCCGTGAGCGCCAGTCCGGCACCGGCCGAGATCGCAAGTCCGAGGTCACGCATGTGGTGCCAGCGCGGCGTCGGTTTCACGGCCTTCGGCATATGCTCGAACTGCGCGGGCAGCCAGCGCAGCCCGAGCAGCAGCAGCACCGTGGTCACGATTTCGACCAGCAGCTGCGTGATCGCCAGGTCGGGCGCCGACAGCCAGACGAACGTGACGCACACGATGACACCGGCGACACCCATCATCACGAGCGCGGCGAAGCGATGGTATTTGGCGATGTACGCGGAACTGATCGCGCACGCGATGCCGACCATCCAGAGTAGTGCGAACGGCAGGCTCGCCTCGGTCCACAGCGTCGCCCCGGGCAGAATCCCGCTGCGCCAGAGCGGGAGGAACGCGGCGAGGACCGTGAGCAGGAAGAGGGTCTGGAGCTGCGGCTGCAGACGTCGTGTGCCGAGCAGTGCTTCCAGTCGGCCCGCGCGCCACGAGATGCTGATCAGGATGCGCTCGAAGACGCGCTTGCTCTGAAGTCGTCGCAGCAGCGGCGCACCCTCCGCGCCGCTCGTCAGGTAGCGGCGCAGCACGATGTACAGGGCCGCACCACCGACGAGCGCCACGATGCTCATCAGCACGGGCAGCGTGAAGCCGTGCCAGAGCGACAGGCTGTAGTACGGCATGCTCGCGCCGAGCACGGAGCCGGCAGCGGCGTCCAGGATCGGGCGAACCACGATCGTCGGGATGATACCGACGATCAGGCAGACGAGAACCAGGACCTCGATGGGGAAGCGCATCCAGCGCGGCGGCTCGTGTGGCTGGCTCGGCAGGTCCTTCGGCGGCGGCCCGAAGAACACGTCCGCGATGAAGCGTACCGAGTACGCTACGCTGAATACGCTCGCCAGTGTCGCGAAATAGGGAAGCGCGCGCTCGAGGAACGTGTCGCCGTGGCCGATCGTCTCCGCGAAGAACATCTCCTTCGACAGGAAACCGTTCAGCAGCGGTACACCCGCCATCGCCGCGGTCGCGATGATCGCGAGCGTCGAAGTGATGGGCAGCATGCGCGAGAGACCGCTCAGCCGGCGGATATCACGGGTGCCGGTCTCGTGATCGATCACGCCGGCCGCCATGAACAGCGACGCCTTGAACGTCGCGTGGTTCATGATGTGGAAGATGCCGGCGACGGCCGCGGCGGGTGTGTTCAGCCCGAGCAGCAGCGTGATCAGGCCCAGGTGACTGATCGTCGAATACGCGAGCAGTCCCTTCAGGTCCTGCTGGAAGATGGCGGACCAGCCGCCGAACAGCAGCGTCACCAGTCCTACCGAGCCGACGATCCAGAACCAGGCGTCAGTACCCGCCAGCACCGGCCAGAGCCGCGCGAGCAGGAAGATGCCCGCCTTGACCATCGTCGCCGAGTGCAGGAATGCAGACACCGGCGTGGGCGCCGACATCGCGTGCGGCAGCCAGAAGTGAAAAGGGAACTGCGCGCTCTTGCTGAAGGCACCGAGCAGCACGAGGACGAGGGCGGGCACATACAGGCTGTGCTCGCGGATCGCGTCTCCCGATGCAAGGACCACCTCCAGGTCGTAGCTGCCCGTGATGTGACCGATCAGCAGGACGCCGGCGAGCAGGCAGAGGCCGCCGCTGCCCGTGACGATCAGCGCCATGCGCGCGCCGTCGCGCGCTGGCTGCAGATGATGCCAGTATCCGATCAGCAGGAACGAGAAGAGACTCGTCAGCTCCCAGAAGAAGACGAGCTGGACCAGGTTGCCCGACAGCACCACGCCCAGCATCGCGCCGGTGAAGGCGAGCAGGAACGAGAAGAAGCGCGGCACCGGGTCGGCCGCCGACATGTAGTAGCGCGCGTAGAGGATCACGAGCGCACCGATCCCGTAGACCATGAGCGCGAACATCCACGCGAGCCCGTCCGCACGCAGCTTGAAATCGACGCCCACGGAGCTGAGCCACGCACGCTCGAATACGACGACGCCGGCGTACACCTCCGGGAAGAGCATCACGCACAGGGCGACGCCCGCCAGCGCAACTCCGCCTGCCAGCCACGCGGCCGCATTGCGGGCGTGAGCGGGCAATGCCGCCGCCAGGATACTGCCGACGAAGGGCAGTGCAATCAGCCAGACCAGGTTCATATGGGCGCGAAAGTACGGCGTGCCGCTGCGTGTGGTCAACGCGCAGCGGGGTACTTCTGCTACCTGCGAGGAGAGATCGAGACGGGCGAATTGCTACTGTCGCCGAAGCTCCGGGGGCCGGCCCGCCTGACGCGTCGCATCCTGTCGCGACAGCGTGCTCACCAGTTCCGTCAGCACCCGCAGTGCCAGCTCCACGTCACGCCTGTGTGTGCGGTTGTTGAGCGCCGCCATCCGTATCGTGAAGCGACCATCGATACGCGTTGACGACATGAACACGCGTCCATCCTGCCGGATCGCCTCCACCAACCGCTCGTTGAAGCGATCTGCTTCCGCGTCACTCATCCATTCCGGCGCCCACCGGAAGGTGGAGATGGACAGCTCCGGCTCGGGGCCCGTGATGAAACCAAGTCGCTGCACCTCACGATGAAAGTACCACGTGAGCAGCAGCTTCTCCTCCAGCGCAGCACGAAACGGCGCGACTCCGAGCGCCATCAGCGGCAGCCACATCCGCAGCGCCCTGAACGGGCGTGACAGCTCCGGCGACACCTCGGCCGGTGCCAGCTCCTCGGTGTTGCGGACGGCGTCCTGCATGTAGTGCCCGGCATAACGGTTCGAGCGCACGAGCGCGTTCACATCGCGCACGACCAGTATCCCGCTCCCCCATGGCAGGAAGAGCCCCTTGTGCGGATCCAGGATCACCGAGTCCGAGCGCTCGATCCCTTTCATCGCCTTGCGCCCGGCGGCGGTGAGCAGGAAGAACCCGCCGTAGGCTGCGTCCACGTGCAGCCAGCACCCCTCACGCTGCGCGATGTCGGCCATCGCATCCAGGGGATCGATCGCCCCCGTGTCCGTTGTGCCGGCAGACGCCACGATCAGCCACGGATGCAGCCCCTCGGCTCTGTCGCGCGCGATCGCGCCCTCGAGCGACGCTCTATCCATCCGGAAGCGGTCGTCCACGGGGAGGCGTCGAAGGTGGACGTCCTCCAGGCCGGCGATCCGGAGCGCCTTGTCGACGGAATGGTGGGCCTGCTCGCTGAGGTAGACTGCCGCACGGCCAACGTTCGCGCCCTTCACTCCGTGCGCGTCGCGTGCCGTGGTTATCGCGGAGAGATTCGCCAGGCTGCCACCGGATGCGATGTAGCCCCCGGCAGAAGCAGGGTAGCCGACCAGGTCGGCCGCCCACCGCACCATCTGGTGTTCCATCCGCACCGGCCCCGGGCCGGTGAAGAAGATCCCGGAATACTTGTTGGTGACCGCAGCCAGGTAGTCGCCCAGCGCGGAATGATAGATCCCGCCGCCGGGGATGTAGGCCAGGTGCGTGCCGGACGCCACGCTGGAGCCCGGGTCGACGACCTCGCGCCCGAAGATCGCCAGCAGCTCCCCGATCGGGTGGCCGTGCTCCGCAACCCGGGCTTCCGCGAGGACTTCTCCCGTGGATGCGGCGTTGTACGCCTTGCGATCGGGCAGCGTCTCGAGGAACTCCTCGGCGTAGGAACCGACAGCGCGCAGCAGCGCCGCCCGCGCCTCTGCGTCGGGCTCGAGCGGCGCGGCGTCGCGTTCCAGTGCATCGAGCGCCGTTGCGAGCTGCAGCGGGTCGAGCGAATGCACGTTCTCCGGCCCTGCTCGGCGACCGGTGCCAGGGTCATCATCGTCGGTCATGATGGTGAAACGATAGCGAGCGCGGCTGGGGAATGTCTAACTTTGGTCGAGTCAGTGTCCGTGAAGTGGTACGCTGGCGACGTGATGTGCGAAGGTGTCGCGGGAAGCATTGGGTCTGCCGCTCGGGAGGTTCGCATGTCTGACCACGTGCCCTATCGCGAGAACCAGTTCTTCCGGCTGATCCCTGCCGACAGGATCGCGGAAGCGGCAATCGACCTGCCTGTGGTCGAGTGGAGCGCAGGCAGGGTCATCTTCGAGGAAGGCTCGCGCGAAGACTGCTGCTACCTGGTGGAAAGCGGCTCGGTCCGCATCTCGAAGGCCGGCGCGCATGGCCACGAGACGCTCGGCTTCGTCGGGCCCGGCAGCTTCTTCGGCGAGATCGCGCTCTACCATTCGAGTCCGCGTACAGCACGCGCGACGGCCGCGACCGATGTGCGGGCTGCCGTACTGCGCGGACTCGCGTTCGCACGGCTGCAGGCCGCGGCACCGCTCGAGATCGCGACCACCATGGAACGCGCGGCCGTCGAACGGCTCGGGCGGATGAACGCGCATCTCGTACAGCAGATGGAGGGCAGTGATGCGTTCCGCGAGATCGGCATCGGACTGAGCGTCATTGCGCATGACATGCGCAGTCCGCTCGCGACGATCCGCAGTGCGGCTGAACTCATGCTCGAGGTACTGCAGCGCGAGCCACTGGATGTGTCGCAGCTCCGCCGGCTGGTCGACATGATCATGCGCACGTCGAACCGCGGCCTCGAGGGCGCAGACGAGCTCCTCGCCGTGCTGCGCGGAGAGCGCACACAGACCGTGTCGCTGGTCGAGCTGCCCGATCTCGTTGCGGACGTGACAACACAGACGGCCAGCCTGTTCACGCGCGCCGGTGTGGAATTCACGTGCAATGCGGATGCGACGGGATCGCTGCTTTGTGAGCGCGTCGAGCTCGCGAACGCGCTCGGCAATCTGCTGCGCAATGCCGCGGAAGCATTGCCCCCCGAGGGTGGCCGCGTCGCATTCGAGGCGCACATCATCGACGACAACGCGCGCTTCACGATCGCAGACACGGGCTGCGGCATTCCGCCCGAGCTGCAGGGTCACGTCTTCGAACGCCGCTTCACCCACGGCAAGAAGGGCGGTACCGGACTCGGGCTCGATCAGGTGCGCCGCATCGTGGAGCGCCATGGCGGGCACATCACGCTGCGCAGCGAGCCGGGTCAGGGCACGACGTTCGTGATGGACATTCCGCTGCAACAGGTGGATACCGCACTCGACTTGCCCGCTGCGGAGGGGAGAATCACAGGACGAGCCACGTAGTCAGCGACAGTAGCAGCCCCATGCTCAGCACGTCAGTCGCCGTCGAAAGCAGGATGCTCGATGCGGTGGCGGGATCCGCGCCCAGCCGCCGCAGTATCAGCGGCACCGCGGCGCCGATCATTCCGCTCAGCACACAGCTCAGCAGCATCGCGATGAGCACAACTACGGCCAGCATCAGCGACACGTCCGCACCCTGCATCGACGCGTAGACGAACATTACGAGCGCGGCGCTGACTCCGACCGGAATGGCGTTCATGACACCGAGCAGTGCCTCCTTGCGCACACGCTGTGATCCACGCCGGACCTCGCCGATCGTGATGCCGCGCAGCGTGACCGCCATTGCCTGTGCACCAGTGTTGCCCGCCTGACCCGCCAGCACGGGCAGGAATGCGGCAAGGAGTACGAGCTGGTCGAGCGTCGACTCGAAGAATGCGATGACCGTGGCAGCGGCGAGTGCCGCAAACAGGTTGAACTGAAGCCAGGGATAGCGCAGCCGGAAACAGCGCGGCACCGGCGTCGCCATGGTCTCTTCCTTCTCGACACCGACCATCTGCCCCGGCTGTGCACTGATCTCGATCGCCTGACGCTCGAACATCGCCTGACCACGGACGAGTCCGACGAGTCTGCCGAGACGATCACATACCGGATACACCGGGTAGTGACGACCCACCGCCTCACGCATCGCGTCCAGCAGTGTCATGTCCGCGCGTAGTGCGTATGGATCACGCAGCATGACCTCGCTCAACGGCTGCTGTGCATCGGCCAGCAGCAACTCGCGCATGGCGACGACGCCTTCGAGCTGGTTGTCGTCATCGGTTACATAGACGTACGTGATGAAGTGCGTGCGTGCGAGTACGCGGACTTCCTGGATCGCTTCCGAGACGAGCGTCTCCGGCGAGAGCACGGCGACCGGACGCTCCATCATCGAGCCGACCTGGTCGGACGGGTAGGCGTCGGCGTGGATGATCGTCCTGGAACGGAGCGGCGGGTCGGTGGTCGTAGCTGTGTCGGGCCCCGCTGCCGCCCCCGCAGGCGATGCCGCCTCACGGGGCTCCGGCGTCAGGGCGGGCGCCGGTTTCGTCTCGTGGTCCATCGTCTTCCTCCGGTGTGCGTCTCGCGCGCTGCCATCCCGGTCTGCCCGGCGCACGTTGCGTCTATGGTTACGCCGCGCAGCGCAGGATGCCATGCAGTCCCGTGCCTGACATTGAGTGCGACGGATGGCGGATCACTTACGGAGGATTCAGGGGACACCGGCGAGGCGGGGCGGGCGGCTGCCGCCGACGTTGAGCAACGAATCGGGCGCGCACCATCGCCGGGGCGCAGCGCACACACGTTCGCGCCGCTCACGCACCACAGCGTGCTACTCGGATTTCCTCCTCACCAGCAGTGTCATCTCGCCGCGCTGGTAGATCGCGGCGTTGTCATCCTGCAGCACCACATCCAGTACGACGACGCCGCGGTCCGCACGCCTGGCCGGCCGAACCGATTTCGCCGTCACGGCAACATGCACGACGGTACCCGGATAGAGCGGCCGCTCGAATCGCATCGACAAGCCCAGCAGCGCGATCAGTGTTCCCGCAGTCAGACGCAGCTGGTTCACCAGTCCGGTAACGACGGCCACCCCCAGCGCGCCCTGCGCGATCCGGCCGTCGAAACCCGCCGCCCGGGCGTACGCGTCGTCGAGGTGCAGCGGATTGACGTCGCCGCTCAGCTCACTGAAGGCGGTGACGTCCGCCCGCGTCAGCCGGCGCGCGCCGGTCCGCCAGCTCGCTCCCACCTTGAACTCCTCGAACCACAGCCCGCTCATAGGCCACCCGCATTCTCCTTGACTTGTTCAGCCCCACATTACACTTTGGGAACGACCGTTGCAATTCTGTTATATCTGGGGCGCCATGACTGATGCCCGGCCGCAGGACCTGATCTGGACGCTCTACGGCGAGTTCCTGCTGCACCGCGCGGGGCCGGTATGGGTCGGCAGTCTGATCCGGCTCCTGAAGCCGCTCGGCGTCTCGGAGGCGCACACGCGCACCCTGCTCTCGCGCATGACGTCGAAGGGCTGGCTGGAGGTGTCGCGGGTGGGCCGTCGGGCATACTACACCCTGAGTGCGCGAGGCCAGCGCCTCCTCGAGGAGGGCGAGGCCCGGATCTATCGACCGGAGCGAGCGTCCGCCTGGGATGGGGAATGGACGCTGCTGGCGTACTCGATACCGGAGGAGCTGCGTCCGCTGCGCGACCGGCTGCGGGTGCGGCTGTCGTGGCTCGGGTTCGGCTCGCTGGGCAATGGTCTCTGGATCTCGCCCCATGATGTGCGCGACCAGGTGCGCGAGATCGGAGCCGCGCTGGGTGTAACCGAGCACCTGCAGCTCTTCCGTGGTCGCTACGACGGTCACACGAGCGCGGAGAGCCTGGCGCTCCAGTGCTGGGATCTTCCGGCGCTCAATGTCCGCTACGAATCCTTCATCGCACGTCACCTGCCGAACTACCGGGATCTCGCGTCTGCAGGCACTGCGGAGCTCGCTCCGCGGGACGCGTACGTTCGCCGTTTCTCTCTTGTACACGAGTACAGGCAGTTTGCGCTACTCGATCCATTCCTGCCGCGCCCGCTCCAGACGTCCGACTGGGCAGGGGAATGCGCGCAGGCGCTGTTCCAGGCGTATCACGCGCTGTTGTCGGAGCCTGCCGACCGATTTCTGTCGAAGGCGGTCGAGACGCTCGATCCGAAACAGCGCGTTTCAGCTCACTGAACACGCGTCGCGGCGAGTCTCGCCGTGATACGGAGGGCACATGTCCCACTTCGCCAGCCGCGCCGCGGACAGCTTCGGCTTCCGCGAGGTCGGCTATGAGAAGGCCGACTGGATTGCGACGGTCACGATCAATCGCCCGCACAACTTCAATGCGTACTCGACGGAAGCGCTGCAGGAGCTTGCGGCGGCGTTCCGCGACGCAGCGTTCGACGATGGCGTCGGCGTCGTGGTGCTGACGGGGGCAGGTACGCAGGCGTTCTGTACGGGTGGTGACGTCAAGGAGTACGAGGCGGAGTACACGACGCGTCCGCGCGACTACTGGAAGTACATGCAGCTGTTCCGCGCCTACATCGAGAGCATCACGGGGTGTGGCAAGCCGGTGATCGCGCGTCTGAACGGCATGGCGGTGGGCGGCGGCAACGAGTCGCAGATGGCGTGCGATCTCGGTGTGATGGCCGAGCACGCGTGGATCGGCCAGGTGGGCACGCGCGTTGGAAGCGTGGCCGCAGGGGGCGCGACGCAGTGGCTGCCGCTGCTGATCGGGGACCGTCGTGCGCGCGAGATGCTCCTGCTGAACGGTCGGATCCCCGCGCAACAGTGCCTCGAGTGGGGGCTGGTGAACCGCGTCGTGCCCTCGGTGGTGAAGGACGGAGTGTTCATCGAAGGTGCGACGGCGCAGCAGATTGCGCAGGCGCAGCGGGGGCAGGACGGCTATTCGATTTCACTCGCTCGCCTGGATGCGGCGGTGAACGAGATTGCGCAGGCGCTGCTCCAGCACTTCGCGGAATGCACACGCTACACGAAACAGCAGGTCAACTTCTGGAAGGACCTCGCCTGGCATCAGACGGTCGGCCATGCCAGTGACTGGCTCGCGGTGCACTACACCAGTACAGAGCCGTGGGAGGGCATGCGTGCGTTCGTGCAGAAGCGTACGCCGCGCTACATGGAGCTGCGCGCGCGCGCGGCCGGCGGCGGTTCGAGCGAGTTCGTGTGGGGCCCGCCGACGCGCGCGTGCCCGTCCTGCGAGGCTGATGGGTTGCCTGCGGCGTTCGAGTACTGCGGCGTGTGCGGCAGCGCGCTCGGTGCCGCGACGGAGCATACGTTCGCCGCTCCGGTGAACCCGCCGGTGGCGGGATGAGCACGCAGCAGGCGACGGCGGGCGCCGTCATCGTGAGTGACGAGCAGGGCATTCGCCGCATCACGCTCGCGCATCCGCCGCTGAACGTTCTCACTACCGCGATGCTGCATCAGATCGCGCAGGCGGTCGACTCGGCGGCCGCACGGCCGCAGACGAAGGTGATCCTGCTCACTGGTGAAGGGGCGCGCGCGTTCTGCGCGGGTGTAGACGTCGCGGAGCACACGCCCGAGCACGTGGGCGACATGATGCACGCGCTCGCACGCGCGGTGGACGCGCTGCTGAGCGCGGAGGTGCCGGTCGTCGCTGCACTGAACGGGGCTGCGCTGGGCGGTGGCTTCGAGCTGGCGCTGGCCTGCGACGTGGTGCATGCGCACGAGGGCGTCAAGGTCGGCCAGCCGGAGATCCGGCTCGGCGTCTTTCCGCCCGTGGCGGCCGCGCTGCTTCCGCGGCTCGTCGGCCGGCAGCACGCGCTCGACCTGATTCTGAGCGGCCGTACGCTGCACGCCGAAGACGCGCACACGCTGGGTCTCATTGGCCACGTGCATTCCGTCGATACGTTCGATGCCGAAGTGAACGCGTACGCAGGCACGCTCGCATCCCACAGCGGCGCCGTGCTGCGGCTGGCCAAGCGAGCCGTCGCCGATACCGCTGCGGTATCGGTGCAGGAAGCGCTGCGCGAGGCGGACCGCATCTATCTCGAGGACCTGATGTCGCTGCATGACGCGCACGAGGGGCTCGCGGCATTCCTGGAAAAACGGACTCCGGCCTGGAGGGATGCATGACGACGACGGCGGCCGGGCCGCTGCTCGAGATCGACTTCGAGCGTCCGCTGAACGAGGTGATCGCTGCGTGCCGCGAGGTCGTCGAGGACACCGATTTCCCGACCGTGCGTCGCTGGCGCGAGCGTGGTGGCAAGGTGCTCGGGCACTTCCAGGTCTATTTCCCGGAGGAGCTCGCGCACGCGGCCGGCATGCTGCCCGTGAAGGTGCACGGTGCGGTCGTGGACCGGCGTGACGCGGACTCGCATTTCGGTTCCTACATCTGCTCGATCCTGCGCAGCTCGCTGGAGCTGGCGCTCAGCAACAGGCTGAGCGTGGACATGTTCGTCACACATCCCATCTGCGACGCGGCGCGCAACCTGGTCGGCATCTGGGAACGCAACCTGAGCACGCCGGCGCAGATTCTCTACCTGCCGCAGAACCCCAACTCCTCATACGCGGTCGAGTACCTCACGCAGGAGTACCGGCGCCTTCTGGACGAAATCGCCGAGATGACAGGCCGTCCGGTCACCGATGACGACCTGCGTGCTTCGATTGCTGTCTTCAACGAGAACCGGCGACTGCTGCGCGAGCTGTACGACATCAAGCGCGAGACGCCCTGGCTGCTGCCGGTGGACGAGGCATGGGTACTCGTCGCCATCGCCGGCCTCATTCCGCGCGAGGAGCACAACGCGCTGCTGCGATCGGTGCTGCCGCGCATCCGCGCGCGTGACGGTCGGCCGCAGGACCGTATGCGAGTGGTGTTCGAGGGCGGATTCTGTGAGCAGCCGCCGCTGGACCTGCTGCATGCGATTGCGCAGTTCGTTTATGTCGTCGATGACGACCTGCTCATCGGGCTGCGCTGGATCCTGTCCGACGTCACCGCCGTGGGTGATCCCGTACACGCGCTTGCACACGCGTATCTCGAGCAGTCGTCCTACAGCCCAGTCCAGCATGACCTGCGCAAGCCGAAGGAAGCCATGCTGCTGGAGCGCATCCGTGGCGCACGCGCCGAGGCGGCAATCATCGCGGCCGCGAAGATGTGCGAGCCGGGACTGGACGAACAGGTCGCGTATGCGCACGCACTGGACGCGGCCGGCGTGCCGTACTTCGTGACCGAGTTCGAGGAGCACATGACCGGCTTCGACAACCTGCAGATCCAGCTCGAGACGTTCGTCGAGAACCTTCTCTTCGCGTGATGCCAATGGACGAATCGATGCGCAGCACGGTGATCGGGCGCGGCGCGGAGGCAGGACGCCGCCTGTTCGATGCATGGTACGAGGATCTCACGAGCGTACACGCGCAGCAGCAGCAGGCCGCGTACGTGTTCGTGATGGGCAGCATGACGGAGATGCTGCGCGCGTTCGATCTGCCGGTTGTCTTCCCGGAGATCAACTCGCTGCAGAGTGCGGTCAAGAAGTCAGCCGCGGAGTACCTGAACGAGGCGGAAGACCACGGGTTCTCACCGGACGTCTGCGGCTATGTCAAGGCGGACTACGCGCTGCAGCTGCGTAACGGTGAGCACCCGCGCGGTCGCATCCCGCCGCCCGCCGTCGCCGTGCTGACGAACGCCTGCAACACGTACCTGAAGTGGGCGGAGATCTGGGAGCGCCTCCACAACACGCCGGTGATCACGATCGACGTGCCGGGCTCGCGCTCGGGCATGCGGCCGGAGCGCGACGTGCGCGGTGGCTTCGCGCGCGACCGTGCGTACGTCGAGCGGCAGCTGCACGAGCTGATCCAGCAGCTCGAGGGCATCACCGGCCGCAAGTTCGACATCGACCGGCTGCGCGAGACGATGGCGCATGCGAACGCGATGGGGGAAGCGTACCGGGCCGTGCTCGCGGAGAACCGGGAGACGCCGGCCGTGTTCGACGGCGTGCTCGAGGGCACGACCTACCTCGGTGTGGCGAACGCCCTGCGCGGTACGGCGGAAGGCACCACCTACTTCACGAACCTGCTCGAAGAGATGCGCCTGCGCCGCACACTCGGGCTGGGACCCGTGGGCAAGCCGCCAACCGAGAAGCACCGGTTGATCTTCGTCGGCGTACCGTGCTATCCGATCTTTTCGCGGTTCACGCGCCTTTTCTCCGACTGGGGCGGCATCTTCGTCAGCTCCACCTACCTCTGGTTCGCGTCGGGCGGTCTGAACGACGAGATCGCGTATGAGCTGGCCGACCCGATCGCGAGTCTGGCGGACGGGCTGCTGCGCGGCGTGCGCAGTGCGGTGGACAGCATGCTCTTCCACGATCGCACGCTGGTGCGCGCAATCGACGAGTACGGCGCTGACGGCGTGGTCTACCACCCGGTGAAGAGCTGCCGGACGGTTTCGACGGGTCTCGCGGACAGCAGGCGAGCGGTGCTCGCGGCGCGCGACGTCCTCGCCCTCTACATCGAGTCGGACATCATGGACCAGCGCGTCGTATCGGAGGCGCAGCTGAAGAACCGGATCGACGCATTCTTCGAGGGTCTCGACAGCCGCAGGCTGCGCGGTGGCGCATCCGGGCAGCTGGCCGCCGCGACGACGTAAACGAACGCACGGGAGCGAGCATGCGATACGCAGGTGGCGTGGACGTCGGCTCGACGCAGACCAAGGCCGTCGTGGTCGACCAAGCCGGTCGAATTGTCGGTCGCGCCCTGATCGACACGGGCGCCAACGTGGTGCGCGCCGCCGAGGACGCATTCGGCCGGGCGCTGCAGCAGGCGCAACTCGAGCGGGACGTGATCGCGTTCGTCATCGGCACCGGCTACGGCCGATACAAGGTCGAGTTCGGCGATGCCCAGGTGACGGAGATCGCGTGCCATGCGCGTGGTGCGGCCGAGATGTTCCCGCACGCGCGCACGGTGCTGGACATGGGTGGCCAGGACACGAAGGCGATCCGCATCGGCGAGCGTGGCGACGTGCTGGACTTCTGCATGAACGACAAGTGCGCCGCAGGCACCGGTCGCTTCCTGCAATCGGCGGCGGCCGCGCTCGAGATCGACATGAACGAGCTGGGCCCGACGGCACTGCGCGGCACCCGCCCCGTTGCGATCAGCACGACGTGCACCGTGTTCGCCGAGTCGGAGGTGCTCTCCTGGCTCGCACGCGGCCGCAAGATCGAAGACATCCTGCTCGGCGTGCACCGCTCGATCGCGCAACGCTCGATGGGGCTGATGCGGCGCGTCGGTATCGAGGAGGAGATCGCGTACACGGGCGGCGTCACACGCAACGCTGCAATGGTCGCCGTTCTGAACGAGATGCTCGGCACGACGCTGCGCATCAGTGAGGACTCGCACTACATGGGCGCGCTGGGCGCCGCACTGTTCGCGCTCGAGCGCGCGGCGGCCGCGCCGGCGGCGCAGGAGGCGGCGGTATGAGCGTGAGTGCAGGCATCGACGTCGGCTCGACGTACACGAAGGCGGTCGTCGCGGACGACGACGGCCGCATCCTGGGCACCGGCATCCTGCCCACCGGTTTTCGCCTGGAGTCCGCCGCGCAGGACGCGCTCGCCGCCGCGCTGGCGCAGGCCGGGCTCACGCGCGCGGACGTCGGCTACGTCGCGACGACCGGCTATGGCCGCAACCAGGTCGGCTTCCGTGACGTGCAGGCGACGGACCTCACGGCGCAGGCGTGGGGGACGCGCCAACTTTTCCCCCAGACGCGCACCGTGCTCGACATCGGCGGTCAGACGCTGAAGGCCATGCGCATCGACGAAGCCGGCAAGGTCCGCTCGTTCCGGCTCAACGACAAGTGCGCGGCCGGCACCGGCGCATTCCTCGAAAAGACCGCGCGTTATCTCGGCTACCGCATCGAGGAGATCGGTCCGCTCGTCGCGGAATCGACGGCGACGGTCCACATCTCGGGCGTCTGCGCGGTGTTCGCCGAGTCGGAAGTCATCAATCACGTCAGCGAAGGCTGCGAGCCGCAGGACATCATGCTCGGCGCCATGCAGTCGCTCATCGAGAAGTGCGTGCGCCTGATGAAGCGCGTGCAGATGGAATCGGAGTTCACCCTGGTCGGCGGGATCATGCGGTTCCCGGCGATGAGCCGGATGCTGCGCGAGCACCTGCCGGGCTCGGTGAACGTGCCGCCGGAGGATGTCGCGCAGTACACCGGTGCACTCGGTGCCGCGGTGCTCGCCGGGCGCCGCATGCGCAAGCTCGCGGGCAGCGCCGGAGCCGTGGCATGACGAGCCCGTCACGCGGCTGTGCGTTGCCGGTGTTGCAGGCGACAGCCACACGGGAGCAGGAGCTGCTGCAGGCCGGATGGGTGCGGCGCTTTGCCGCGGAGCCGCCGCGCCTGGACGAGATGATCCACCTGTATCGCTCGCTCGGCCTCGAGGTGTGCGCCGAACCGCTCGATCAGGGAGATTTCGCCGATGACTGCGCGGGCTGTGTGAATGCCGCCGCAGCGGCGCGCGTGATCTTCACGCGGAGCGCATCATGAAAGCTGCCGTGTTCCATGGGCCCGAGCGTCCGCTCAGCATCGAGGACGTGCCCATGCCGGAACCGGCCGGTGGCGAGATTCTCGTCCGCGTCGCCGGCTGCGGCGTCTGCCACACGGACCTCCACTACATCGACCACGGCACGCCCACGTTCAAACCGCCGCCGCTCGTGCTCGGGCACGAGATCGCCGGCACGGTGGCCAGTCCCGATCCCACGGGCCGCCTGCAGGAAGGCGACGCCGTACTCCTGCCCGCCGTGCTCTCCTGCGGATCCTGTCGTGCATGCCGCTCCGGGCGCGAGAACATCTGCGAGCGGAGCGTGATGCTCGGCAACAACGTGGACGGCGGCTACGCGGAGTACATCGCGGTGGCGGCGAAGGATGTTTTCCCGTTGCCCCCCGAGATACCGCTCGTCGATGCCGCGATCATCGCGGATGCACTGACCACACCCTTCCATGCGGTCGTCAATCGCGGGCGGGTGCGGCCGGGCGACATGGTCGTGGTGATCGGCTGCGGTGGTGTCGGACTGAACGTGGTGCAGATCGCCGCAGCACTCGGTGCACGGGTCGTCGGCGTCGACACCGCACCTGCCAAGCGTGACTGGGCGCGCCGGCTGGGTGCACAGGCCGCCCTGGATCCGGCAGCGGAGCCACGCCTCGAGCGCGCGCTGCGCGACCTCACCGGCGGCGGCGCGGACGTCGTGTTCGAAGTTGTTGGCCGGCCGGAGACGCAGGAGCTGGCGGTGTCCGCCGCGCGCACGGGCGGCCGGGTCGTGCTCGTGGGCTACAGCCCCGATGCGATGCTGCTCAATTCCGGCCGCGTGATGTTCCGCGAGATGGACGTGGTCGGCTCGCTCGGCTGCCGGCCGGTGGATTACCCCCGTGTCATCGAGCTCGTGCGCCAGGGGCGCATCCACATGAGTGACCTGGTGACCAACCGCTATCCGCTCGAAGACATCGACAAGGCGTTCGACGCGCTGCGCAGCGGCAGTGCGATCCGCAGCGTCGTGGTCCCCGCATGAGGAACGACACGCCGACCGCGCTGTTGCGCGAGCAGCACCGTCTCATCCTGCGAGTCGTGGATGCCTTCGAACGCGGGCTCGCGGCACCTGACGGCGAGCTGCCTCCGGCCGACGACGTCGCCGAGTTCATCACGTTCTTCCGGCTCTTCACCGATGCGTGCCACCACGGCAAGGAAGAGGACGTGCTGTTCGATGCGATGGAGGAGGCGGGACTGTCGGGTCCGCTCGAGGCGATGCGGGAGGAGCATCGCGTCGGTCGCGAGATCGTCGCATCGATCGCGGACGCACTCGACGGGCTGCGCGCCGATCGGGCCGACGCGGCAACGTCGTTGCGAAATCGTGCGGCCGAATACATCGACTTCATCCGCGGCCACATCGCGCGCGAGGACGACGGCATCTTCGAGATGGCCGACAATCTCCTCGCCGGCCCCGCATGCCGCACGGTCTGCGACGCGTACGAGACGGTGTGCGCGCGACGCTTCGATGGCCGCAGTGTCAGTGACCTCGAGCGCGCCGCGGCGGTGCTGATCGACCGCTACGCCGACGGCGACAGCGGCCGCTGAACGTTAGCGTCCCGTGAGCCGCGCCTCCAGCTCCTCCACGCGTGACCTGCTCACCTTGAGGTCCACGCCCGACTTCAGCCGCACGGCGTAGTCTCCACCGCCGGCGCGGCGCACCGTGTCGATGGCATCGAGGCGAACGATCGAGGAGCGATGAATCCGGAAGAAGACCGCAGGATCCAGTCGCTCCTCGAGCGTCTGCATGCGCTCGCGCACGACGAAGCGGCCGTCCTTCGTGTGCAGCGCGACGTACGGTCCGTTCGCCTCGATGTATTCGATACGCTCGACGGGGACGACACGCAGCTGCCCGCGTGATTCGACGGCAATCCGCTCGAGATAACCGGCGCCGGCGGCCGGTCTGGCTGGCCTTGCTCCGCCGTGCCCGTGGTCCAGCACACTGCGCAGCCGCTCGGCGAGCTGCCCTACCTGCTCGAGCTGGACGATGCGGCGCGCGCGCTGGAATGCCTGGTCGAAGCGCTCGTCGTCGAACGGCTTCACCAGGTAATCCACGGCCGCGACGTCGAATGCGTTGAGCGCATACTGGTCGTACGCGGTGACGAAGATCGTGTGCGGCATCTGGTCGGGCCCGATCTCGCGCACGACGTCCAGCCCGGAACGGCCGGGCATCTGCACGTCGAGGAACACGACATCGGGATCGAGCTCGCGGATCTCCTCGATCGCGCCGTCGCCGTTCGTCGCTTCACCCACGATCTCGACGTCGTCCTGCTCGGCGAGCATCTCCGCGATGCGCGCGCGGGCCAACGGCTCATCGTCCACGATCAGCACCCGAATCGGGTGACGCATGTTCAGTCCTCCACTGCGGCCGCACTCTCGAGCCGCAGGTCCGCAGGGGTGTGGAAGGGCAGTCGCACCTCGACGCGCACGCCGTGCAGGCTGCCCGTTGCCAGCGTGAGCTGCTGCGCCTCGCCGTACAGCGCGGCCAGGCGTTCACGCGTGTTGCGCAGCCCCACGCCCTCCTGCGCGGATGGGTCGATGCCCTGGCCGTCGTCCTCGACGCTGACGACGAGCTCATCCGCCTCGCGCCGTGCCGTGATCTCGATGCGACCCTCCTGCGCGGCGTCGCCCAGTCCATGCCGGATTGCGTTCTCGACGAGCGGCTGGAGCAGGAGGCTCGGCACGAGGGCGTCGAGCGTCTCCGGCTCCGCATGGGTCTCGACCGTCAGGCTGCCCTGGAAGCGAATCTGCATGATCTCCAGATAGCGGCCGGAAAAGTCCAGCTCGTCACGCAGCGGCACCTCCGCCTGACTGCCACCTTCCAGTGACCGCCTCAGCAGCTCGCTCAGCAGTGAGATCATGCGGCGCACACCGCGCGGATCCTTTGCGACGAGGGCGGAGATCGCGTGCAGCGTGTTGAACAGGAAATGCGGGTCCAGTTGCGAGCGGAGTACGGCCAGCCGTGACTCGGCGAGCTGCGATGTCAGTTGCGCAGCCTCGGCCTGGAGACGGACCGCCTCTTCGTGGCGCGCACGGAGTCGCACGGCGTAGCCGCGTGCGAAACCGGCCGCGAGCACGCCGCCGTACATCACGAAGTCGTCCAGGAACCACAGCCGTCGGAGCCCCTCGAGCGGGCTGATCGGGCCGAAGCGTCGTACGCGCGGGGAAGGAAACAGCTCCATGCGGATCAGCGCGAGTACGATATCGACGGCCGCCGCAATCAGCAGGCCGAATCCGAGCAGCAGCAGAACGCGCTGCGCGGTTGCGCGGGTGCCCATCCCGACGCGCGCGGCGAGATTGAAGATGAGTGGTGTGAGCAACGCCCAGATGTAGGCCTGCACGAAGTACACCGCGATCTGGCCGACCTGAACGGTCGTGTCCATCACGCGACTGCGCGGATCGAGCAGTGCGCTCGTCGCGATGAGGACCGCATAGAGCGTCCAGAACCCGAAGATGAGTGCGTACTCGCCGCGACTCAGCGGCGTCCGCACCGCACTGGCATCTGTTCTGACTTCGTCGACCATTCGATAGCTCTCCGGCTCCGACCCGCCACAACGATACGCTCCGACCCTGCCGGCGCGCACCGGCAGCAAACGAACGGCACCGCCATGTCCATGAGCTGCACTCGCTGCAGCACGAGTTCCGCCCGTCCGCAGCCCGGCGACGGCGAGGCGGGAGGGCAGAACGCCCCCTGGCAGTGGAAGGTCGTGCCGCGTCGATGCAGCTCGTTACCACCGTCGTGCAACTCGTGAACGGGCGGCCGAGCCGCACAGGAACGCGTGAGTAGCTTCGATTCGCATGACGCGGGCGGGCAGACGGCGTCGGGCCGCGCCCCGCGAACTCCGAGGAGGAAGATGATGAGCAAGGGAAAGAAGATCGCTGCTGCGGCCGTAGTGCCGCTCCTGCTCGCGCTGGGGCTCTGGGTACTGCCGAAGGGCGGCTCGGCGGACGAGCAGGCGTATCGTTTCGCGGAAGTCCAGCGTGGCGCCGTCGAGTCCGTCGTATCCGCGACCGGTGCGCTGAGCGCGGTGACGACCGTACAGGTGGGCACACAGGTGTCCGGTCAGATCGCGGCGATCTACGCCGATTTCAACGATCCGGTGACGAAGGGGCAGCTGCTCGCACGCATCGATCCGACTCTGCAGGAGCAGGCGGTGCGCGAGGCGGACGCGTCCCTGGCACGCAGCCACGCCGAGCTGACCAGGGCCCGCGATGAGCACGACCGCGCCGCGCAGCTGCACGAACAGCAGGTGATCACGGACGCGGAGATGAGCAGCGCTGCATACCAGCTCGCCGTTGCGGATGCCAACGTGCGGAGCGCGCAGGTGGCGCTGGATCGCGCCCGCCGCAACCTCACCTACACGGAGATCCATGCACCCATCGACGGCATCGTCGTCGAGCGCAACGTCGAGCCCGGCCAGACAGTCGCCGCGTCGCTTTCGACGCCGCAGCTGTTCCTGATCGCGCAGGACCTCTCCGAGATGCAGATCCTCGCCTCGGTCGATGAGAGCGACATTGCGCTCATTCGGGAGGGCGCGCGTGTCCGCTTCACGGTGCAGGCGTACCAGGATCGCACGTTCGAGGGCACGGTCAGGCAGGTCCGGCTCCAGAGCAGCACGCAGGAGAACGTCGTGAACTACACGGCCGTCGTCTCGGTGAGCAATCCGAAGGGTGCGCTGCTGCCCGGCATGACTGCGACCGTCGAGTTCCTGACAGCGAGTGCGGACGACGTGCTCACGGTGCCGAATGCGGCACTGCGCTTCCGTCCGACGCAGGATATGCTTGCGACGGCTGCGCCTCAGGCGCCTGGTGGGGCAGGCGCGCCCGCAGCTGCGCGCGGTGCCCCGGCGCCTGCGAACACCGCAATGATCTGGTACCTCGACGATGCGGGCCGCCCGCAGGCGGCGAGCGTGGAGACCGGCATCAGTGACGGCCAGAAGACGGAGGTGCGTGGCGCCCTGGTACAGGAGGGCATGCGCGTGATCACCGGCGTCACATCGGGCACGAACGCGGAGTCGGCAGCGAACCCGTTCCAGTCGCAGGGACAGCAGGGCGGGCCACGTATGCCGGGCGGATTCTGATGGAGGCGGCAATGACGAGCGTGATCCGTACGCAGAACCTGCACAAGGTCTACAGCAGCGGCAGCCACGAAGTGCACGCGCTGCGCGGCGTGGACCTGAGCGTGGAACCAGGCGAAATGATCGCGATCATGGGTGCGTCGGGCTCCGGCAAGTCCACACTGATGAACATCCTTGGCTGCCTGGACCAGCCGACGGAAGGCTCCTACGAACTGGACAGCGTGCAAGTCGAAGGACTCACGCGCAATCAGCTCGCGGACCTGCGCAACCGGAAGCTCGGGTTCGTCTTCCAGGGCTTCAACCTGCTTGCACGTACGAGCGCACTCGACAACGTCGAGCTGCCGCTGCTCTACGATCGGAGCGGCCAGAAGCGCGATACGAAGGCGCTCGCGCGCGCTGCACTGGAGGGAGTGGGCCTGGGTGAGCGTATCTCGCATCATCCGAGCGAGCTGTCAGGCGGCCAGCAGCAGCGAGTCGCGATCGCGCGCGCGCTCGTCACACAGCCGGCGCTGCTGCTCGCGGACGAGCCGACGGGCAACCTCGACAGTCGCACGTCGGTCGAGATCATGGCGCTGTTCCAGCAGCTGAATGACCAGGGAATCACGATCCTGCTGGTCACGCATGAGCCGGACATCGCGCAGTACGCGAAGCGGGTGGTGGAGATGCGCGACGGCCGGATCCTCCGCGATCACGCCGTGACAGGACGGCGCAACGCAGTGCTCGACCTGGAAGCGCTGGATACACTGCCGGTCGAGGAGGCAGCATGAAGACGAGCAACCTGATCAGGATCGCATCGCAGAGCATCGTCAAGAACAAGATGCGTACGCTGCTCACCATGCTGGGTGTGGTGATCGGCGTGGCCGCCGTGATCATCATGATCGCGATCGGCAGCGGTGCGCAGTCGCAGATCCAGCGGCAGATCGACAACCTCGGGACCAACATGCTGGTGATCACGCCCGGCTCTGCCCAGCAGGGCGGCGTCAGCCAGGGCGCGGGCACGTTCAATCGTCTCACGGTCGAGGACGCGGAGAAGCTCGAGCAGGAGGGCACCCTGCTGTCTGCCGTCTCGCCTGTGATCTTCACGCGCCTGCAGGCGATCGGTGGCGCCGGCAACTGGCGCACCGAGGTGCAGGGCGTGAGCACTTCGTTTCAGCTGATCCGTGACTGGAGCACCGTGGACGGTGCGTTCTTCGCGGAATCCGACCTGCGCGGCATGCGCAAGGTCGCGGTGATCGGTCACACGGTCGCTGCCAACCTCTTCCCGGACGGGGATGCGGTCGGTCAGCAGATCCAGCTGCGCAACGTGCCGTTCACCATCACGGGCGTGCTCGAGCCGAAGGGTCAGACCGCAACGGGCGCCGATCAGGATGATGTCGTCCTTGTGCCCTATACGACGATGCAGACGCGACTCGCCGGCCGGAGCTACATCGGGCAGATCCTGGCGAGCACATCGTCGCCGGAGGTGATCCCGCAGGCGCAGCAGGAGATCCGTGTGCTCGTGCGTGAGTCGCATCGGCTGTCACCTGCGGACAACGACGACTTCACGGTGCGCAACCAGAACGAGATCGCCGAGACCGCGAAGGGCACCACGGAAGTGATGACGGCGCTGCTCGCAGCGATCGCGTCCGTGTCGCTGCTCGTCGGCGGCATCGGCATCATGAACATCATGCTCGTGTCCGTGACCGAGCGCACGCGCGAGATCGGCATCCGCATGGCCATTGGCGGCCGTGGCTCCGACGTGCTGACCCAGTTCCTGGTCGAGAGCGTGGTAATGAGCGTGGCCGGCGGCGTGGTCGGAATTCTCGCCGGCGTCGGTGGCGCAGCGCTCGTGGGCAGCATCACCGGCTGGAGCACGACGACGCCGATCGCAGCCATCGTGCTGGCCGTCGGCTTCTCCGCGGCCGTCGGGATCTTCTTCGGGTTCTACCCGGCACGCAAGGCGGCCGCGCTGAACCCCATCGAAGCGCTGCGTTACGAGTAGGACCGCGCCCGCATGCGGCCTCAGGACCGCGCCGACGCACGGAAGCCGCCGGATGATCCGGCGGCTTCCGTCATTCCATGTCAGGGGGTCGATGCTGCGTCGTGCGACGTCCGTCTGACAGAGCAGAACCCGCCGCGACGTCACGGCGGGCGTTACGCTCATTCCGGTCTCATTCGTTCGAGATGATCACCTTCATCGCCGCTTCCTTCGCAGCGTTGCCGAACACCTCGTACGCCTGGAGCATCTCATCGAACGCGAAACGGTGCGTGATGAGATTCGCGGGCTCCAGCTTGCCCGATTCCACCGTCTTCAGCAGCATCGGCGTCGTGTTCGTGTTCACGAGGCCCGTCGTGAGCGTGATGTTGCGGA
Source organism: uncultured Gemmatimonadaceae bacterium (assembly GCA_964384585.1). Lineage (GTDB taxonomy): Bacteria > Gemmatimonadota > Gemmatimonadetes > Longimicrobiales > RSA9 > DASTYK01. Next base: position 1,339 of record CAYLME010000026.1, on the reverse strand, counting down.
TCCAGAGATCCTGGATCTGCAGGCTGACCGGCTTGCCGTGCACGCCGACGTTGGCGACGTGGCCACCCGGGCGCACGATGGTCTGGCAGATGTCGAACGTGGCAGGAATGCCCACCGCCTCGATCGCGACGTCCACCCCGTCCTTCGTGCTGGCGAGGATCTGCTCGGCGACGTTTGCACTCTTGCTGTTGATGACTTCCGTCGCGCCGAACTTCTTCGCGAGCTCCAGTCGCGAATCATCCAGGTCGATCATGATCAGGCGGCTCGGCGAATAGAACTGCGCCGTGAGCAGCGCGGCCATCCCGACCGGGCCGGCACCCACGATCGCCACGGTGTCGCCGGGCTTCACGGCTCCATACAGCACACCGATCTCGAAGCCCGTCGGAAGGATGTCGCTCAGCATGACGAGCGCGTCCTCATCGGCGCCTTCCGGAACGTGATAGAGGCTGTTGTCTGCGTGAGGAATGCGAACGTACTCGGCTTGCGTTCCGTCGATGAGGTGACCGAGAATCCAGCCGCCGTCCTCACAATGCGAATACATCTGCTTCTTGCAGTACTCGCACTTCCCGCACGACGTGATGCACGAGATGATGACGCGATCGCCCTTCTTGAAGTTGCTGACTGCATCGCCCGTATCGACGATGACACCGACGCCCTCGTGTCCGAGAATGCGGCCCTTCTCAACTGTCGGAACGTCGCCCTTCAGGATGTGCAGGTCTGTGCCACAGATCGTCGTCTTGACGATCTTCACGATCGCATCGGTCGGCGCACGCAGCACCGGCACGGGAACGGACTTCCACGACCTCTCGCCCGGACCCTGGTAAACGAGCGCGTTCATGGTGGCCGTGTCGAGGGTCACCCCCGTGGCGGCCGGCTGAGTTGGTGTCGAGCGCATTAGCACCTCCGGATCGATTTCGAACGGTTTCGGTGTGACCCGGCCGCCCCACCGGCGACCTCGACGCGAAGCTTACGGCTGCGAACAGGGCAGGGCTGTCCGGATATCACCGCGGGCCGTGTGGGGCGAAGTGCTTGTCGGTCGTGGAGTTGCGCCAGTGTAGAATCTGCGGCTGCGCTGGCGCAGAATCGCGGGTCAGCGTGCGTAGAACTCGACGATCGCCGTCTCGTCCACGATGAACGGGACATCGGCGCGCGTCGGCCTGCCCAGGACGCGGCCGCCGAAGCGGTCATCCGGGTCCAGCGCCAGCCACGACGGTGCGCGCACTTCGGGGCCGCGGTCCACTGCGACAGTGACGTCGCGAATTAGGCGGCCGCGCTCCGACACCTCTATCTCGTCACCGGGCGAGACGCGGAATCCGGCCCGATCGACCGGCGCGCCGTT
>CAYLME010000025.1:0-29344 GCA_964384585.1 uncultured Gemmatimonadaceae bacterium | reverse complement strand
CTGGCCGAGATCATGGAGCAGGGGACGTACCTGGACGAGGCCGACGTGGACGGCCTGCTGGCGCAGGTCGTTCCCGGCGTCGACGAGGCGATGGGCGCGCTCAGGATCGGACGGCTGGCCGCCGCGCGTGACCGCGGCGTGGTGCAGCGCATCGTCGTGGACACCGCGCCGACCGGCCACACGCTCAGACTGCTCGACGCCCGCGCGTCGCTCGGCGCCTGGGTGGCAGCGCTCCGCACCATGGCGGCGAAAGCCGACGCCGTCGCTTCGGCTTTGCTGCACACGCCGGTCCGGCTCGAGGGCGAGCGCGCGCTCGACCAGATCGAGCAAGAGCTGCACGAGCTGGCCGGGGTGCTCGCGTCCGCGGCGTTCGTGATCGTGCACCGCCGGGGCACGGTGGTGCGGGCGGAAACCGAACGGCTGGCGGCACGCCTGCGGCAGCGCGGGCTCCGGATCGTGGCGTACGTCGGTGTCGGCGGCTCTGAGCTCGACCCCGACGGCGCAATCCAGCTGCACGTGCCCTTGCTCCCGGATACGACCGGATGTGACGGGCTGCGGCGCTTTGCCGGTGCCCTCACACCAGCGCCGGCCGCGGCACGCTCCGACGCAGTCCCCGGCCTGATACCAGCCACGACGCCCGACGCCTCCGACGCAGCTGCCGGTACGATGGGAGCTACCGGCATCACGCGGCCAGCGGCAGGCGCCCCTGTCCGCGCTGCTCCCTGGATCCGGGCAGCGCCGTGGCGGCTGATCTGGTTCGCCGGCAAGGGCGGCGTCGGCAAGTCGACGTGTGCCGCGGCGGCGGCCGCCGGGCTGGCGGACCAGCGGTCCGTCTCTCTCTACAGCACCGACCCGGCGGGCTCGCTCGGTGACGTGATCGGCGTGACTCTGGGTGCGGAGCCGCTCGAGGCCGCGCCACGCCTGCGGGTGCAGCAGGTCCAGGCGGAATCCGCGTTCGCGAACTGGCTCGCGGATTACCGCGGCGAGGTGGAGCGAGTGTTCGCGAGCGTGGGGCTCGAGCAGGCAGCGCAGCTGGACCGGCGCGTGATCGATTCACTCCTCGAATTCGCGCCGCCCGGGATCGACGAAGTGGTGTCGCTGACACACATCCTCGATTCCGTCGAACGCGACGGGACGCTGGTTCTCGATACCGCACCGACGGGTCATTTCCTGCGCCTGCTCGAAATGCCCGACCTCGCGCTCGACTGGACGCACGCTCTCATGCGCATCCTGCTGCGCGCGGGCGTGGCCGGTTCGCTTGACGCTCTTTCCGAGCGCATGCTAGGCTTTGCCAAACGACTGAAAACACTGCGCAGTGTGCTCTCCGATCCGGAGCGCACGGCCGTCTTCGTCGTCACGCTGGAGGAGCCGATGGTGCGTGCAGAGACGGAGCGGTTGCGTGCTGCGCTGCGTGCTGCGGGCATCCGCGAGGCAGGCGTCATCGTCAACCGTGCGCTCTCAGCGCACGCGTATCCGGCTGCGCGCACCGTGCACGCGCCGGAGCAGGCGACATCGCCCGTCGGCATCACCGCGCTCCGGTCGTTCTTCGAATCGTGGGAGCTCGCGTGAGCGACATCGTCTACCTCTACGGCTTCGTACCCGTCGACACGGACGCGAGCGATGCACCGCCCGGCATCGACGATCGGCCGGTCGAGGGCGTGCGCGCGGGCAGGACGCTCGCACTCGTCAGCCGGCTACCGGCACATGCCTATGCGGCCGGCGCGCTCGAGAGCCGGCTCGAGGATCTCTCCTGGGTCGCGGCGCGCGGTGTTGCGCATGAACGGGTCGTCGCGTGGGGAGTCGATCACGCCGACATCGTGCCGGCGCCGCTGTTCACGCTGTTCAGTTCGACGGATGCGTTACGCTCCGATGCCGAACGGCGTGCAGACGAGATCGCTGCCACGCTCGAGCGCTTCCGCGGATTGCGCGAATGGGACGTCAAGCTCGCGTGGCGTGCCGACGTGGTGTCGCGGAACGCTGCTGCGATCTCGGAGGCGGTACGCGAGCTCGACGGCGAGATCGCTGCGGCGGCGCCGGGACGTCGCTTCCTGCTGGAACGCAAGCGCAGTGAGCTGCTGAAGACAGAGGTCGCCGGTGCCGCGCACCGGGTGGCGACGCAGTTGTTCGAGCGGCTTCAGGCGCAGGCACGTGCGGCGGTGCGGCTCGAGCTGCCGCGCACGGGCGCGGAACTGCCGGTGGTGCTGAGCGCGGCGTTGCTCGTGGCGCGGCCGGATGAGTCGCGCATCATCGAGGTGCTCGAGGGCGAGGGCGATGCGCTGCGTCCGCTCGGCTTCGAGCTGTCCTTTTCCGGACCGTGGGCCGCGTACCGCTTCATGGGCGCGCACGCCGGTGCAGGCAATGACACGCCGCATGACGAGGGCAACACGCGTGAATGACGAACGCAGTCACCTGCCGGTGCAGCGCGAGCTGAGCCTGACCGAGATCGTGAGCCATGTGCTCGATCGCGGGGCCGTCATCAGCGGTGACGTGATGATCAGCGTCGCGGGCATCGACCTGGTCTACCTGGGACTGCAGGTCGTGCTGACGTCGGTCGAGACGGCGCGCGAGCGCGGCCAGCGGCTCACGGCGGATCCGTACGAGTAGGTGGGGCTGCACCTGTACTGCGTGACGCCCGCGGCGTATGTGCCGCGCGATGTCGCCGGGCTGGACGGCTCACCTGTCCGCGCCGTCCTGGTGGATGGTCTCGCGGTGTGGGTCTCCGAGCAGGAGGCGCCGGCACGCGCGTCGATCGAGGGAGCGCAGCAGCACCACGCGGTCGTCGAGGCGGCCATGCAGATGGTGACGCCGGTCCCGTTGCGCTTCGGCCAGTGGCTGGCGGACGAGGAGGCCGTGCACGTACGTGCGGCCGCGCGGGCGGTCGACTGGACGACGCAGCTCGAGGCACTGGACGGCACGGCGGAATACACGGTGCGCATCCTCGATCCGGGAGCGGAGACGCCGGCCCGGGATGTGCGTGAAGACGCGGCCGGGAGCGGGCGCGCGTATCTCGAGGCGGTTGCCGCGCGCCGCGCCGCGCGCGAGCAGCGCTTCGCGGGCGGCCGCACGGTGGCAGCAGCGATCGAAGCGGCACTCGCAGGATACATCGTACGCGCGCGCGTGGACCCGCTCGCAACGACACATGGCCTTGCGACCGTCGCGTTCCTGGTGCGTCGCGAAGACGCAACCGGATTCACGAGTGCACTCGACAGGGCGACAGCCGCACATGTCGGGCTGCATTTCCTGACGAGCGGCCCCTGGCCGCCATGGTCCTTCGCGACATGAATGATCGCCGCGCCGCCGCCGAGGAGCTCGAACTGATCGCGGCCGACCTGCGCGAGCTTGCGCCCGCGCTGCCGGAGCGCATCGAGGCGAACGCGGAAGACGTCGAGGCGGGTCTCGCGAAGCTGGTGCTCACGCTGATCGAAGTCGTACGGCAGGTCCTCGAGCACCAGGCGGTGAGACGCATGGAGGGTGGCGGGCTGAGTGACGAAGAGGTCGAGCGTCTCGGTCTTGCGCTGTTGCGGTTGCAGGAACGCCTCGAGGAAATCAAGATAGCGTTTGGCCTCGAAGGTGAAGAGTTGAATATCGATCTCGGGCCGCTGGGCAGACTTCTCTGAAAGGGTTCACGTGGCGAGTTCGTACGAGCTGGGTCCGCACCGTTCGCAGGGGCTGGTCGATATTCTCGACCGCATCCTCGATAAGGGCCTCGTCGTGGCGGGTGACATCAAGATCAACCTCGCGAACGTCGAGCTCTTGACGATCCAGATCCGCCTGCTTGTCTGCTCGATCGACAAGGCGGAGGAGATCGGGATGAACTGGTGGCGAACGGATCCGCACTATGCCGAACGGGAAGTCGGCGCCGGACAGATGAAGATGCTGACCGAGCGCCTCGACGCTCTGCAGGCGAAGCTGGATCGGATCGAATCGAAGGGTACGACGAAGGCGTAAGTGGCACCGCACCTGCTACCGGAGAAACGAAATGGCCGTTGAAAGAGCCCCGGCTGGCTCGAGTCTCATCGATGTTCTGGACCGGGTTCTCGACAAGGGCATCGTCATTGACGCCTACGTTCGCGTCTCGCTGGTCGGCATCGACCTGGTCAGCGTCGAGGCGCGCATCGTGGTCGCGTCCGTCGAAACATATCTGCGCTTCGCGGATGCCATTGCCGCGACCAGCTCAGCGTCGCGGCCGGTGCTGCCGTCGGCGGGCTACTCGCCCGGTGGCTATGCACCGCAACGGGAGATGGATCGCGTCATGGCGGAGAATGCGGAATTGAAGCGCAGGCTCGATGAGTTGAGCTAGTGCCAGATGCAGTGCGCGCATCGGATGCACTGGTCGCCGGACTGCTCGAGCAGCTTGCCCGTGTAGATGCGGCCGACGTGGCGTGTTCGCTGTTGCTGGACCGCGTAACCGCGGTGTCCGGCATCGGGCGCGCACTGCTGCTCTACCGCACACAGGACGATCTGCATGTACTCGGCCCGGGGTTGAGCGCAGCAGACCGGGCATCCACGATCGAGCAGGCCGCGGAGCCCGGTTCTGCACTGCTCGACCTGTTCGATTCTCCCGGTACACCGCGACTGATCGCTTCCCCTGACATCGGTGTCCTCGACTTCGCCGCCGCGGCAATGCCGCTGCCCGGCGCCAGCGGGCCGCGCGGCGTCGTCCTTCTCGAAGCGACATCGCTCGACCCGTGCATTCATGAAGCTTCCGACATCGTGCTGCGCGCGGGCCCGCTTCTCGATCGCATCATCGAGGCAGATGCCCTCGCCAGGACCTCCCGCAAGCAGACCCGGCAGCTCGACATCCTGACCAGCATGCTGGACGCGATCGCGGATCCCGTCGTCATGACGAACGGGGCCGGCGCGGTTGTGCTGATGAACCGGCGCGCGGAGGGATTGCTGACGTCGTCGTCTGACGACAGCGAGGGACGTCGGCGTGCCGTCGAAGTCAACAACCTGCTGTTCTCATCGTTCCTGACGCAGGCGGCGATGCCAGGCAATTCAGCGGGACGCGAGCTGAACCTGGTCGATACATACGAGGGCAGCGACCTGCTGTTCGAGGTACTGGTGATGCCGCTCGCCGCCCTCGGTGACGGCGGCATGATGAGCGTGCTGCGTGACATCACCGACCTGAAGCGTGCCGTCAACGAGATGGAGGTGCAGTACCGCCGTTCGCGCGTGGCGGAGCACCGCTCGAGCCTGGAGCGCGACCGGTTGAACGCGATCCTCGAGAACGTCAGCGACCCGATCCTGGTCACCGACGAGCACTCGAACATCATCCTCATGAACGCGCAGGGGGACCGCCTCTTCGTCGCGGATCCGTTGACGTTCGGCGCGAAGCGGCGGCTGATCCAGTCCAACGACACGCGCGTCACCACGACGATCAGCAATTTCATGCTGAGCCCGGACCTGCGGCAGGTCGAGCGGATTACGCTCGTGGATCCGGACCGTCAGCGTGAGTTCCCGGCCGAGATCGCTTCGAACAAGATCGTCAATGCGCGCGGCGAGCCGACCGCCATCGTCAGTGTCATTCACGATCTGACCCACGCGCAGGAGAACGAACGGCTGGCGCGGGAGCTGGGCCAGCTCAACGAAGGACTCGAGGACCGCATCCGCCAGGCGACCGCAGAGCTCGAGGAGCGCAACCGGCGCCTCGAGTGGCAGAGCCGCGAGCTCGAGAAGGCGTCACGACTCAAGAGCGAGTTCCTCGCGAACATGAGTCACGAGCTGCGTACGCCGATCAACGTGATCCTGGGCTACACGTCGCTCATGCGCGAGCGCATCTACGGCGTACTCACCGATCAGCAGGATGAAGCGCTCGCCAAGGTCTACAACACGAGCCAGCACCTGCTCGAGCTGATCAACGATATCCTCGACCTCTCGAAGATCGAGGCCGGCAAGATGCCGCTGCACGTGGAGCAGGTGGTGCTGCCGGAGGTGATCGCCGAGCTCGGTGAAACGGTAGAGCCGATGATACGCGCCCGGAATCTCGAGTTCCGCACGCACGTGGACGAGGACCTGCCGATACTGGACACGGATCGCACGAAGCTGAGGCAGGTGCTGCTCAACCTGATCTCGAATGCGATCAAGTTCACGCACGAAGGATACGTGGCGCTGAGTGTTCGACACGTCGGCGGGATCGTGCGAATGACGATCGAGGACACCGGCGTCGGCATCAAGCCGGAAGACCTCGAGGCGATCTTCGAGGACTTCCGTCAGATCGACCAGTCCCACACGCGCGAATATGGCGGGACCGGGCTCGGCCTGTCGATCACGCGCAAGCTGCTCACACTGCTCGGCGGATCCATCGCAGTCGAGAGCACCTACGGAACCGGCACCCGGTTCGTCATCGAACTGCCGTACGCGGTGCCCGCTGAGGGCGAATCGTCGTAATCATTCCAGCTGCCGGATTTCGCGACGTTTTTCGTGCTGCCCGGCGACCGACCGACATGTATGTCTCGAGCTGGCCCATGCCGTCGCATAGACTGCATGCGCGCGCGGGGCTATGATGGGGCGCGGCCAGTCGAACCACGCCGTGCTGCGCGCTGCGCACGCACTGTCGAACCGGGCCCGGGACGCGACGTTGAGCGGAGAATCGATACAGGAGCAGGAAGACCGGGGCACGACGCCAGCGCTCGAACAGCAGTTGCGCGCCCTGGAGGACGCGGCGGCGAATGCGGCGAGCGGAGATGGTGCAGCGCTCGCACAGGCCGGCGACCTCGCGCTGAGCGGCGGCCAGCGTCGGCGTGCGCTCGTATACTACGGCCGTGCAATCGACACCTACCTGTCAGGCGCTCGCTATGACGCGGCGGCTGCAGTGTGCCGGCGCGTTCTGCGCATAGAACCGCGCGCGGTACGTACGCGCGCTACGCTCGCATGGATCGCGCTCGGGCGTGGAGTGCATTCTAACGCGCGCCGTGAGATCGAGGAGTACGTGCGTGCCGCGTTGCGAGCCGGTGAAGAGCAGCGCGCAGGACGACAGCTGGCGCTGATGGCGCAGGCGACGCTCGATCCCGACCTTCGCAGGGTCCTCGCCGAGCTGCTCGGGCGGCTCGGCGCCGTGAAGCAGGCCGAGCGCGTCATCACGGAGATGTCAGAATCGAGTCTTCGACGGATGCCGAGTCCCGAGGAGCAGGAAGAAGTCTGGGCGCAGGTGCTGCACGCGGCGCTCATGGGCCCGCGCGAGCTCGACGCGCAGAACACGTCGGTCCAGCACCCACCGGACGTTACGGACTAGCCCCCGACCTCACACAGCAACAGTTCGATCAGCCTGCGGCTGTAAAGGGCGCGATCACCTGGAACCATCCACCGGCGGCTCGCCGGTGATGGTGGCGTCCGCGTCGGTATGGTCTCGATGGCGCAGGATCTTTGCGAACGACCAGAACATCAGGCCGAGCACGAAGCCCCAGCTGCCTGCCATGAAGAGCATGGCGCCTGTCGTCATGCGTTCACTCCGATCCGTGTGCTGTCGACCTCGGCGAAGCCCTTTCTGTCATCGTAGCCGTTGCGCCTCCAGGCCATGCGCACGAGCACGATGAAGCTGATCGCGAACAGCACGATCACGAGGCGCGAGATCAGTACGTAGAGCTCGCTGCCCGGTGCCACCCGCTCCATGCGCAGGATCGGCAGCGCATCCTGCCAGCCCCACCAGGTCAGGATGAACAGCAGGTACAGCGGCGTGACGAACGTCATGATGAACCGGAACACACGCGGGATCCGGATGTCGGCGCCCTGATGGATCGAGCGCCATGCGTTTTCCGGCTTGAAGATCCACACGAAGATGATCGTCTCCAGCATCGCCAGCACGACGAGGCCGAACGTGCCGGCCCAGTAGTCCCACTCGTCGAGCACGCCGTGCTCGAGCCAGCCGATGTGCATGAGGCCGAACAGGAAGGCCACCGCGCCGAGCGTGTAGGCGACCGGTTCGCGCTTCAGCCCGAACTCCTCGCGGAAGAACGCGAGCACCGGTGTCAGCATGGCCACCGACGACGTGATCCCGGCGAAGAACAGCAGCCCGAACCACATCGCACCCAGCACGTTACCCGCGGGCAGTTGCTGGAACACGACCGGCATTGTCGCGAAGCCCAGGTTGAACGCACCCGACTGTGCAATCGCCATCGCGCCCGTCACGCCGAAGAACACGACCGCCGCCGGAATCGCGATGCTCCCGCCGAGCACGACCTCGGCCGTCTCGTTCGTAGCGGCCGTCGCAATGCCGTTCAGTGCGATGTCGTCCTTCGTCGAGAGGTAGGACGCATACGCCTGGAGACTGCCCATGCCAACGGACAGCGTGAAGAAGATCTGGCCCGCTGACGCGAGCCACACACTCGGATCACCGATCCGCGACAGGTCCGGGTTGTAGATGAACTGCAGCCCGTCGGCGACACTGGAGCCGTCCGGGCCGGCCGGCAGCGTCAGTACGACGACTGCCAGAATCGTCGCGAACAGGAACAGGATCGGCATGCCGATCCTGGCCAGCCGCTCGATGCCGCCCGAGATCCCCTTCGAAATGACCCAGATGTTGATGCCGAGCGTCACTACAAAGAAGCCATACGGCGTGAACCACGCGTGCTCGCGCGTCGCAGGATCGCCAACTCCCTGGAATGACTGCAGGTAACCGGTCATGTGTTCCTGCGTCGTGTGGCCGAAGTAGTCACCCGACAGTGAGAACCACGTGAACGCGAGCGTCCAGCTCTCGATGTACGTGTAGTAGATCATCACGACGAGCGGGATGACCATGCCCACGACGCCGACGTACTTCGCGGCGGGGTGACGCCACACAGCCGCGAACATACCGGGAATGTGGCCCTTGCGATAACGTCCGCCGTTCCGGCCGATGCCCCACTCGATCCACATGAGCGGGATGCCGAGCAGGAGCAGTGCAATGAAGTACGTGACCATGAAGGACCCGCCGCCATTGCCTGCCGCCTGCACCGGAAAGCGCAGGAAGTTGCCCAGCCCGACCGCATTCCCCGCCATGGCGAGAATGAGTCCGATGCGGGTGCCCCAGGCTTCGCGCGAGATGCTTCCAGTGCTCACAAGGGCTCCCCCTGCCGCGGGATCACTGCGCCGCGCAGTTCCACGCCGGCACTGCGCGGCGCACTGACCCCGACAGGCGCCGGCGTGCGCTCATTGTTTGGTTTCATCAGCGGCATCGTCGATGACCGGCGGCTTGCGGCTGCCGTACCAGATGAAGCCGATGAATGCGATCATCAGCACGTAGACGACGACTGCGCCGGCATCGTGCGGCAAATTGCGTATCACGCCTTCCAGCGAGAGGCCGGGTCCGTTCGAGTCCTGAATCAGCAGCATTTCGATTCCATTCCGTATTCGAGTTGGCGATTCATCACCCGGCGTACGCCGTGGATCACCGGGATCCACGGATGCACGTGCACGAGGGCGCACGCGTCGCGAAGGACGCGCACGACGACGCGACACCGAACGGCACTGCGTCCAGATGAGCAGGTGCCGGCCGGGTGGCTGTGTTGTCAGGAGGTCAGACCGGTGGTGGTGTGCTGAAGCCGTGGAGTGAGCCGTGGCGTGCGAACGCGAGGCTGCGCGCGCGCGCCAGGTATTCCCGCGTCGCCAGTCGGATGCGCAGCTGGCTCAGGCCGGCCGGACGCGGATCGGCGTCGTCATCCAGCTCGACGGTGTCGGTGCGCGCGCTCGTGCGGATGCTGACCTGACGGCCGGTCTCGAAGAGCGTCTCGAGCTCGCCGGTCCCGGCGAGGAACGGCAGTGGCAGATCGACACGACGCTGGAAATGGTCCGTCGCAGGGTAAGCGCACACGTCCCGGACCGGCTGTCCGCTCTCGTCGACCGATCCGACCGATTCGTGCGCATGCGACGACACACCCGTCGCGCTGAGCGCGACGAGTGCGACGAGTGCGACGAGCAGTCCACGCACGGAACTCGAAATGTGTTGGCGCATTGCTCCGGCCGTGATCGGAAAGCCTGATCCCCAATCTGGGGCACTCCGACCCGTGATGGAAGTGGCGACGCCCGATGCGGGTTGCGGGTGGTCGGACGCGAGGGCAGATTGCCCGGGCTCCGCGCCCTGTGTTCGGCTTGCGGACGGGTTGGCCCGCGACTATGCTGGCCGCCCGCCGACAACCGGACGTTGGGACCGCGCGACGCCAGACGCGGGTCGTGTCCGCAACGCGGCGACTCACGGTATTACGAACCATTCAGGTGCGCGATGTCGAAAGCCAGGTGGGCGATCTTCGGAGTGGCGGGTGTGCTGGCACTGGCCGGCTCCGGCCTGATCGCAGCCTCTGCAGTCGGGCCGTTCGGTAAGAACGCGCCGACGCAGCCTATTTCAGGTTTCTCCCACGCATTGCACGCGGGTACCCGTCAGATCCCCTGCATGTACTGCCATTCGTCCGCGGACAAGTCGGTGAGCGCGGGCATCCCGCCGGTGCAGGTATGCGCGGGGTGTCACATTCCGGGCGGTCAGCCGCTCGTGCGCACCGACCGGCCGGGCGTGCAGCAGCTCATCCAGTACTGGCGCGAACAGCAGCCGATCCCGTGGGTGCGTGTTTACGATCTGCCGGACCATGCGCGCTTCCCGCACATGCGGCACGTGAACGCCGGACTGGAGTGCCAGGAGTGTCATGGCCCGGTCGAGACGATGGATGTGGTAGAGCAGGTGCCGAACCTCCAGATGGGCTGGTGTGTCCAGTGCCACCAGGAGCGCCAGGCGCGCACGGATTGTACGGTCTGTCACTATTGAGTGTGAGCCGACATGGCTAACGGTTTGGAAAGACGAGAGTTCCTGAAGGTCATCGGCGCGACCGGCGCGGGTGCTGCACTGACCGGCTGTGGTACCGCCGGCACGGAGCGGCTGATCCCGTACGTCGTCGGGCCGGAAGAGATCGTGCCGGGCATCGCGACGTGGTATCGCACGACGTGCCGCGAGTGCCCGGCTGGTTGCAGCATGAACGTCAAGACGCGCGAGGGTCGTGCGATCAAGGCGGAGGGCAACCCGCTCTCGCCGGTCTCACACGGCCACCTGTGCGCCCGCGGACAGGCGTCGCTGCATGGTCTCTACAATCCGGATCGCGTGCCGCAGGCGCTCGCGCGCACTGCAGGCGCCTGGGACAAGGTTTCGTGGGATGACGCGGAGAACCGCCTCGCCCGCCAGCTGCTGCAGCAGCAGGGCGAGACGGTCTTCCTGACGCACAGCTTCACCGGCAGCCTGGACCGGCTGATCGACGACTTCTGCGCCGCGTTCAACATCCGCCGCGTGCGGTATGAGCCGTTCGCATATGAGCCGGTCCGCGCCGCGATGCGCATGCTGTACGGCCGCGACGCCGTGCCGGTGCATTCGTTCGAGAACGCGGAAGTCGTGCTCACGTTCGGTGCGGACATCTTCGAGACGTGGGTCTCGCCCGTGGACTACCAGCACGGCTGGGGCCAGGGCGTGAGCTACCGCAACGGGCAGCGCGGCCGGATGATCTCGGTCACGCCGCACCAGTCGCTGACGGACATGAATGCCGACGAGTGGCTGCCCGTGAAGCCCGGCACCGAGCACCTCGTCGCGCTCGCGATGGCACGCATCATCGCGGACAACGGCGGCAACGCCGGCCCGGGTGCAGCGATGCTCGCGAACGTCGATGTTGCGCAGTCGGCGGCCGCGGCGGGTGTATCCCCCGAGCGGATCCGCCAGGTCGCGACCGCCTTCGCGAACAATGGCCGCTCGATCGCGGTCGGCCCCGGCGTCGCATCGACCCACGCCGCCGCGAGTGCGGTGGCGAGCGCCGTCATGATCCTGAACCAGGTCGCCGGCAACATCGGCAACACGGTTCACATCGATCGCGTCGAGGCGGCCGGGAACCGCGCCGGCAGCTATGCCGATGTGCAGGCGCTGGTGCAGCGCATGGCCAACGGCCAGGTCGGCGGCCTGCTCGTCTACGGGCCCAACCCGCTGTACGAGCTGCCGAACCATGCAGAAGTCGAGAGTGCACTCGCGCAGGTGCCGTTCATCGCATCCTTCTCGAGCTACCTCGACGAGACGAGCGCCAACGCGCATCTGCTGCTGCCGGATCATCATTTCCTCGAGAGCTGGGGCGACTACCAGCCGCGCACGGGCATCACCGCCATCGTGCAGCCGGTCATGATGCCGGTCTTCGATACGAAGCAGACGGGCGACGTGCTGCTCTCGGTTGCAGTGCGCGCAGGCGCGACACTGCCCGATGCGCAGCCGACGTTCTACGACTACGTGCGCACGCAGTGGCAGCGCGGCCCGTACGCTGCGGCGGGCGCCGGCGCGGCATTCGAAGACTGGTGGCGTGACCTGCTGCAGACCGGCTTCGTCGTAGAGACGACGCCTGCTCCGGCAGGCACCGGTGCGCCGGCCGTCGCGTCGCTCGCGCAGATCCCGTTCGGTGAGCCGGAGATCAGTGGCCCGCAGGACGGCTACTATCTCGTCGTCTACCCGTCGAGCCGGTTCTTCGACGGCCGCAACGCGAACCGTCCGTGGCTGCAGGAGCTGCCGGACCCGGTCTCGAAGTTCTCGTGGTCGTCGTGGGTCGAGATCAGCCCCGCCGTGGCGGACGAGCTGGATCTCGATACCGGTCACATCGTCGAGGTCTCGACCGACTTCGGCAGCGTCGAGGCGCCGGTCTGGGTCTACCCGGGAACACGCCACGACACGATCGCGATCCAGCTCGGCCAGGGGCATACGCAGTTCGGCCGCTACGCCATGAACCGCGGCGTGAACCCGCTGGACCTGCTCGCACCGCTCGCCGACCCGGTCTCGGGCGCGTTCCTCTACATGCAGCAGCGTGCCGCACTGCGGCCGACCGGCCGGTGGGAGCGGCCGATCCAGTCTGGCCTGAACGCCGACCAGGAGAACCGCGACGTTGCCCAGGCGATGTCGCTCGCGCAGGCGCGCGCGAAGGACATCGAGCGCGGCCTGCTGGTCGCGCTGCCGGGCGCGCCCGCGGTCGCGGAGGACGATCATGCTCCGGCGGCAGGCGGCCATGGTCACGACGTGCATCCGTTCGACGCGCGCGTGCACGAGCTGCAGGCGGCTGGCGGCATGGCGCCCGCCGTGATCGATGCATCGCCGCAGGCATGGCCGCCCGAGGGCACGCACTACGGCGAATACTCCGAGGATCAGCCGCGCTGGGGCATGTCGATCGACATGGAGCGCTGCACCGGCTGCAGTGCGTGCATCACGGCGTGCTACGCGGAAAACAACATCGGCATCGTCGGCCCCGAGCAGGTGGCCAAGGGCCGTATCCTCCACTGGATGCGCATCGAGCGCTACTTCGAGGGTGAGGGCGAGGACTTCCAGACGACGTTCCTGCCGATGCTGTGTCAGCAGTGCGGCAACGCGCCGTGCGAGCCTGTCTGTCCGGTCTACGCGGCGTATCACACGCCGGACGGGCTGAACGGCCAGGTCTACAACCGCTGCGTCGGTACGCGGTACTGCGCGAACAACTGCCCGTACAAGGTCCGCACGTACAACTGGTTCAGCTGGGAGTGGCCGGAGCCGCTGAACTGGCAGCTGAACCCCGAGGTCACGGTGCGCGAGAAGGGCACGATGGAGAAGTGCACCTTCTGTGTGCAGCGGATTCGCGAGTCGCAGCATGTCGCACGGCTCGAGAACCGCGGCGTGCGCGACGGCGAGATCGTACCGGCGTGCGCGCAGACGTGTCCGTCGGAGGCGATCGTGTTCGGCAACCTGAAGGATCCGAACGCACGCGTCACGCGTGTCGCCGCATCGGGCCGCGGCTATCGCGTGCTCGAACAGATCAACACACAGTCCGCGATCACGTACCTGAAGCGGGTGCGGCCGGAAGGCGCGGAGGCATAACGACGCATGGCTACGGTCATTCGCTCCGAGACACACCCGGAAGTCGCCAGTTACGGGCAGGTCAACACCGACCTGCTGAAGCTGCTGCAGAAGCCGGGGCGTGCCTACTTCCTGCTACTGGCCATCTCGATTGCGCTGGTGGGGCTGCTCGGCTTTGCGTGGGCAGTGCAGGTCATCCTCGGCATCGGCATGTCGGGACTGACCAACCCGGTCGGCTGGGGTGCCTACATCACGACCTTCGTGTTCTGGGTCGGTATCGCGCACTCGGGCACGCTGATCTCGGCGGTGCTCTACCTCTTCCGCGCACGCTGGCGGCAGTCGATCTACCGCGCGGCCGAGGCGATGACCGTGTTCGCGGTCATGACGGCAGGCCTGTTCCCGATCATCCACCTCGGGCGCCCCTGGCTGTTCTATTACCTGCTGCCATACCCGAACCAGCGCGGCATCTGGCCGAACTTCCGCAGCCCGCTGGTCTGGGACGTGTTCGCCGTCAGCACCTACTTCACGGTCTCGGCGACCTTCTTCCTGATCGGCATGATCCCCGACATCGCGGCCGCGCGTGACGCGACCACGATACCGTGGCGGAAGAAGCTGTACACGGTCCTGTCGTTCGGGTGGCGTGGTACCGACAACGAGTGGAAGCACTTCACGCGGGCGTACCTGTACCTGGCCGCGCTCGCGACGCCGCTGGTGCTGTCCGTCCACTCGGTCGTGTCCTGGGACTTCGCGATGTCGATCGTGCCCGGCTGGCACACGACGATCTTCGCACCCTACTTCGTCGCGGGCGCGATCTTCTCCGGCCTTGCGATGGTGCTCACGCTCGTCATCCCGATCCGCAAGATCTTCGGGCTCGAGGCATACTTCACAGAGCGTCACTTCGACGCGATGGGGAAGATGATCCTCGTGACGAGCATGGTCGTGTTCTACGCGTACCTGAGCGAGTACTTCATCGCCTGGTACAGCATCGAGGTGCCCGAGCGCGGCCAGTTCTGGTGGCGCGCGTTCGGTGACTACTGGTGGGCGACGTGGATCATGCTCACGTGCAACGGCATCATCCCGATGCTGCTGTGGTCGCGGAAAGTGCGCACGTCGCTTCCCGCGATATTCGTGATCACGATCTTCATCAACATCGGCATGTGGTTCGAGCGGTTCGTGATCATCGTCGTGTCGCTGGCGCACGAGTACGAGCCGTGGGTGTGGCGCAACTACCAGCCGAGCTGGGTCGAGATGGCGATCCTTGCCGGCAGCTTCGGCTGGTTCTTCATGTGGTTCCTGCTGTTCATGCGGGTCCTGCCCGCGGTTTCGATCGCGGAGCTCAAGGAAGTTCTGCCCGCACCGCTGCGCCGCGGGCGCGCGGGCCCGGGCGCGCAGGCGCAGGGCCGTGTCGGCCCTGCAGAGGAGCACTGATCCGATGAGTTCGACAAGAAGCCCCGGACTGCTGGGCATCTTCGATACTGTCGATGCGACCGTCAGCGCGATCCACGGTCTGCGCAAGCTCGGTTTCAAGCGGCCGACCGTGTTCTCGCCGGCGCCGAACCACGATATCGAGCATGCGCTGGACCCGGAGGAGAGCCCGGTCCGGCTGTTCACACTGGTCGGCGGCCTGACGGGTGCGGCCACCGGGTTCGCACTCGCGACCTGGACGTCCATGGACTGGCCGCTCGTGACCGGCGGCAAGCCGATCATCTCGATCCCGGCATGGGTCATCATCGCGTTCGAGCTGACGATCCTGTTCGGCGCGCTCTCGACGATCCTCGGCCTGTTCATCAATGCGCGGCTGCCGCAACGCGGCCCTGCGCTCGTCTACGATCGCAGCTTCTCGATGGACCGTTTCGGGCTCTACGTGGTCCCGTCGGCCGATCAGGAGGAGGAGGTCCGCAGGGTGCTCGCCGAGAGTGGTGCCGTCGAGGTGCGTCACGGCGTGCGGGAGGTGCCCAGTGAAGTCTGAGCGCCTGTTCCGGCTTGCTGCACTGGCGGTCGTGATGGCAGGCACGAGTGCCTGCACGCAGATCGACAATGCACTCGCGCGCGTGCCGGTCTTCGCGTTCCTGCGCAATGCACCGTCCATGGATCCGTATGAGATGGTGCGTATGCCGCCGCCGGGCGCGGTTCCGTTCGAGAGCCCGCTCGGCCGCGTACTGCCGCCGATGG
Source organism: uncultured Gemmatimonadaceae bacterium (assembly GCA_964384585.1). Lineage (GTDB taxonomy): Bacteria > Gemmatimonadota > Gemmatimonadetes > Longimicrobiales > RSA9 > DASTYK01. The sequence continues at coordinate 13,374 of CAYLME010000025.1, read as the reverse complement.
AGGCGACCGAGGCGGGCCTGCAGGCATTCGCGGCGAGCGAGTACGGGCGCAACCCATACACGGCGGTCGCGAACGACTCCGCCTGGCTCGCATACGGCCAGGAGATGTACGACCGGTACTGCTTCGTCTGTCACGGCACGACAGGCGCGGGCGACGGTCCCGTGATCGGTCCCGACGTCTTCCCGATGGGCATGTCGCTCATCACCGGCAACGCGCCGGGTCGCTCAGACGGCTATACGTACGGGATCATCCGCGTCGGCCGCGGCCTCATGCCGGCCTACGGCAGCCGCACGACGGACGCGGAGCGCTGGGCGATCGTGAACTACGTCCGGCAGCTGCAGCGCGCCGGTGGTGCGGTCGTGCCGGCACAGACGGCAGCACCGGCGGCCGAGCAGGCGTCGCCCGCAACGACGGATACCGCGGTGCAGGACACCGCAGGCCTGGAATAAAGCAATGGCGCACTCGTCTCATTCGCACGAGATCCCGCTCCGCCGCCTGGACCCGCTGCCGAACGGGCTGCGGCTCGCCGGGCCGGTGCTCACGATCATCGGGTTGCTCGTCTTCGTCGCCGCGCTGCTCACCGAACCGGCGCGCGCATGGCACTCGTACCTGTTCAACTGGATCTGGGCCTTCGGCATCGCCCAGGGTGCGGTCGTCCTTGCCGCGGTGACGACGATCGCCAAGGGGCTCTGGGCGCGACCACTCCGCCGCTTCGCGGTGTCCTGGGCAGCGTTCCTGCCGATCGCGTACCTGCTCATGCTGCCGATCCTGATCTTCGGTGCGGATCACATCTTCCCGTGGATCGAGCACCCGGTGCATGGCAAGGAAGCGTACCTGAACATGCCGTTCCTGGCGGTGCGCAACGTCATCGCAGTCGCTGCACTGGTCGGGGTGTCGATCTACTTCGCGTACGTGACGCTGCGTCCGGACCTCGGCCTCATGCGTGACAGCATCGATGCGCGGCTGCATCCGCTGTACATGCGTCTGACGCGCGGCTGGAGGGGACAGGAACCGGAGGAGTTCCGTGCATACAAGAAGCTGACGGTGCTCGCGCCCGTGCTGATCCTGCTCTATGCGCTGGGCTTCACGCTCGTCGGCTGGGACTTCTTCATGTCGCTCGAGCCGCACTGGTTCAGCACGCTGTTCAGTCCGTTCATGTTCATGGGCGCGTTCCTGGGCGGTATCGGGCTGACCATCGTCGTGGCGGTCCAGTATTCGAAGCATCACCACTTTGCCGGTGTGGTGCCGCCGAGCAGCTTCCATGACCTCGGCAAGATGCTGCTCGGACTCACGATCTTCTGGGCGTACCTGTTCTTCTCGCACTACATCGTGATCTGGTACGGCAAGCTGCCGCTCGAGCAGGAGTACCTGATCCACCGGCTGGTGCCGCCGTACAAGGTCACGTCGTCAATCGTGTTCTTCATGATGTTCGTGATCCCGTTCTTCGGGATGCTGAGCGTTTCCGCGAAGCGACACACGAACATCCTGATGATGTTCGCGATCATCAGCCTGCTCGGCCTGTGGCTCGAGCGCTGGACGCTCGTCTACCCGTCGCTCTACATCGGTGCGGAGACGCTGCCGTTCGGCTGGCGTGAGATCGGCATGCTGCCCCTCTTCCTCGGGCTCATGCTCATGTCACACAGCTGGTTCGCGAGCCGGTTCCCGATGTACCAGTCCTGGCAGCCGCTCAGCGAGGTCGAGCTGCAGGGCATCGAGTTCCATCCGGGCGAGATCGATCTGGAAGACTCACCGCGCTGAGCCCATGGTTCAGACGTAGAAGGCGCCCGGCGGTTCTCACCGCCGGGCGCCTTTTTCATTTCCTGATGTCCATCATCTGCAGCGCGATGTGCGCGTTCCTCCCACCAGCCGCCGCGTCCGCGTCCGCCGGCCTTCAGGTATTCCGCTCGATGTACTTGCGTACCTCGATCGCCATGGCGCGCAGCAGCTTCGCCTCGCGCGACGTCAGCTCCGCGCGCCGCGTGATCGCGCGCAACGTGCGCATGATCGCCTCCGGGTCCCGCGACTTGTAGAACTCGATCAGCTCGAGCGAGCGACCGGCGTCAGTGAACCATGCGTCGAGCTCGACCGGCGTGGCCGGCGCCGCGTCGCGCTTGGGACGCGGTAGCGGCGGCACATCCGCGAGCGCAGCAAGCCGCAGCTCGTAGCTCACCAGCAGCACGGCCTGCGCGAGGTTCAGCGACCAGTGCCGTTCGCTGCTGGGGATGACCAGCAACTCGTTGCACCGGTCCAGGTCCTCGTTGCTGAGTCCCTTGTCCTCGCGCCCGAAGACGATGCAGACGGGGCCGGCGTCGGCTGCCTGCGCGATGAGGCGCGGCGCCGCGTCGCGCGGGTGCGCCCACACGTACGCGGCCGTCCGGCGCCGCGCCGTCGTACCGACGATCCGGCCGGCGTCCGCCGTCGCCTCCTCCAGTGTATCGAAGAACTCGACCCGCTCGAGCAGCCACTCCGAGCCATGGGCGATGCCGGCGATGCGGTAGGCGTCGTAGAGGTCCGGTGCGACCAGCCGCAGCCGGGAGAGGCCCATGTTCATCATCGCACGCACGGCGCCCGCGATGTTCACGAGGTCCTGCGTGCGGTGGAGCACGATCACGACGTTGTCGAGCGCTGATTCTGACATGCGCAGGAGTCTGCCGGCACGGCGGCGGCGAGTCAACGAGAGCCCCGGTCCGGCACGGCTGGTACGGGGCAGCGTCACCCCGTGGCGGTGTCGGGACCCTGTTTTCGGTCCGTCCCGCTGAAGGCCGGATTGTGCCCGCAGGGACCCATTCTTGCTCTTCCAAGGGCAGGGAGGGCGCGAGAGAGCCGCCTCCGGGCGGCGAAGCACAGGGGGTCGATCATGACGACGATGGCGCTCGTAATGGCCACTGCGTTGCATGTGTTTCCCGGCGCGCCGGCAGTATCGCAGGACCAGGCGTGCCGCGGTGAGCTGCAGGGCAACGAGCTGCGTACGACGATACAGTTCGAGGATGGGTCCAGCCTGATCGGGCCGTGGCGCATCGCGCACGTCTCGCAGGCGGAGCACAGGGTCACCGGCGTGCTGGACCGGGTGATCGAGGTCGATCGCGAGGGAGTGATTCAGACGACGCCATTCCCGCATGGTGTCGCGGTCCTGTTCGAGGGCCACAGCGAACGGGACATGGTCGAGAACGCCGCCGAAGTGTGGTGCGCCACGGTGCGCCGCGCGCGTGGTGCCAGCAACGCGGAATGGACGATGCAACAGCCGGTGCGCGTGACAGCCCGCCCGCTCGGGGCGGGGGAACGGCCACACGCGTAGCGGGCAGTCTGCCGGACACCGTTGCCCGGGCTCCTCTCTCACGGGGCCGTGAGGGAACTGGAGCAGACACCGTGGAGCCCCGGGCACGGTGAACCTTTGCGACTCGACGCTGACGCTGCGGCTGCCTACCTTGCCGGTGTACCTGCACCGCCGGCACTCATGATGACAGCAGTACCCAACGCACTTCTCGAGCGGTATCCCGTCCTGAACGAACGGCTGCCGTGGGTTTCGCTCGGCGTTCAGCGCACGCCACTCACCACTCACGAGATCGACGGCCGCGCGGTGATGCTGAAGCGCGACGACCTGGTCGCCGAGCCGTATGGCGGCAACAAGGTCCGCAAGCTCGAGTTCCTGCTCGCACGCGCGCGCGCCGAAGGCGCGACGCGGATCGTTACCGCCGGCGCGACCGGTTCGCACCATGCGCTGGCCACCACGATCTACGGACGCAAGCTCGGCTTCGACGTGACGACGCTGCTCTTTCCGCAGCACCGTACCGACCACGTCCGCGACGTGCTGCTCTGCATTGCCGGCATGGGCGCGGACCTGCGGTTCGTGCCGCGCATGGAACTGGTACCGCTGGGCATGTGGCGCACACGTCGCACGTATGGCGAGCAGGCGTTCGTCATTCCGCCGGGTGGCTCGGATGCAACGGGCACTCTCGGCCATGTCGCCGCAGCGTTCGAGATCGACGAGCAGATCGGTGATGGCCCGGCGCCGGATGCGATCTATGTCGCGGCCGGCACACTGGGCACGGTCGCAGGGCTCGCACTCGGCCTCGCACTGGCGGGTCGCTCGATACCGGTCAATGGTGTGCGCATCACCAGCCGGCTCGTGACGAACCGGCGGATGCTGCGGCGCCTGCTCGCAGGTGCAGCGGCGCTGCTCGAAGAGGCAGGCGTGGCGACCGGTGATGCCGCTGCCCGGGCCGACGCGAGCGTCCGCATCCTGGACGACCAGGTCGGCGTCGGCTACGGCCACGAAACGGAGGCCGGCCGGGCCGCCACGGAGCAGTTCGCACAACTCGGCATAACCCTCGACGCGACGTACACGGCCAAGGCAGCAGCGGCCGTGCGCGCGGCATCGGACTCGCGTCCGCTGTTCTGGCACACGCTCAGCGCGACGATGCCGCCGGCCGGCGCGATGCCGGCGCTTCCGACCGCATTCGCAGAGTACCTGAGCAGTTAGCCGTATTATTCAACCGCATGGAACGGTCATGAACTCCAGACGACTTCTTCCCATCCTGGTCCTCGCCGCAGCGAGCGGTCTGGGCGCGTGCGCCTCGGCTGCACCGGCTGCAACGCCGACCACACCAGCAGCACCACCGGCCACGCAGCAGCCTGCAGCGACCGCACAGCTCGTCCCGTCGGAGGCGGCGCAGCGCGCGTCGCAGACGATCGACCTGACGGGCCTGGAGCTGGGCACGATGTGGACGTTCGAGAACGCGCCGCTCGATTACTGGCAGCGCGCGTACGGCTTCAGTGCCACCGAGCAGTGGCTGGACCAGGTGCGGCTCGCGTCCGTGCGTGTCGGCACGTTCTGCTCCGGATCGTTCATCTCGCCCGAAGGCCTCGTGATGACGAACCATCACTGCGCACGCGAATGCGTCGAGGCGCAGTCCACCGGTGCAACCGATTACGTCGAGCAGGGCTTCCATGCGCGAAGCCGCGACGAAGAAGCACTCTGCCCGGGCCTCTACCTCGACCAGCTCGTAGCGATCGATGACGTGACTGCACGCGTGCAGGGTGCCGCCCCGTCCGGCGCGAGCGCGACCGCAGTGACGCAGGCGCTCGAAGCAGAGATGGAACGAATAGAAAGCGAATGCGAGAGCGCGAGTGACAACGAGTGCCAGGTCGTCTCGCTCTTCCATGGCGGCCAGTACCAGCTCTATCAGTACCACCGCTTCCAGCCGGTGAAGCTCGTGTGGGCGCCGGAGCTGCAGGCGGGCTTCTTCGGTGGCGACCCCGACAACTTCACGTATCCGCGCTACGCCCTCGATGCCGCGTTCCTGCGCGCATACGACGGCGATGAGACGACGCCGGCGCGCACGCCGTACTTCCCGTGGCGCCAGGCCCCGATCGACGATGGCGAGCTGGTCTTCGTGACCGGCAACCCGGGCTCGACGAGCCGCATGATCACGGTGTCCGAGCTGCTCTACGAACAGCGCTACCGCCATCCGTTCGTCGTGCAGCTGCTGCAGGGGCAGCGCGACTTCCTGCAGTCACTGGCCGAGGCGAACCCGCAGATGGAACAGCAGGTGCGCCAGCAGCTGTTCTCGGTCGAGAACAGTCTCAAGGCGTACAGCGGTCAGCTCGCAGGCCTGCGTGATACGACACTCGTCGCACGCAAGATCCGCTGGGAGCGCGATTTCCGTGACGCGGTGAACCGTGATGCGTCGCTGCGTGCCACTTACGGCGACATCTGGGACCGGCTCGCGTCGATCCACCAGCGCAAGCTGACCGTTGCGCCACGCGTGAACATCACGAATCCGGAGTTCGTCGGCGCGCCGCACGTCATGTACGCGCGCAATCTCGTCGATTACGTACAGCAGGCGAGCCTGCCCGAGGCACAGCAGAGCGAGGAGTTCCGCGAGAGCCGCGCGCAGATCGAGCAGATGCTGAACGCGCCGTCGCAGGTCGACCCGCAGATCGCGAGCGACCTGCTCGAGCTGTACCTGCAGCTGGCCTCGCAGTGGCTGCCGGCCGGCGATCCGCTGCGCGCCGCGCTCTTCAACGCGAACGAGAATCCGTCCGCGGCCGCTCAGCGGCTGGCGAGCGCTTCACGCGTGCTCGATCCGGCATACCGCCGCCAGGTCATCCAGGGCGGCGCGCCGGCACTCGCGGGCACGACGGACCCGTTGCTGCGCTTCGCCGCGCTGGCCGGACCGCTGTTCCCCCAGCTGACCGCCGAGCTCGAACAGCTGAACGCCGACGAGACGGTGCAGGAGGAGCGGCTCGCGAAGGCGCTGTTCGCCGTGTACGGCACAGACCTGCCGCCGGATGCGACGTTCACACTGCGCATCACCGACGGTATCGTGAGCGGCTACCCGTACAACGGCACACAGGCACCGCCGTTCACGACGTTCTACGGCATGTACAACCTGGCGGCCGGCTTCGATAACGAGTTCCCGTGGGAGCTGCCGCCGACGTTCGTGGCACGCGAACAGCAGCTCGACAAGTCCGTACCGCTCAACTTCGTCTCGACGAACGACATCACCGGTGGCAACAGCGGCAGCCCGTTGATCGACCGTGAGATGCGCGTGGTCGGGCTCGCGTTCGACAGCAACGTCGAAGGGCTGCCCAACGAGTTCCTGTTCCGGCCGGACTCCGGCGGCCGCACGGTGAGCGTCGCGGCGGCCGGCATTCTGGAAGCCCTGCGCAGCGTCTACCAGGCGACTGCGCTCGTTAACGAAATCCTCGCAAACGCACGCTGACGATGGCAGACACCAGAGCATACCTCGAGAAGAACAGGGAACGGTTCCGCGAGGAGCTGTTCGAGTTCCTGCGGATACCGAGCGTATCCGCCCGCCGTGAGCACAAGGCGGACACGCGAAAGGCCGCCGAGTGGCTGAAACACAAGCTCGACGACCTCGGGCTGAAGACGTCGCTGCACGAAACGCCGGGGCATCCGATCCTGCTCGCGGAGTACCGCGACGCGGGGCCGGATGCGCCCACCGTGCTCGTGTACGGCCACTACGATGTGCAGCCGCCCGAGCCGCTCGCGCTGTGGACGACGCCGCCCTTCGAACCTGCAGTACGCGACGGCCGTATCTATGCCCGCGGCTCTGTGGACGACAAGGGCCAGCTGTACCTGCACGTGAAGGCAGTCGAGGCGCATCTCCAGACGAATGGCCGGGTGCCGGTCAACCTCGTCCTGCTGTTCGAGGGCGAGGAGGAGGTGGGCAGCGATAACCTGATGCCGTTCGTCGAGCAGCACGCGGAGCAGCTGCGCTGCGACGCGATCGTCATCTCCGACACCACGATGATCGGGCCGGGCATCCCGACGATCGGCGCGTCACTGCGCGGACTCGCCTACTTCGAGATCAACGTGCAGGGACCGGGACAGGACCTGCATTCGGGCAGCTACGGCGGCACAGTCGTAAATCCGGCCACAGCGCTCGCGCGCATCATCGCGTCGTTCCATGACGAGAACTGGCACGTCGCGATCGACGGCTTCTACGACGATGTGCTGCAGGCGGAGGACTTCCGCGCGGCCATGAAGAAGCTGCCGTTCGACGAGCAGACGTTCCTGGCCGAGACCGGCGCCGCGTCGCTGGAAGGCGAGAAGGGGCAGACCACACTCGAGCGCATCTGGGTGCGTCCGACGTGCGAGGTGAACGGACTGCTCTCGGGCTACACGGGCGAAGGCTCCAAGACGGTGCTGCCGTCGAAGGCGATGGCGAAGGTCAGCTGCCGGCTGGTGCCGGACCAGGATCCGAAACGCATCGCCGAGCAGTTCCGCGCGCACGTGGCGAAACACACGCCCGAAGGCGTGACGGTCGACGTCGCATACCTGCACGGTGGCAGGCCCTGGCGCGCAAAGCTCGAAGGCACGCTCGTCGAAGCTGCTGCTGCAGCACTCGAAAGCGCGTATGGCCGCAATGTCGTGTACGCGGGTGAGGGCGGCTCGATCCCGATCGTGCCGGAGTTCGAGCGGGTGTTGAACGCACCTGCACTATTGCTCGGCTTCGGACTGCCGGGTGAGAACGCGCACGCGCCCGATGAATGGATGAGCGTGGAGAACTTCGAAAAGGGAATGATCGCAGCGGCCGAGCTGTTCGAGCGGCTGGCTGCCATGAAGCAGCAGTAGGGCGGCGGGCGGTGGTGCAGGGCAACTGCACCCCACGCGGTGCGCATTGCCGTACTGCACGAAGCAGCGGGCGGGGCGCCCGGACATCCGGCAGAGAGTGACCGCTCTCTGTGCAGGATGTCGGGGTGCCCCGCCCGCCCTTTCGCTGAAGGACCGATGCTTCAGAGCATCATCCTTCGTGTGCGCTTACGGCGACGCGGCGCGTCCGGTGTCACGGGTGCGCGCGCGAGCGGTGCGCAGCTCACGTTCGATCTGAACGCGCACGCGCTGGATCTTGTCCGGATAGGTGTGACAGTTCGGCGTGTTCGTGCCGCGCACGCAGCCGTTGTAGCCGAGTAGTGCACGCCGCTCATCACCGCCGAAGCGGTCATAGTAGTAGTCGAGGATGCGCGTGCCGTTGCACAGATTGTCGGTGATGTCATAGAGGTCGGTGCCGCAGCCACGCCAGTGGCCCGACCAGAACGGCATGATCTGCAGCAGCCCGCGCGCACCGACCGGGCTCGTTGCACGCGGCCGGCCGCCGCTCTCGATCAGCATCACGGAGATCACGGTCTCGATCGGCAGCCCCTGCGCCGACGAATGCTCGACGAGTGGCCAGGCGATCTGGCGTGCATGCTCCTGCGCGATACCGCGATTGCGCAGCACGCGCTCCACCGGCTCGACGTGCTCGCGATAGACCGCGATGTAGTCTTCGGTGGCGGTGCCGCTCGTGCTGACACCGCGCAGACGCTCACTGAGCGCGCGCAGCTCGATGCGCGTGCCTTCACTGAGGTGCGTCCGCTCAGACTCCGGCACATCGAGCCTGCTGCTCGTCAGGTTGCCGGCGCCGAGCCCCGCAAACAGCAGCACGGGCGCCACCAGCGGCAGCGCACGAACTCCCCTCCACAAGCGCTCGAGGTCCTCCACCAGGGTCGGAACCTGGCTCAGCCCTGCTTCGGACTTCTTCCGTTTCAGCATTGCTTTCTGATCGGTTTGGATCCGGGTCGTCCAGAAGATGCGTGCGGGCTCGCCCGGACACAACCTTTTTCGTTGTAATCGTCGATGCGGCAATCACTTGCGAGGGACGAAACGCCCCCATGGCGCACGCGCGATTGGGGCTTGCCCGAACATTGTTCCGGGGGTCGCTACCCTTTTCACGGCGCTGCTTCCCGCAATGGCAGGCCATGGAATCGCCACGGCCGCCGGAGCGAATGCGGCACGGAGGGTGGCGTCCTGCTTGCAATGATGCAAGGCGGCATCTCGCACTGCGACAGAATTACGCAAAGAGGTACGGCATGAGGTGGAGAGGCGGGCGCCGCAGCACGAACGTGCGGGACCGGCGCGGAATGCGGGTCGGACTGGCGGGCGGCGGCATCGGTGCGGTAGTGCTCACGATCGTCGCGTTGCTGCTCGGCGTGGACCCGCGGGATATTGCGACGCCACAGACGACGTCGGCCCCGCCACCGGGGGTCGGCACGCCTGCAGATTCGATGGCGGAGTTCGTAGAGGTCGTGCTCGGCAGCACCGAGGACACGTGGAACGAGTTGTTCCCGGCGGCGTTCAACAGCAGCTATCCGGAACCGACACTCGTTCTCTTCAGCGGTGCGACGCAGTCGGCCTGCGGCTTCGCGCAGGCCGCCGTCGGCCCGTTCTACTGTCCGCTCGACCAGAGCGTCTACATCGATCTCTCGTTCTATGACGACCTGCACCGGCGCCTGGGCGCTCCCGGCGATTTCGCACAGGCGTACGTCATTGCCCACGAAGTCGGCCACCACGTGCAGAACGTCCTCGGCATCATGGAACAGGTCGAGCAGATGAAGCGGCAGGGCTACGATGCGAACGACCTGAGTGTGCGTGTCGAGCTGATGGCTGACTGCCTGGCCGGGGTGTGGGCGTATCACGGCAACCGTCAGCGCAGTTTCATCGAGCCGGGCGACGTGGAGGAAGCGCTCAACGCTGCTGCCGCCATCGGTGACGACCGCCTCCAGCGCCAGTCACAGGGCTACGTCGTGCCGGACTCGTTCACGCACGGCAGCTCGGAGCAGCGGGTGCGCTGGTTCCGGCGCGGCCTGGAGAGCGGCGATATCAACCAGTGCGACACCTTCGAGGCCCGGTCGCTCTGATGGCAGCTGCCGGTCATTCATTCGAGGCGTCGCCGTTCGCCGGCGACGCCTCGCCATCGTCATTCCGCCTTCAGCGCGTCCATCGGACGCACGCGCGCCGCACGCATCGCGGGCAGCCAGCTTGCGAATGCCGCAATCAGCAGCAGCACCACCGTGACGACCGCGTATGTCATCGGGTCGAAGCCGGACACGTGAAAGAGCAGCGGCTCGATCCGCCGTGCGAGCATTGCGGCGGCCATGAGCCCGGCGGCAGTGCCGACCAGCGTGACGCGCAGCCCGCGTCCCACGATCATCGCGAGCAGCCGCGACTGCTGCGCGCCGAGAGCGGTTCGCAGTCCCATCTCGCGCGTGCGTTGCGCGACGTCGAATGCGAGCACGGAGTAGAGCCCGACCGCCGCGACCAGCAGCGCCAGCAGGCCGAACGCGGAGAACAGCGTAGCACCGAGCTGCCACGACCGGGTCAACGGTTCCATCCGCTCCGCGAACGGATGGATGCCAACGAAGCTGATGCGGTCGTCCAGGGCAAGGATCTCGCGGCGGACGGCCGCCATGACGTTCGACTCGTTCTGCGGCACGCGGAGCATGAGTGTGGCACGCCCGAACGCCTCTCCCGCTTCAGCGCCGGCCGGCAGTGTCAGGTAATACTGCATGACCGCTTCCTCATCGAAGTCACCGGACGTCGCGTCTTCCACTACACCCGCGATCTGCACGCATGGCGTCGTCGTGCCTCGCACGTTCATGTAGAGACAGCGGCCGATCGGATCCCCGTACTCCTCGATCTGGCGTGCCATGGTCTCGTTGACGACTGCGGTGTAGGTGCTACCGTCGCCGAGCCCGCGCCCACGCACCAGGTCCATGCGCATGGTTTCCAGGTATGACGGCGAAACGACGTGCACGAGCGGTGCGCCGGTCGGCAGCGTGCGCAGCGAGTCGACGCCGTCGATCGTGATGTCGTAGACCAGGTACGACAAGAACGGCATCGACGTGGTGAACGCGGCCTCCTCCACGCCCGGCAGCTGCTCCACACGCTCCAGTATCAGCCGCTGCAGGCGCAGCTGCTCGACTGGCGGGATCGCGTCGCGCGGCGCGTTGATGTTCGCGTACAGCAGCCCCTCCGCCTCGTAACCGTGATCGACGTTGCCGGCATTCGCCATGCTGCGCACGAACAGACCCGCACCGATCAGGAGCAGCACCGAAAGCGCAGCCTGCGCGAACGACAGCACGGTGCGCACACGGAGCGCGCTGCGCGTAATGCCGCCCGCACTCGTGCGCAGCACGTCGGCTACGCCGCGTCGCCCGGCCTGCAGTGCAGGCACGATGGCGGACAGGATGCCGGCGAGCAGCGCGAGCACCGCAGTCGTGACGAGGACGGTGCTGCTCAGGCCGAGGTCGTGCCATGCGACGTCCGGCAGCAGCAGGCTTCGCAGTATGCCGCCGCCCCACCAGGCAACGGCCAGGGCGGCTGCTCCACCAAGTACGCCCAGCAACGCACCCTCGAGAAGGATGCGCGAGATGAGGCGGGCGCGGCTCACACCGAGCGCCAGCTGGATGCCGATCTCGCGCTGGCGTCGCAGCATGCGCGCAAACAGCAGGTTGGCCACGTTGATGCACGCGATGAGCAGCACGACGAGTGCAACACCGGCGAGCCAGCGCGCCACTGCGGGCTCGGTGCCCGTCCCGGGTCGATCGGCCACGGTAAGCGGATACGGCACCACCTTCGAATCCGCGCCGTACTGCCCCGCCGCGATCTGCTCGGCATGTGCCGCAACGTGCAGCGCGGTGGCCTCCGCCTCCGCCTGCGCCAGCGTCACGCCTTCCGCGCGCCGCCCGAGCGCGCGCATCCACCACCAGTTGCGCGAATCCGCCCAGCCTTCCGGTGCGAGATCCGCTTCCGCCACCTCGAGCGGAAACCACAGCTCCGCCGGCGTGAGGTCGATCGTGGTGAGACCCTTCGGCGCAACACCGATGATCGTGTAGGGATTGCCGGCGAGCTGGACCGTTCCGCCAAGCACGTCGGGTGTTCCGCCGAGCTGTCGCTGCCAGTAGCCATGGCCGACGACCACCACGCGCTCACCGCCCAGTCGGGCCTCTTCATCCGTGAAGAATCGACCGATGAACGGACGTACTCCCGTCAGGTCGAAGTAGCTGGCCGAAGCGAGCACAGACCTGACCGGATGCGCGGACTCGCCATGTCCAATCGTCAGCTCGCGCGGTGCGTAGCCAGCCACGGCCGAGAATGACTGCGCCGCGAGCAGGTCGCGATAGGCGGGATACGCCATGTATTCCGTCTGACGCCGCTCGCCGCGCCGCGCGTCGAACTGATCGATCACTATGCGATTCACCTGGTCCGCCTCGACCACGTGGTCCGGCGGACGAAGCATCAACCGATCGATGATCTGCAGCATCGTCGCGTTCGCACCGACACCCAGGGCGAACACGAGGATGATGCCGAGTGTCATGCCCGGCGCCCGCGTCAGTCCACGAACCGCCTCCCGCATCGCCTCGCCCGCGGCTTCGATGCGCCCGCTCCAGCGCACGCGCCGCTCCCGGCTGCGGTCCAGCTCCAGCAGCTCACGGCGATAGCGCGGCTCATCGCCAAAACGACGACGCACTTCCGCCTCCGCCGATGCCCGGGTCCAGCCGCTCCGCACCAGGTCGTCCACGGCCTCCGCGAAATGGAACGCGACCTCTTCATTCACGTCGCGCTCCACACTGCCCAGACGCAGCAACCTTCTCATGAGCGCTCCTCGGGAATTGGCCGATTCACCGTGTTGCAGTCGATCATGCGCTCCCCACCTCGGCTGGCGCGCCCAGAACACGAGACACCGCTTCGGCATAGCGCGTCCACGCCGTCGTCTTCTGCTCCAGCTGCTCACGGCCGCGCGCGGTCAGCGTGTAGTACTTCGCGCGACGGTTCGATTCCGACAGGCCCCACTCCGCAGCAACCCAGCCGCGCCGCTCGATGCGGTGAAGCGCCGTGTACAGCGCACCATCTTCGATCTCGAGTACGCCGCCCGTCGCATCGCGCACCCAGCGCGCAACGGCGTAGCCGTGCCGGGCGCCGAAAATCAGCGCCTTCAGTACGAGCAGGTCGAGTGTGCCCTGGAGCAGGTTCAGATCGTCATCGCGCATGGCCGCTTCCCCTCAAGTGTTGAGGCGAAGCATGGGAAC
>CAYLME010000024.1:0-29541 GCA_964384585.1 uncultured Gemmatimonadaceae bacterium | reverse complement strand
GCACTCTACGAGCCGATGCCGCAGGAGACGCACGGCACGATATATCATCCCGCTGCACTGCGCGCGTTCCGCGTGCTGTTTGCGCCTGCCGAGGAGCAGGACCAGTGATGCGTAGCGCCTGCATGGTGCTGACAGCACTGGCCACGCTCGCAGCGTGCGGCGGAGTCGAGCCGGACGTGACGATCGAGCCGCCGTCACCCGCTGACACCGTCGCGGGTCAGGCGGCAGGCGCGAGTGAGCAGACGCAGATGCCGGTCATCTCGTCCGAGGGCATCGGCCTCGCGCGCCGGGGCATGTCACTGGGCGAGCTGCGCCATGCCCTGCCGGGCTCGTACGTCATGGGCGCACCCGACAGCGCCTTCATGGTGGACGTCGTCGCGATACCCGTGAGCAGTGGTGCCGACACGCTCTACCGGCTGATCATCCCCGCGGGCGAGCCGGTCGACGACGGTGCCCGCCCGCATTTCGTCATGACGATGCACCCTGGAGTTCGAACTGCGGAGGGCGTCGCGCCCGGCATGACGCTCGCCGATGCAGCACGCATCTATGGCGAGCCGGTGCTTTCCTATTCGGTTCTTGACGAGTCGCGCGAGTATGCGGAGTTCCCGCGTCAGCCCGAACGCGTCAATTTCCGCGTGCTGCCTGCGGGTGACGACACGTTCGCGGGCACGTACACCACGAGCGACGAGTACAATACCACCGACGAGTATGCGGGCGACGCCCGGATATGGATGATCTTCGTGGACCTGTTCCGATGAGCAGTGAGCCGATGGCGAGCTCGCCGAGCGTGGTGCCGCACCCCAGTGCAGCGGCGTTCCTCGAGCGCGCGGAGGCGTGGCTGGTAGAGCATGAGGCTGAGAACAGCCTGCTGCTCGGCATTGCCCTGGGCCTGGCCGCGCGCGGTGGGCCGCTCGATCCGTCCGTCCTCCTCGCGACCGTGGAGCAGGATGGCGAGGTCGTCGGCTGCGCCTTCCGCACGCCGCCGCACAAGGTCGGCCTCACGCGCATGCCGGTCGAGGCGGTGCCGCACGTGGTGGAAGCGGTTGCGCAGCGCTATGAGCGGATCCCCGCGGTGCTCGGCTTCGAGGACGGCGCACGGCATTTCGCACGGCTGTGGGCTGAGCGGAAGGGAGTCGCGTGGCGGCCCGGCATGCGCCAGCGCATCTACCAACTCGACGCCGTGACCTGGCCGGAGTCGATGCCGGCCGGTCGGCTCCGGCCGGCCACTTCCGCGGATGTGCCGACGATACGTTCCTGGGTCGGTGCGTTCGCCGACGAGGTCCACCTGCTGATGGCAGACGCCGGAACGGTCGCGACCGAGTACGTCGAGCGCGGCGTCGTGTTCGTCTGGGACGATCAGTGGGCGCGTGCAATGGCCGTCCTGCCGGCGGTGACGCCGAACGGTGTGCGCATCGGCTATGTTTACACGCCGCCGGACTGGCGCGGACGCGGGTACGCGTCGGCCTGCGTCGCCCACCTGAGCGCCGCGGTGCTGGACAGCGGCAGCAGTCACTGTTTCCTGTTCACGGACGTCTCCAATCCGGCATCCAACTCGATTTACCAGCACATGGGCTACCGTCCCGTGTGCGACGTCATTGACTTTGACTTCACGGAGCACGCAGAGTGACTGCGTGACCGGCTGTGGCAGCCCCGCGGGGGCGCTGATCGGGAGGGGTGGATCATGGGAGAGAAGACACACGAGTACCGTGCGCACACGACCTGGACGGGCAACAACGGCACGGGCACGTCGTCGTACGACGTGTACGGCCGCGGCTATGACTTCCAGGTCGAGGGCAAGCCCGTCATCAACGGCAGCGCCGATCAGATGTTCCGCGGTGACCCAAATCTGTACAATCCCGAAGACCTCTTCCTCGCCGCACTCTCGGCGTGCCACCTGCTTTCGTATCTGGCGCTGTGCGCGCGCAAGGGGGTTCGCGTGCTCGCCTATGAGGATGCGGTGAGCGGAACGCTTTCGCTGCGCGGCAACGGCCCGGCGCGTTTCACCGAGGTGCGCCTCGCGCCTGTCGTCACGATCGCCGAGGACGATGATGCAGACCTCGCGATGCGCCTGCACGATGATGCGCATGCGGAATGTTTCATCGCGAATTCCTGCAGCGTGCCCGTCCTGCATGACCCGGTCATTCGAATAGCTGCTGCACCGGTCGCGCGGCCGTGAGCGAGCGCGTCACCCTGCGCGCGCGCGCCGCGCGCTATCTGCAGGATGCGGTGCGCGGCGTCCGGCAGGCACCGGTCGAGGTCGCCGCGACGCTCACCGTTGCGTTTTCGTTCTCGTACGCCCTCGAGACCGCCGGCGACGCGATGCAGGCCTTTACGGAGATTGCCGTTGCCTGCGCGCTGATCATTGCCATTGCATGGACCGGCACACTGCTGCACGCGATGGGCGCATGGACTGCAATGCAGCGCTGGGCCGTGACGATCACCGGTGCAATCGTCGTTGCTGCATACGCGCTGCTCGTCGGCAGCTTCGAGTACGAAGCAGAACGCTGGCGCGCGTTCCTGCTCGTCGCAGCGGCCGTTGCATGGCTGATCGCAGTGCCCGCATTCGCGGGCGAGCGGGTGAGTGCGGTGCAGCGGATGCGCCGCATCGACGGGCGCATCCTGTTGCGCCTGATCGGTGCGCAGCTGTACGGCATTGCGCTCTTCGCCGGACTCGCGCTGGCCCTGCGTGCGATCGACGTGCTGTTCGAGCTGGGGTTGCACAGCGAGATCTACGGCCACGTCTGGGGCTGGATCAGCTTCGTGCTCGTGCCGTGGGTGGTGCTCGGAGGACTGCGCGACTACGTGCGCTCGCTCGACCAGGAGAGCGCGGTGGCAGGCGTCGCACAGCGCATCGCGCTCTTCCTCGTACCGCCACTGCTCGCCGTCTACTACGTGATCCTGTACGCCTACGTGGTGCGCATCTTCATCACGCAGGAGATCCCGAAGAATCTCGTCTCTCCACTCGTCCTGGCCGCGGGTGGCATCGCCGCACTCGGCCTGCTGCTCTTCGATCCGCGGCCTGCCGCGCGCGGCGTCAACAGGTGGCTGCGCATTGCGCCCGCACTGTTCCTGCCGCTCGTGCCGCTCGGCATGTGGGCGCTGGTGCTGCGCACGAACCAGTACGGCCTGACCGAGTTCCGACTCATCCGCATCGTTGCGCTCGCGGTGCTCGCGCTGCTCGCCGTCGCCGCTACCATACAGCTCGTGCGCCGGCATCCGTTCGCGCTGCAAGCGGCACCGCTGGCACTCGCAGTCGCCGCGTTGCTCGCGGCGACCGGCCCGTGGGGTGTGCTCGCTTTCTCGAAGCGCAGCCAGCAGCATCGGTTGCACGCGGCGCTCGCAACACTCGAGATTCCGGCGCAGGACGGCGCGTGGCGGAGCCTGGTGACTGATTCGACGCGCCGCACGATCCCGGCGGAGACGTACGAGCAGGTGCGTGGCAGCGCACAGTACCTCGCCTCACATTTCGGCCCCGACGCACTACCCCCCGTGCTTGTGCGCTACGCCCATGACCAGGACCACCGGTGGCGCGACTATGCACGCGACCTGGGGCTGCAGCCGGACGCGCGGACTGCTGCCGGCCCGATCGTCGAGTTCGGCGTGCTGCCGCTGACCGAAACGGTCCGGGTCGATGCCGGCACAGCATGGCGCGTCGAATGGTCCCCGCCGTACGACCCGGCCCAGGGCCGGGGCATGCCCTCACAACCCGTACAGGGTGTGCACATCGAGGCACAGGACTCCCTGCGCCTGATGCTGCGGGCGGGCGGGCGCACAGTGCATGCAGACCTGGGTCCGCTCATCGCCACGCTACCGCCCGAATCGGTGCAGCGTCCGACGCCCGGCGGGCTGACGGCCGATCAGGCGCGCATCCTCGTGACCGATTCGACGGGCGCGCGCCAGGGGCAGCTGCTGGTCTGGCACGTCATGGTGCAGACCGACTCGCTCGGAACGCACATCGGTCGCGTCGAAGGCCTGTTGATCCTTCACGACAATGAGGAGCCGTGACAGAACCGCGCCGGCCGGAAAGACCGCAATACTACATGGGCATCGCGATGGCGGTGCGGGCACGCGCGAACTGTCTCGGCAATCGTGTCGGGGCGATTCTCGTGCTCGACGACCGTATCATCTCGACCGGCTACAATGGCACGCCGTCCGGCATGGTCAACTGCCTCGACGGTGGCTGCGAGCGCTGCGCCGACCGGGGGAAGTACGGGCCCGCCGCCGGCTACGATGTCTGCATCTGCGTGCACGCCGAACAGAATTCGCTCATCGCTGCAGCACGCTTCGGCATCGCCGTTGCCGGCGCCATGCTGTACACCACCATGCAACCCTGCTTCGGTTGCGCGAAGGAACTGTTGCAGGCGCAGGTAAAGGGCGTGCGCTACTTGCATCCATGGCAACCGGCAGATCCGGACCTGCTGCGTCAGTATCGCATGCTGCTCTCACGCTTCCCTGAGGGCGTGACACAGATCGATATGGCGGATCCCGATGCCGCATGGGCGGTCTCACGCCTGCGCGATGCGAACGCCGATACCGGCCACACAGCCACCTGACAACCGCATACACGGCGACAGCACAGGCACCGATTCGCGCGCAAATGGCGCCAGACTGACGACTTCCGTCACCATCCACGCCGTGATGTCGAGTTATCCACGAACAAAAAGGTTGACATCACACTGTTCCCGGCAGAACCATTTTGACGCGCCAGGACGATGACGTCCCGGCAATATCCCGGGGAAGCCCCCACAATCTGTATCCGTGATGGAGCGGAAATCATGTCATTCGACAGCAGTCGGCTGGGCCCGGTCGTGACTTCGAGCAGCGCCGTCCATGACGACGGTCGCACGCCTCTCGCCCTCGCCGCAGGCCTCGCCGCCGCGCTTATCGCCGGCGGTATCTGGGCCGGACTCGTCTTCCTGATCAACATGGAGATCGGCTACGTCGCCTGGGGCGTCGGCCTGCTCGTCGGCTTTGCGATGAGCCGGATGACGTCGCAGCGCACGCAGCAGCTCGCATACGCAGCTGCGGCGTTCGCGGTGATCGGCCTGCTCGCGGGCAAGATCTTCATCCATTCGGGCAGCGCGAGCCGTATCGCGGACGAGCTCGCCGAGAACGAGGAAGTACTGCGCGGCGCCGTTGCATGGCAGATGTATGAGGCAGGCGATCTGGATGCAGAGACGGCGGCTGCAATCGATGCCGTGGAAGCAGCCGGTGACACGCTCTCCGATGCGTTATGGGCCGACATGCTGCGCCAGAGTGATACACGCCTCGCACAACTGTCCGCCGATGAGAAGCACGACATTGCACTGTTCGTTGCGAATGGTGCGCTTCATCAGATGGGCCTGATCGAGGGTGTGAAGGCGCAGCTCTCCCTCTTCGATCTGCTCTGGCTGTTCCTTGCGGTTGGTACCGCGTACCGCATGATGGCACCCGAGGACCGGCCGGCCGTATCCTCACCCGACGAGCACACGCCGGCTCACGTGTAGACCTCGATCGCGCAGGACCATCGTCCATCGGGGCGACACGGTCGCCGGCTGGGCCTCGCTCGCGCCCGTGAGCGGCCACGCAGGCGACGAATGGCGCGGCCGTGGCATCGGCCTGCGACTGCTCCAGGAGCTCGTCACGCGGTCCGAGGCAGAGGGCATCTGGAGCGGCTCGGCAAGCTCAACGGAGTACGGCGCGACGTGGTGCTGCTCGAGCGTCGGAGCAGCCGGGTCGGCATCGACTAGCGCTCGGTGTGTGCGGGGGCGTGCACGCGATTCACTGCGCCGTGTGCTCGCTACCTAACGTCAAATGAAAACGGCCCCGTCGTGCGACGGGGCCGTTTTCGCATCATGCGAACGCAACGGGCGTCACGTGCCCGGATCGAACTGGCCGCCGACGCTCACGTCCCACCACACCGGACTGCTCAGCAGGGCGCCGCCCTGTCTGGCCTCCGCCGTCTCGACAGCCTGACGGTTCAGCAGGTGCTCGGATGCCGGGTAGAAGAGTCGCAGCGGGATATTCCGACCGTTCTCTGCGTCCGGGCCGATCAGCAGCACCGGCGTCGCCGTGCGCCGCCATTCGGCATATGCCTCCGGACCGTTCCCGTAGAGCGCGATCCACTTCTGCAGCCAGATCTGCTCCAGCCCGTCCGTGCCGCCCTGGTAGGTGATCGCCGGCTGCGCCAGGTACGCATCGATGTCTGCCGGAGCGATCTCGTTGAACTCCATCGCGGCGCGGATGCCGGCCTCGTAGAGAGCCGCGGCGTCACCCGTGATCCAGCCGCGCTCGACTGCCTCCGCCTGGAGGAACAGCACCTCCGCGTAGCTCTGCAGCACACCCGGCGCATCTGCGCCGCTGTAGAATTCGCCGATCTTCGACACCGAATCCAGCGGCGGATCGGTGAACGTCGCCGGCGGAGCGCCCCAGTAGTTGCCGCCCGCATTCGGCCTCGCGTAAACCGACAGACGCGGGTCGTTCATGTCACGCAGCGTCTCGATCACCATCTGGCTGACCGAATGGTCGTTACGCCCCGACTCATACGAGAAGATCGGGTGCTGGTTCTGACCATTGTCGAGGTACCAGAGGATCGCGCTGTCGTCGTTCGACTGGAAGCCGCCGGCGTTGTACGCCTCCACGAACTGCTGCTCTGCAACCGCAGGCGCAACGTCCGAGAGACGCATGGCCATGCGCATGCGCAGCGAGTTGGCGAAGCGGCGCCAGTTCTCCATGTCGCCGCCGTAGATCAGGTCGCCGTTCGCCATGCGGCCCAGTCCCTCGGGATCGAGCATCGCGGCGGCTGCGGCAGTCTCGGTGAACAGCCGGGTGTAGACTGCCTCCTGCGTGTCGTAGCTGACCGTCACGGCCTCGTTCTCACGGCCGCGCAGCGCCTCGGAGTAGCCGATGTCACCCCACAGGTCCGTGATCACCTGCGCCGTCCAGGCCTTCATGATCATCGCCATGCCGATCGTGTTCGGCCGATCCTGTGCCTCGCCGCGCAGGATGACTTCCTGCAGGTCCTGCATCGGTCCCGCATAGAAGTTCGTCCAGTGGGTCGAGACGCCACTGTCCGTGATGTCGTACAGATCCTCGACCGTGTACTCGTGCTCCGTGTAGTGCTGCACCCAGAGCCCGGTGATATCCATGTTCAGCGACGCGCCGACCACACGGCTGACCGTTGCCTCGACCGCATTGGCGAACAGGTAATCGGCGCCGATGTCGACCGGGTTGTTCGGGTTCTCGTTCAGGTCGGCGAGACCGTTGTCGCATGCCGTTACGGCAAGCAGGAGGCCGAGCACGGTAACCGTGCGCCACCCTCTCGTTCGCATCGTCATTCCTCTATTCATGAATCCGATTCTCGTGAAGGTGGTCATCAGTGCGTGAGCTGCACGGAGAAGCCGATCGTCCGCGCCGACGGCATCTGTGAATACTCGAAGCCCTGGACGTTGCCCGCATTGAACGCCGTCTCCGGGTCGATGTGCGGCACGTCGCTCCACAGCGCCAGGTTGCGCCCGATGAGCGCGATCTCCGCCGTCGACAGGCCGATCCGGCTCGTCCACGTCTGCGGCACCCGGAAGCCGATGCGCACCTCGCGCAGCTTCATGTAGCTCGCATCGTGAACGAACTCCTCGTGGAGTCCCGTCAGGTTACGCCAGTAGTCCTGCGCATCCACCACGATGTCGTTCGGTACCATGACGCCATCGACGTCGCGGACGCCCGGCACGATCAGCCCGCCACCCTCCTCGGGTGTGCGTCCCTCACGGCGACCCTCGAGCGACTCGGCCAGCACGCCCGAGCGCACGCCGTACGCCTGCGTCAGCGAATAGATCGCGCCGCCCTTCTGCCCGTCGATCTGGACGTAGGCCGAAACCGGACCATAGCGCAGTGTGTTGCGCAGTCCGCCCGTCCAGTCGGGGTTGTAGTTCCCGAGATACCCGTTCGGGTTGTCCGACGTGTTGAGCGGCCGGCCATTGTCGCCGATCACGATTCTGCCCTGGTCGTCACGCACGTACTGGCGGCCATACATCGAGCCGTACGACTCGCCGACGCGCGCCTGCACGCTGACGCCGTAGTACGTGTCCAGCGTCAGCGTCTCGAGGCCCTCCGCCAACGAAACGACCTCGTTGTTGTTCTTGCCGAAGTTCGCCGTGACATCCCAGCGGAACCCGTTGTCCAGCAGCACCGGCGTCGCATCGACGAGCAGCTCGATGCCCTTGTTCGAGATGGTGCCGGCGTTCAGGATTTTCGACGTGAATCCGGTCAGCGGCGAGATCTGCACGGGCACGATCTGGTTGCGCGTCTCCGTGCTGTAATACGTGAAGTCCAGCCCGAGCCGGTCCTCCAGGAAGCGGACTTCCGCGCCTGCCTCCCAGGACTCGGTGATCTCCGGCTTCAGGTTGCTGTTGCGGAGCTGGTTGCTCGCCGTGAAGCGGGGTGCACCGCCGAACGCCACGTCGGCGAGGTACGGATCGATGAGTTGGTAGGCCGAGGCGTCGTTGCCGACCTGCGCCCAGCCCAGCCGGATCTTGCCGTACGACACGGCTGGCAGATCCACCAGGTCGCTGACGATCAGGCTGCTCGAAACCGACGGGTAGAAGTACGAGTTGTTCTGCGTCGGCAGCGTCGAGGACCAGTCATTGCGGCCGGTCGCCTCCACGAACCAGAAGTTGCGGAAGCCGAAGTTCACCGAGCCGTAGAGGCTGTTGACCCGCGTCTCTTCGCGGTAGTCATCCGTGGTCGGCGGGATCGCCGAGTTGTCCAGGTCCCACAGCATCGGTACGACCAGGCTGTCTGCCCACGCGCCCAGCGAACGGAACTCGTTGTCGCGCCGGCTGCCGCCGAACGATGCGTTGAGGCTGTAGTTCTCGAGATTCGGGACCTCCGCCGTCATCAGGAAGTCCACGTTCGTCTCCGAGCGCGAGCGCGTGCTCTCGCCGAATGCACCCGTGTCCGACGAGACCGACTTCGAGCCGTCCGCGTACACGTCCTTGCGGTGCTCGCTCGACATGTCCGTGCCCGCGCGGGCCATCACATCGAGCCAGCTCGTGACGCTGTACGTCAGCGAGCCGCCGCCGATGAAGCGGTCGCGCGTGTCCCAGTTCTGGTCGATCAGCTGCGTCCAGTACGGGTTGTTGTTCCAGCGCGAGTTCCAGTTGTACTGGCTGCCGTCCTCGTTGCGCTGCCGCTCACGCAGCATCCCCGTGTCGACCTGGCGACCGAACCACAGGAACTGCCACATCACGTTGTCCTCGCCGTAGCCCTGCGAGGGACGATTCGCCGCATCGGCCTTCATGTACTGCAGCGACGCGTCACCCGTCAGCCGCTGCGTCAGGCCCATCGCGCCATTCAGCGAAACCGTCGTGCGGTCCTGCTCGAACCCCGGCAGCATGCCCTCCTGCTGCATGTTCGAGAGCGAAAGCCGGATCGACGAGTTCTCGCTGCCGGTCGCGAGCGCGACGCTGGTGTTGTTGGTGCGGCCTGTCTCGAAGAAGTCGCGGACATTGTCCGGGTGCGGCAGGAAGGGGGCCTCGCCGCCGTAGAGCGGCTGGTCGATCATCTGCCCATCCATGCGAGGACCCCAGCTCTCGTCCGTCGTCGCCTGGAAGTTACCCCGTGAGCCCTGGCCGTACATGTTCTGGTAGTCGGGGAGCTTGAGCGGCGAGTCGAACGTCATGTCCGCCCGTGCGGTGATCGTGAGATCACGCGCGCCCGTGCCCTTCCTCGTCTGGATCAGCACGACACCGTTTGCTGCACGCGAGCCGTACAGCGCCGCTGCGTTCGCACCCTTCAGCACCGTGATCGACTGGATGTCGTTCGGGTTCAGATCCGAGATCAGGTTGCCGTAGTCGATCGCGTTATAACCGCGTGTGCCTGACGTCGACGACGAGTTGCTCACCGGGATGCCGTCCAGCACGAACAGCGGCTGGTTGTTGCCGGTCAGCGAGTTCACACCGCGGATCACCATGCGTGCGGAGCCGCCCGGCGTGTTCGAGCTGATGATGTGCACACCCGCGATCTTGCCGGACAGCGTGCTCACCAGGTTCGACTCCGGCGCGCGCACCAGCGCCTCGCCGCTCACGGACTGCACCGAGGTCGTCACCTCGCGACGCGTACGCTCAACGCCGAGTGCCGTAACCACGATCTGGTCGAGGCCGATCGCGGATTCCGACAACTGGAGTTGCACCGTTGTCGAACCGCCCGCGGGCACCTCGACCTGGCGTTCCACCTCGCCGTAGCCGATGCGTTCGGCCCGCACCGTCTGCATGCCGGACGGAACATCGGTCAGCAGGAATCCGCCGTCCTGATCCGTGAGTGCGCCGGTCCCGGTGCCGACGACGAACACCTGCACGCCGCTCAGCGGCGCCTTGGTCACCTGGTCTGTTACCGTGCCCTGGATCGTGCCGGTCTGCTGCGCCTGCACCGCCGCCGGGATGGCGGCCATGGCAAGGAGCGCGCAGAGTCCGTGAAGCATTCTTCGCATGACCTCTCCTGTTGCTCGTGGACGGTTTCCGAAGCGGAATCGTGGGCGTCACCGCTACGGTTTCGGTTGTGGGCGAGTCAAAGCGGCAGAACGCGTGGAGCCAATGGGTCCGCAATCGGCTGACATAATACCGGCTGACGGGTCACCGCGCAAAGCAGAATTCGGTGGGACTCGCACGTGCGCGGGCGCGCGAGGGGGCGCGTCGACTCGCGCGTTCGCCATTCGCGTCGCCTCGCGCTCGCCACGCCGCGTCACCTCCGCCTCGCCGTCGCCTGTCGCGTTCCCATTCGCGTCGACTCGCGCGTTCGCCATTCGCGTTCGTAAATGGCATTCTGCTACCTGGCCGGCAGCCAGTCCGCCTCCGGTGGTTGTCCTCCCGCATCGGATGCGACTCTATTGGAGACGCGATCCGCATCGCAGTGTCTTTATTTTGTCAATTGGAGTGAGGAAATGTCTCAACCGGAAGCGTGGCTCGGTGGGCGCGTAGAGGGAATCAGCGCTGCACTCCAGCCGGTAGCGCACTCGTTCGTGCAGGTGCAGCGGGACCTGGAGCAGGTCGTTCCATTGATCGAGCCGCAGGAACTCTGGATTTCTCCCGGCGGTGCCGCATCGATCGGCTTCCATCTGCAGCATCTGGCTGGCAGCACGGATCGACTGCTGACCTATGCCCGGGGCGAGGCGCTGGAGGAGGCGCAGATGGAATGGCTGCGCTGCGAAGGCAGGATCAGGCAGGGTGCGACACCGATGGACCTGCTCGAGTTTGTCGTCGCGCAGCTGCGGCAGGCAATGACGCAACTCGAGAACACGCCGGACAGCACGCTCGATGAAGCGCGCTATGTTGGACGGAAACGGCTGCCCGCAACCGTACGTGGATTGCTGTACCACGCGGGCGAGCATGCTACGCGTCACACTGGCCAGGTGATCACGACGGCGCGCGTGGTGCGCGCGCTGGAAGGTCGCTGAACGGCGCTTGCAGTCGCAGGCAGTGAAGGCGAGCGCCGTGGATGTTCAAAGAAGAAGCCGGCGACGCTGCTGCGTTCGCCGGCTTTCTTCAGCGCGCTCAGTCGCGGCGCATGCGGCCGGTCGAGGGCTCGTAGCGCACGCCCTTCATGCGCGTTACACCCTTGTCCGTCTGCTTGTAGACTGTGTGCAGCGTCTGGTCGAGATTCTTGTTGGACCAGAAGTAGGGGGTGGGCGAACCATCCTTGCGGAAAATCTTGACCCGGGCCATGCACGTCTCCGGCTGAAGGTGTGGTCGAGCTACGCGAGGCATTCGAGCTGCAATAGATGAAATACCCTGATGGACGGAATATGGTCCTCTGGTTCGCGTCATTCCGTGTGGCACAACGATCTTTTTCGATCACCGGTACATGACATGCAGTCGATGCGAGTACGTGCGCACGTCGCACGCGTTGTGCAGTCTGTGCGAGGAGGTACACGCCGCCGGCAGCTGCGTCGAATGATGCTGGCGCACACGGATGGACGGGACCGGGTGCCCGTCGCTCTACCGGATTGACGGACCATGTCACGCGCATTCACGAAGGAAGACGGCGCACAACCGCAGCGGCGATTCGTTCTGCCGCCGCGACGCGACCGCTCGTATCCGGCCGCCGCGGCACTCGCCCTTCTCGAGGCCGCATACGACGGCGAGACGGCGCTCGCCGAGGATGCGACCGGCTATCGCTGGGGTGATCCGGCACTGCGAGTTCATGTCGAGCGCCTGCTCGAACAGGAGGAAGCGCTTCCGTTCGCCGAGCAGGATGGCCGGTTCATGCAGGTGGCGCGACGCTACCTGCGTGCCGCCTCACACGGTGCGTGAGGTGATCACGACCTCCAGCCATACAGGGATCGCAGTACACATCGGATCGGATCGCAGGAAAGCGAGGATCGCGTGGACGAAAAGGCGCTGTTCACCCAGTTCTGGCTCAACGAGGCGAAGACCACGAGGAAGGTGCTCGAGCGCATCCCGGAAGGGTCCGACTATCGGCCCGATCCCAGGTCGCGGACCGCACAGGAGATCGCGTGGCAGATCGTGTGCGAGGAGAAGATGATCCTCGAGGCACTGGAGAGCGGCCGGGCAGAGTGGTCGCCGCCGCCCATGCCCGCATCGATGAAGGAAGTCCTTGCCACCCGAGAGCAGCAGAACGCCACGATGGCCCGGCGCTGGAACGATGTGCCCGCCGAACGATGGGAAGGCTCACTCGAGATGTTTGGCAGCACACGGCCCGCGGCGCCCATGGCATGGAGCTTCCTCTTCGATATCGTGCATCACCGCGGGCAGATCACCACGTATCTGCGGCCGATGGGGTCCACGGTCCCGCAGGTCTACGGACCCAGCGCCGACGAGCCGTAGCAGGCATCGGTGATGAACACCGTGGACGATGCAGCACCAGGCCGGTCCCGATGTGGGACCGCGCCGCCAGCACTATGTTGTCCGGGAATCTTACTGGTTGACGTACAGCCCTGAGGAGGCGGAATGAAGCGGAAGGGACAGGCGGTCTGGCGCGGCGCCGGCAAGGACGGGAACGGCACGCTCACCACGCCGAGCGGCGTACTGAACGACACGCCGTACTCGGCCAGGCTGCGCTTCGAGAACGAGGATGGCCGCGCAGGCACGAACCCCGAGGAATTGATCGCAGCGGCGCACGCCGGCTGCTTTGCCATGGCCCTGGCGTTCCAGCTCGCAAACGCGGGCGTGACGGCCGAGGAGCTCGATACCTCGGCCGAGATCGACATGCAGAAGGGGGACAGCGGCTGGGCCATCAAGGCCGTTCACCTGACGCTGCGCGCACGCGTACCCGGCATCGACAAGGCGAAGTTCGACGAGCTGGCGAACGCTGCCAAGGAAGGCTGCCCGGTCTCGAAGGTGCTGAACGCGGACATCACGATGGACGCGACGCTGGTGTAGCAGGGACGCGCGGTAGCGGCGCGGGCGGTGTCTCGCGTCGCACCGCGATCGCTCCCGCGCGGCCCGGCCGTTTGCCGTCCGGTCGTCGGCCGCACCGCTGGCGCCGCCGGGGCTCTGTGCCGCGCGCCGCCGTCTTCTTCCGCCACCGGTCGCCGGCCCCGCCCGCACATTGTATACTTGTCGCTCAGCACCCCGGCCGCTGCCGGGACCGCCCATCCACAGCCATCGAAGAGGACTCCGATGCAGACGACACGGCTGCAGATCGTCCGTGCGATCGCGACGTCTCTGGTCCTGACGTCGGCGCTGGCCGCGCTCGCGCACGCGCAGCGGCCGATGACGTTCATGGACGTGCAGGAGATGCGGCGTGCGGGCTCGACGGACGTGAGCCCGGACGGCCGCTGGATGCTCTACACCGTTTCCTTCCCGGACTGGGAGGAGGCGGACCGGCAGAGCGACGTTTTCCTCGTCTCGACGCGCGACGGACTGCCGTCCACGAAGCAGATGACGTTCACGGCGGAGAAGGACGAGGCGTCGCCGACGTGGTCGCGTGATGGCAGCTTCTTCGTCTTCGCATCGAACCGTGACGCGGCGAGCAACGGCAGCCAGCGCCAGCTCTACCTGATGCGTCCGGACGGCGGCGAGGCGCGCAAGATCACGTCTGCAAAGGACGGTGTCGCGGACTTCGCGTTCTCGCGCGACGGCAACTGGCTGGTGTACCGTGCCGGCAAGAGCGGTGAGCAGCAGCTCTATCGTCTGCCGGTCGCGTCGGTTGCGCGTGCGACGACGGAGGATGTCGAGCCCGAACAGCTGACGAAACAGACGGCCGGTGTCGGCAGCTGGGAGCTGACGCGCGACAGCCGTCGCATCTACTTCATCACCGCGGACACCATCGACGCGGACGAGAAGCAGCGTCGCGAGAAGAAGTTCACGGTGGACATCCAGAATGCCGAGACGCCACTCTCGAGTCTCTGGGCACTGGATCTCGACCCGGTGCGCCCGACGCGCCTCACGAACGACGCTTCGATCAGCGTCTCCGGATTCGAGGTCTCGCCCGACGGCCGCTGGGTAGGCTTCCGCGGTGTTGCCGCCGATCGCTACAAGCGGAATATCACGGAAGAAGGCATCAACAGCGATCTCTTCCTGCTGGAGGTCGCGACGGGCGGAATCGAGCGGCTGACGAGGAACGAGGAAGTCGGCGAGAATGGACCGTTCTTCACGCCGGACAGTCGGACTGTCGCGTTCATCGCGCCGGATGACATGACGCAGTACAGCATGACGAACCGCCGTGCGTACGTGCGGCCGGTCGAGCAGCGCGGCGGCGAGTTCCGCAAGCTGGGCACATCATTCGACGGCGACATCGGCGGCGGCTTCTTCTCCGAGGATGGTCGCACGTACTACTTCAACGCGGGCATTCGTGCTACGCGCCAGCTCATGGCGCTCGACATGCGGAGCGGCGACGTGCGACAGGTCACCGACATGCCTGCAGCACTCGCTGTGAACCGCCACGAGGACAGCGGGCTGTTCCTGATCGACTATCAGGATCCGAGGACGCCGGCCACGCTGTTCGCCGTGAACGACATTCGCGATCTCACGCGGCGTGATCGCTGGCGCCAGCTGCACGACGTCAATCCGCAGATCCGCAACATCGCGCTCGGCCAGGAGGAGGAGGTCACCTGGCGCTCGACGGACGGGCGCATGGTGGGCGGTGTCCTGGTCAAGCCGGTCGGTTACCGCGAGGGCCAGCGCTACCCGCTGATCGTCGCGATCCATGGCGGCCCGGCATCGGCCGACGTGCTGAACTTCAACGGCGGCTACGGCGCGCAGGTCTACGCCGGTGACGGGTACGTCGTGCTGCGACCGAACTACCGCGGCTCGACGAACTACGGCGAAGCACACAAGACGGACATCGTGGGCAACTACTTCCCGCAGGGCTATGAGGACATCATGGCCGGCGTGGACCATCTGATCGAGCAGGGCATCGTTGACGGTGACCGCATGGGTTCGCTCGGCTGGAGTGCCGGCGGCCATTGGTCGAACTGGATCCTGGTGAACACGGACCGCTTCAAGGCGATCAGCTCCGGAGCGGGCACGTCGAACTGGATCTCGATGTATGCGCAGAGCGACGTGCAGCGGAACCGGCAGCACTATCTTGGCGGCAGGCTGCCGTACGAGGACTACGACGCGTACTGGAACCAGTCCCCGCTCAAGTATATCGCGAACGCGAAGACGCCAACGATGATCCACGTGGTCGAGGGTGATCCGCGCGTGCCGAGCCCGCAGTCCGTCGAGCTGCACATGGCACTCAAGAAGCTCGGTGTCGATACGGAGCTGTTCATGTATCCGGGCCGCAGCCACGGCATCCCGGATGCTCGCAACCAGCTCGTGAAGTCCGTCAGCGAGAAGGCGTGGATGGACTAGTACGTGGGTGGCCAGGGCCAGAATTTCGCGTGGCGCGACGTGCTCGAGACGCTCGAGAAGGAAGAGTCGGCACAGACGCCGGCGGTCTCGCAGGGGAACTGACATTTCCACGCATCATCACGAAGAGCTCGCGAACACGCTCACCCACGCGGTGGGCGTGCTCGCGGCGCTCCTCGGCGGCACCAGTCTCATCGTACTCGCCAGCCTGCGTGGCGACGTGTGGCGCATCGTCGGCGCAGTCGTATTCGTCGTGACGCTCGTCACGCTGTACACGGCGTCTACCGCCTATCACGCGGCACGCACCGAGCGCATCAAGCGACGCCTGAAGATCTTCGATCACTGCGCGATCTACCTGCTGATTGCCGGCAGCTACACACCGTTCCTGCTGAACGACCTGCGCGGCCCCTGGGGCTGGAGCCTCTTCGGCGTCATCTGGGGCCTCGCCGTGGCCGGCGTCACGTTCAAGTTCTTTTTCACCGGACGCTTCCCGCTCGTCTCCACCTCCGTCTACCTGCTGATGGGGTGGCTCGTGCTGGTCGCCGCCGTGCCCATGCTGCGCAGCATGCAGCTCACGACGCTCGCGTGGCTCGGGGCCGGCGGTATCGCGTATACTGCCGGAACACCGTTCTATCACGCGGTCCGCATGCGCTATGCACATGCCGTCTGGCACGTGTTCGTACTTGCGGGCAGCGCCTGTCACGCAATCGCCGTCGCAACACAGCTCTGACGCTGCGCGCTGGCGCAGTTGATGCACTCCACGATGCTGTTGGCAACAAGCATCAACCGGGAGGCACGATGACAGAGCATTCCAGGCGATCGGACAACATCCGTAGAAACGAACTGAGCGACGACGCACGCGAGAACGCACGCGACCGCGATCCGAGCGCGGGCGAGCAGGCAGGCGAGGCGGTGGGCGGCATTGGTGGCACACTGGCGGGCGCAGGCATCGGCTCACTCGCGGGACCGGTTGGTACGGTCATTGGTGGCATCGCGGGTGCCGTCGGCGGCTGGTGGGCCGGTGAGAAGGCAGGCCGCGCCATCGAGAACATCAACGACGAAGACGACAGTTACTACCGCCGGCGCTACGAATCGTCAGAGCATCGCGACGTGGACTGGGACGACGCACGTGTCGGCTACGGCGTTGGTCATGTGGCGGGTCACAACCCCGACTATCGTGGTCGCTCCTTCGACGAGGTCGAGGCAGACGTGCGGCGCGGCTGGCGTCACGAGCGCCATGACTACGACGCCATGCGGCCGTATGTGCGGGACGGCTTCGAGCGTACCGCGCGCAACGAGTACCGCGACTGAGCGGCAGCGGCGCACGTTGCAGGCGGAGGATCAACATGCAGACGGGGCGGCGCTCCACGCGCCGCCCCGTTCATCTGCCGGCTGACCGCTGCACTACCGCTCAGCGATCGGGCATCGACTCCCACGTGATCTCGTCGCCGATACGGAAGCGGAACTGCGGCCGCAGGCCCGCGGATTCGAAGGCAGGCCGCAGCATCGCTTCCAGTGCACGGGCGGTGTTCACGCGCGGCTGGATCGACTGCATCATGTGGCGGTTGCCCTGCGCACGAAGCGATCGTTCGACCAGGCCGATCGCCCGCTCGCGAACCTGCTCTTCGGTTTCGCGCGACAGGCGCGCCCAGCCACGGCGTGTTTCGACTTCCATCTCCGAGAGCTGCGGTTCGACGGCATAGACGCGCGGTGCCGGCAGCGTGATCTCGACCACACTGTCGCCCGTCATACGGATGCGGTCACGGGTCAGCGAGTCCGCGTAGATGCCGTAGATCACGCGCCCGGGCACACGCACCTGGGCACTCGTCGTGCCGAGGTCCACGCCGAGCAGACCCGGCAGCAGGGTCTTCGTGTTCTCCACGCGTGTCTCGGCAGTGACGATCAGCTCGCCGGTGACGAGGAAGGCGGCCGAGACCTCCTGCTGCAGCGTCGTGTGTGCCAGCTCGGCCATGTCCACCTGACTGAGCGTAACGCTTCGCAGCTGCAGGAGCAGAATCGCGGCCACGATCACGGCGAGGAGGATGCCGAGCGCGAGGAGTGAAGTGGTCGTGCTACGACGGCGCGGAGCGCGGCCGGTCGGTGCGCCAGCGTCTGCGTGCCCCGCACCCGGCGGGATGCGGGGATCGTCGCGCGTGTCGCTCCTGTCCGGGCTATCGTTCATCCGCCCGCGACCTGCTCAATGTGACGCGCCCAGCGGAGCCACGAAAACTCGCGCAGGTCCTCGAGCAGCGTATCCGGTATCGGCGCATCCGCCTCGATCGTCATCAGCGCATCCTTGTGGCGGCCCGTACGATCCACCCGCATGGTCGCGAGGTTGATGTTCTCCGCGGCGAAGCGGCTGGTGATCGTCATGATCGTGCCGGGCTCATCGCGCGCGAGCACGACGAGCGTATGATAGTCGCCGCCGAGCGATACGGGGAAATCATTCAGCTCCGTGACCTCGATGCGGCCGCCGCCGATGGAGGCACCCGTGATGTGCACCGTCTCGTCGCCGCGTGTCAGCTGGAATACGACGCTGTTCGGATGCGCGTCGTCGCCCAGGTCCACGTTCTCGAACTGCCACTGCATGCCTGCATCTTCAGCTTCGTGGAACGCGTCACGCAGCCGCAGATCGTCGGGCGGCAGGCCGATCAGGCCGCCCACGATCGCGCGCTTGGTGCCGTGCCCGTCGCCGGTCGCGGCGAACGAGCCATGCAGCCGTATGAGGGCATGATCGGGCATGCCGCCCAGGATCGCGCGTGCGACGAGGCCGAGTCGGCACGCACCAGCCGTATGCGATGACGACGGGCCGACCATGACAGGCCCCAGGATGTCGAACAGCGAGACGAGGATCATTTTGTCCTGTTCAACGGCTTGCGCCGGTCGGCTGACGCGACGGCTGGATCTGCACCAGGCGCCGCGCGGATGGTGTCGCGGCGAGTCCACCCATCGCAGTCTCGCGGTATGCCACCGGCATCTTGCGGCCGACTTCGCCCATGACGTCAATGACTTCATCCGCGCTCACCGGGAAGTCGCAACCGGCGAGCGCCATCTCGGCAGCCGCGATCGCCTGCATCGCGGCCGATGCGTTGCGGTAGATACATGGCACCTCGACGAGACCGCCGATCGGATCGCAGATCAGTCCAAGCATACCCTGCAGCGTGAGAGCGATCGAGGTCGCGACCTGTTCGTTCGTGCCGCCGTTCAGCCATGTCACCGCAGCCGCACCCATTGCCGCGGCCGTGCCGGTCTCCGCCTGGCAGCCGCCCTCCGCACCGGAGATCGACGCGCGCTGCGCGATCACCGCGCCCACACCGCCCGCGACGAGCATGGCATCGACGAGCGTGTCCTCGTCGAGGTCCATGAACTCACCCATGCTGATCAGGATGGCCGGCAGCACGCCCGCGGCACCCGCTGTCGGTGCGGCAACGATCAGCCCCATGGCCGCGTTGATCTCCAGCGTGGAGATCGCACGCGCGAGGATGGTCGTCACGCGCTCGCCGAGCAGCCGGGGCCCGTTCTCCGCCAGCCGTTTCGCGCGGCCACCCGTCAGGCCGGACGCGGAGCGAGCCTCGCCCTTCAGTCCTTCCGTGATGGCGGAACGCATCACCCGCAGGTTGCGCTGGACGCGCGCGCGAATGTCAGCCGGATCCCGGCCCGACTCGGCCGCCTCCTTTGCCAGAACCACTTCCGCCAGCGTGTGCCCGGTCTCCGCTGCGTCTGCAAGGAGTGCTTCGATCGATCGATGCAACGACGACTCCC
The DNA here is from genome assembly GCA_964384585.1 of uncultured Gemmatimonadaceae bacterium. Lineage (GTDB taxonomy): Bacteria > Gemmatimonadota > Gemmatimonadetes > Longimicrobiales > RSA9 > DASTYK01. The sequence continues at coordinate 9,994 of CAYLME010000024.1, read as the reverse complement.
GCGTACTTTTCCGGGTCTGACCACCCGGATACGTGCTGCTGGTGCCGCGGCCGATCCGCGAAGCACCCGACCCAAGCTACCGCATGCGCTCTGCCGTTCAAGATGGGCGGCCGCCCGCGCGCCGCTGCACAGACCGCCATCGCCGTCCCGCCCCTGCCTCCGGCCGGCTTCCTGCGTGGCGCAACGACATCGGCTTGCACAGCCGGCATGGTGTGCGAGTCACGGAACCTGCATCGTCTTCGTTGTGAGTAGGAGTACAGTCCATAGCATGAGGACGGGAGGGGATTATGCAACCACGGATTTCTTCGATTCGACACCTCGGGCGTATCCTGCCCGCGGCCGTGTTCCTCGCACTGGCCGCGGGTTGCGCATCGGATCCGTCCGGGCCGGGTGGCACGCCGAAGCTGATCGACCGGCTGCCGCGCGACCTTGCCGCTGTCGAGCAGGAAGTGATCAGCGCGTCGAACCGGTTCGCCTTCGATCTGCTGCGAGAGGCGAACGCCCGCGAGCAGGAGCACGCGAACGTCGTGCTCTCGCCATTCAGCGCATCCATGGCGCTCGGCATGACCATGAACGGCACGGCCGGCGATACGTATGACCAGGTGCAGGCGATGCTCGGCTTCGAGGGGCTCTCACGCGATGAGGTGAACGCGTCCTATCGCGGCCTGCTCGATATGCTGCTCGATCTCGATCCGCAGGTCGAGCTGAACATCGCCAATTCGGTGTGGGCGCGAGAGGGCATGCCCTTCCTGCAGTCGTTCTACGACGTCGTCGAACAGTACTTCGACGCGGACGCCCGCTCGCTCGATTTCGATCGGCCCGATGCCGGGGATGTGATCAATGCGTGGGTCGCCGAGAACACGAACGATCGCATCGAGCAGATCGTCGAACAGGTCGACCCGTACGCCATGATGTTCCTGATCAACGCCGTCTACTTCAAGGCAGACTGGCGCGAGCAGTTCAAGCTCGCCGATACACGACCGGCCCCATTCAGGCGCGATGACGGCACGAGCGTCGAGGTCCCGATGATGAGCGCGAGGGACATGCCCGTCCGTCTTGGCAGTGTCGACGGCGTACAGATCGGTGAGCTGCCCTATGGCGGCGATGCATTCACCATGGTACTCGTGGTGCCCCAGGAAGGCGCAAGCGTCGCGTCCCTGGTCTCCACGCTCGATGCGGATACCTGGAACCGCTGGGTGGGCTCCCTCGGCACACTCCGCGACGCGCCGGTTTCCATGCCCCGCTACGAAGTCGAATGGAAGGGTGTGCTGAACGAGACGCTGCAGGCGCTCGGCATGGAGGACGCCTTCCGGGACGGCATCGCGGACTTTTCGCTCCTGGCCGAACAGCCGTTCGCCAGTGCACTGTTCGTGCGGGAGGTCGTGCAGAAGACCTGGCTGCGCGTGGACGAGGAAGGCACCGAGGCGGCCGCTGCCACATCCGTGGGCGTCGGCGTCACGTCCGTGCCGCTCGGACTCCGGGTGGATCGCTCCTTCCTGATGGCGATCCGCGAACGGCACTCCGGCACGATCCTGTTCCTCGGCGTGATCGACGATCCGCGCGAGCAGGGATGAGCACGCGCATCGACGGCTCGGCGCGCGGCGGCGACGCCTCCGCAGCGGACAGCGGCGCGGACCTCGCGCAGTCCTTCCGCGCCGCGCTCGCGCGCTGGGCGAGTGGTGTGACGGTCGTTTCCGTGCGCGACGAGCGACACGCTTTCGGCACGACCGTGAGTGCGTTCGCGTCCGTGTCGCTCGAGCCGCCGCTCGTTCTCGTCAGTCTCGGGCCGAACGCAGTCGTACGCTCGCTGCTCGAGACGGGCTCGCAGATCGTCGTCAATATCCTGTCGGAAGCGCAGCAGCGCACTGCAACGATCTTCACGGACACGGGTCCGCTCGGTCGCGAGTTGTTCTCGGCCGACGGGCCACCCGTGCTGGAGGGCTCTCTCGCGAGCCTGGTGTGCAGTGTGGATGCGATGCATCCCGCCGGCGATCACCTGATCGTCGTTGCGCGGGTGCACGAGGTGCGCATCGGGGGTGGCGGCGCCCCGCTGCTCCGCTACGATCGCGCCTGGCGTCGGCTCGAGCAGCCCGGCTGAGGCACGGGCGCAGCCGTCATGCCCGGTCGCGCAGACTGGCAACGCGCCCGGGCGTGCGCCATCACGGCGTGAACCAGTAGCTCGCCTTCAATACGAAGATGTTGTCGGGCTGCGCGTTGAAGAGTGCGCGGCGATCACGGCCAAAATCGAAGTCACCGACACCGGGCGCATAGTCGGCGCGGCTCTGCTGCCACGCAGCATAGAGCGTGGAGCCCGGACGCCATTCCCATCGCAGTACCGCCGTGCCGCGCAGGCTGCGCACGTTGAAGTCCAGGTCCGGAACCGTGCCGGTATAGGGCTCGAACGCATAGGTCTTCGGCGCCGACAGGTAGCGCGCGTCTCCGTAGTCGCCGCTCGAGATGAACGGCTGTGCGTACAGCTCGAGCGAGAGTCGCGGATTGAACGTGTAGTTCAGGCGCGTCTCCATGGCGAGCGTCGTCTGCTCCAGCGGTGCGAAGATGTAGCGACTTCCGAACGTCGGCGTGTACGCTGCATCGGTCACGGTGCCGACATACTGCGCCGGTACGTATGCGCGCGTGAGCTGCGGCAGGAGCGTCAGGTTCCAGCGCGGTGACACCTTGAACCCGATCTCGGGTCCGATCCCCCAGTACCAGCCTTCGAACTCGGTGCGTTCGCCCTCGAGAAGGACGGACCAGGAGATGCTGCGTCGCTGATCACCGGAGATGACGAGTGCGCCGCCGGTATTCGCAGGGCGCACCGCGATCGGTCCGCCGCGGGTCAGTCGGTCGTCATTCGCGCGCAGCGAGTGCGTGAGCTGCGTCTGGATCTGCCAGTAGTCGAGATGCCGCCAGACCGTCGAGAGCGTAAACCAGTTCGCGATCATCTCGTTCGCGTAGTTGGCTTCGACGCGGGCGCGGGTGCTGATGCTGTAGCTCCGCCAGAAACTGCCCGGGCGCTGCTGCAGATAGCTCACATTCAGCTGTGCGTCCCGCCTGTCGGTGCGGTAGTTGAAGCCGAGATCGTTGATCTCGTAGGACGGCGTCGTCGTCGCCACCTGGACTTCACCGCGCCAGTGCTCGCCTGCCTGCCTGGCGAGTGCGAGCAGTGCGGAAGCGCCGGTCATCGACGTCGCGTTCGCATCCACCTCGAGATGATCGGCGTCCGGCCGCTGGAAGTAATGATTCGACGCCGTCTGCACCGCATCCATCGCCGCCGCCGTACCGCGTATGTGACTGAGCGTGACGTTGCCGTACACGACCCAGCTGCGATTCGCCCACTCGTGGCGGCCATCGAATCCGACAGCATAGGCGGACGACCGGAACGCGGACTCTAGCAGTGGTGCATCGAGATCGCGGTGTGTCATCGTCACCATCGTGCCGATCACACTGCGGCCGCCGCGCAGGTCACGACGCGCACGCGCGACGAGGTAGTTCGTCAGCGGCTCGACCACCATCGTCTCATCGCCTTCGGCCGTGCGATACGTCGCCTCCTCACGCGCGGTCACGGCCTCCATCACGCCGAGCGACCAGCCGCCGGCCGTGCGGCCCGACAGTTTCGCTGCGCCCAGGATCGTGGTTGCAGCCGGTACATCCGCCTGCGCCGTGCCCGGGTCGATCTGCGGCTGGCGACCCACGCGCCGCGTGTAGAAGAGCGTGCCGGCATTGCCGCCGCCAAAGCCGAAGATGTCACTCCCCTCGACGAAGAACGGGCGCTTCTCCTGGAAGAACGTCTCGTACACCCCGAGGTTGATGACTGCCGGATCGACTTCGACCTGGCCGAAATCCGGGTTGATCGACGCGTTGAGCGTCATGTCGCTCGTCACGCGGTAACGCGCGTCGAGACCGGCGGAGAACTCGTACTCTGCATCCGTGCGGAACGGATTCGCGCCGGGATCGATGTACTCGCCGCGCCCCACGATGTACGGCAGCAGCTCGAGACGCTTGCCCGTGGTGACGCCCGCCACGCCGAGCAGGTGACCGTACGTCGGGATGCCGCCCCGTTCCGACTTCGGCGTGAACGTCATCACCGCGTACTCGCGGCGGCGCCCGATGACGCGCTCCAGCTGGATGGACCAGACCTGCTCCTCGGCCCGGTTGAAGCGAAGCTGGCTGAACGGGATGCGGTACTCGGCGGTCCAGCCCGCATCGTCGATCGACGTCGCGACGTCCCACACTGCGTCCCACGAGTTGTCGTCGGACTCACCGCCCGAACCCATCGACTTGATGGCGTCACGCTGTACGCCGCTCGGGTTCACGTCAAACACGAACCCCGTCTGGTGGCCGTGATAGCTGTCGATCACCACGCCGAACCAGTCCGCGTCCAGCAGCGGCATGTCACGGCGGCCGAGCCGCGTCGTGATCGGGCCGTCATCGAAGAGGCGCGCGCCGATGTAGAGCGCATCGTCGTCGAACAGGATGCGCACTTCCGTCCGCTGGCTGACGGGCGCGCCCTGGTCGGGGTCGACCTGCGTGAAGCCGTCGATCACCGGTGCACTCGCCCATGCCGGCTCGTCCAGCCGCCCGTCGACGTGGACTGGCCCGGGTGCGCGCACGGCCTGCGCCACCGGCCGGTCCATGTGAGCATCCTCGCCGGCATCCCCCTGAGCGGCTGCCGGTGCGGAAGAGATCAGGCACGCGGCGCACGCCGTGATCCACATGAAACGCATCAGCACGGCTCCAGTGGCGGGAAACGCCGCATGCGTTCGGGCGTCGCCATGCAGCGGGTGGTATCAGCTCGTATCGGTCTGGAAATCAGAATGCTTCCATTGTACGACACCACGTGCAGCGGCGGAAGTGACCGCGCGGCGCCGTCGGGCATGGGCCTTGCCGCCCGAAGCAGCAACGCACTCCAGCCGGAGGAACGCATGCCGGACGAACACCGCAGCCAGGGCATCACCGAGCACGAGCACGCCGAGCGCCGCCACAACGCGGAAGTCACGCCACCCGCACCCGCGACCGGCGTTCATCAGAGCGAATTGCCCGACGATGCGACCGAGCAGGACCGGATCGCGCGCGCGACGGGTGCCATGGGGCCGGACACCGTCACCGATCCGGTCGAGCTGATGATGCAGGACAATCGACCCGGTCAGGGCGGCGGCAGAAGCAGTTGATCTTTGCCCGCCGTACGTACAAGTTGGGTTGTTATTGTCCTCGCGCGATGCCTCTGACAAGGAAGCCGCCATGTGGCCCTTGCTGCTAATCCTGGTCGCGGTCGCCTTCGCCGTGTTCGTGATCTACAACTCGCTCATCAAGCTTCGTGTTCAGGCGGACGCCGCGTGGTCGGATATCGACGTGCAGCTCAAGCGGCGCTACGACCTCATACCGAACCTCGTCGAGACGGTGAAGGGCTATGCCTCGCACGAGCGCGGCACACTGGACTCCGTGGTCGAAGCGCGCAGCCGTGCGATGATGGCACAGGGCCCTGCTGCCAGGGCCGAGGCGGAGGGTGAGCTGACCGGTACGCTCAAGTCGCTGTTCGCGCTGGCCGAGAACTACCCGCAGCTGCGCTCCGTCGAGAGCTTCACGCAACTGCAGGGCAGTCTCTCACAGATCGAGGACGCAGTACAGAACGCACGGCGCTACTACAATGCCGTCGTGCGCGACCTGAACACGAAGATCCACCAGTTCCCGAGCAATCTCGTGGCGCGCACGTTCGCGTTCCGCGACCGTGAGTTCTTCGAGACGGCCGAAGCAGAGCGCAGCGCGCCCCGCGTCAGTTTCTGAGCCGGCAGTGATCCGCAGGTTCCTTCTGCGCAGCGCGGTTGCGCTGGTCGCGATCCTCGCTCTCGCACCGGCCACCGCGCACGCACGCTCACTTTCGATCCAGGGCTTCGACGTCGAGGTGGTCGTACGCCGCGACGGCACGCTCGCGGTGACGGAACGGATCACCGCGCACTTCGAGGGCAGCTGGAACGGGCTCTATCGCACGATCCCGGTGATCTACCCGTGGAACGGCTTCAACTATCGCCTGCGGGTAGACCTGGAGAGCGCCACGGACCAGCGCGGCAACACGTTGCGCGTCGAATCCGATCGCTCCGGTGATATGCTCCGCTGGCGCGTCTGGGTGCCCGGCGCCGACAATGCGACGCACACGATCACGCTGCACTACATCGTCGAGAACGGGCTTCGATTCTTCGAGGAACACGACGAGCTGTACTGGAACGTGACCGGCAACGAGTGGGACATCCCCGTCGGTCACGTGACTGCGCAGGTCGTGCTGCCCACGACGGCCTCGAACATCCGTGCCGCGAGCTATACGGGCCCGGCCGGCTCCACCACGCAGGGTGCAGAGACGGGCATCATCGCCAACAGCGTGCAGCTGCGCACGACGTCGCCGCTCGCGTTCCGCGAGGGTCTCACGGTCGTCGTCGGCTGGGATCCCGGCGCGGTCGAGCGGCCGACCACGCTCGACAAGGCGGCCGGTTTTCTCAGCGCGAACGGCATCCTCGTCGCGCCACTGGTGGCCCTCTTCTTCATGCACGGCTGGTGGCGACGCCACGGCAGGGATCCGGAGGCATTGAGCATCGTGCCGCAGTACGAGCCGCCGCCAAAGCTGACGCCGGGCGAGGTCGGAATCCTGGTGGACAACCAGGCGGACATGAGGGACGTCACGGCGACGATCGTCGATCTCGCGGTGCGCGGCTACCTCGTGATCGAGAATGAGGAGGACTCGCAACTGTTCGGCCTCGTCAAGACGCGTGACTACGCGTTCGTGCTCAATCGCCCATCGGCGGAATGGCAGGGCCTGCGACCGCACGAGCACGAGATGCTGAGCGCTCTGTTCGCCGGCGGCTCACGCACCCGCGTGTCGATGGACGATCTGGAGAACACGTTCTACAAGGACCTGGCCGACATCAGGAAGAAGCTCATGCAGTCGCTCATCGAGCATGGCTTCTGCACGCGCCGGCCCGAGCATGTCGTCGCGCTGTATTAGGTGCTGGCGGTCGTAACCGGCGCCCTTGTCGGCTTCGGCGGATCGGCCCTGCTTTCCGCGCGCGGTGAGTCACCCGTTCCCGCCATCATTGCCGGCGTGCTCTCAGGCATGGTGATGTTCGCATACGGCACGGTCATGCCCGCGCGCACGGTGCGGGGGGCGCGCGCGCGCGAGCACGCGCTCGGTTTCTCCGAGTTCCTGGCACGCGTCGAGAAGGACCGATTCGAGCGTGTCGTCAAGACACCGGAGATGTTCGAAAAGTACCTGCCGTTCGCCATGGCGTTCGGGATCGAGAAGAACTGGGCACGCGCGTTCGCCGACATCTACCGCGAGCCGCCCGACTGGTATCGTGGCGGACGCCACGATACGTTCGCTCCAAACATGTTCGTCTCCGACCTCTCACGCATGTCGCAGCGCGCGAGCTCCGCGATGGCGTCCACACCCCGTGGCAGTGCCGGCGGCTCCGGCTTCAGCGGCGGCGGTTCCAGCGGCGGCGGCTTCGGCGGTGGCGGTGGCGGCGGTTTCTAGTCGCGCCGATCACCAGACCGCGGGCAACGCCCGCAGTATTGAACGCAGAAAGGGAAGCAACGTGCATCATCGCCTGAGCGCTGTCCTCTTACTGTGCGTGGCCGGCTGTGCCAGTGCGCCGCGCACGGTCGAGTCACCATCCGCCGAGCCCACGGATACACCGGTCGACGTCGCGCCTGCGCCGGAACGGCTGGAGGCGACGCCGTCGCTGATCGCTGCACGCCCTGCCGACGCCGGCATGGATCCGCATCTCAACGCGGCGCTGGACTCGATCATGGAAGCGGCGATCGCGGCAGGCGCGGCACCGGGCGCATCGCTCGCCGTCGGCCGGTGGGGCAGGCTCGTCCATCTGCGCGGCTACGGTCATATCGACCAGCCCGCGTATTCGCCGAACGTGAACGATTCGACGATCTTCGATCTCGCGTCGCTCACGAAGGTGGTCGGCACGACCACGGCAGCGATGATCCTGGAGGAAGACGGCTGGCTCGACATCGACCGTCCCGTGCGCGACTACCTGCCGGAGTTCAGCGCGCCGGACAAGGCGGGCATCACCGTGCGCCACCTGCTCACTCACAGTGCCGGCTTCATAGCGGGCGCACCGCTCTGGCGCGACCGGCGCGGCGCGCAGCAGTTCATCGAGAGGATGAACGCACAGCCGCTCGTGTACGCGCCGGGCGACAGCTCGATCTACAGCGACTGGGGCTTCATCCTCACGGGCTTCATCATCGAGCGTATCACCTCGCAGCGGCTCGACACGTTCCTCGAGCACCGGATCTGGGAGCCGCTCGGCATGCGCGACACCGGGTTCAACCCGTTGCTGCTCGTGGGACTGCCCGCTGACATCACCTGCATGTCGGCATACCGGCCGGGTCACTCGCTGCTCTCGCGGATCGCCGTGACCGAAGTGGATACCGTATTCCGCAACCGTCACGTCCACGGGATCGTGCACGACGAGAACGCATGCGCTCTCGGCGGCATTGCCGGTCACGCTGGCCTCTTCTCGTCCGCGCGCGACCTCAGCGTCTTCGCTCACATGATGTTGAATGGCGGCACGTACGATGGTGTGCAGATTCTGGCGCCGGCTACGATCGCGCGCTGGACCGCACCGCAGAACGAGCACTCGACGCGAGCGATCGGATGGGACACACCGGCAGCACAGAGCAGCGCGGGACGCTACTTCTCGCCACGGTCGTTCGGCCACACCGGGTTCACCGGCACGAGCATCTGGATGGACCCCGAACGCGGACTGTTCGTGATCCTGCTCACGAACCGTGTGAATCCGACACGCAACAACTCGCTGCACGTTCCGTTGCGTCGCGCGGTGGCCGACGCAGTGCAGGCAGCGGTGCTCGACGCGCCGCTGCACGAGTGGCGCCAGTAAGAGCACGCAGGCGCCGACATCAACAGGCGCGGGTGGGCCCGGCCGGGCAGCCGGCCGGGCATCACCACACGATACCTCAGTCCTCCTCGACCAGCGCCTCGCACGCTACGACGACATCCTCTTCATCCACTTCCGTCAGCAGCTGCGCGATGTAATCCTCGCCCGACGTCATGCCGCCCGTGCCGCGCGCGTTGTCCGCGCCCGCGCCGTTTGCGTCCGCCTCGATCGGCGAGTACAGCGAAGCCGCGCCGACACGATTGCCGACATCGTCGCAGGCCCCCTGGAAGATGCCCCACGTGAAGACCGAGTCAGGCTCCGCGCCTGCGAGCTCGATGTCACCATCGAACGAAACCGAGTTGGCGGTAACGACGACATCGGCGGTGATGCCGTCATAGTCGCCTTCACCTGCCAGCGCCGCTGCCCAGCTGTGCGACGGACCGGGATCGATCGGGTCATCGTCATCACAGGCGACGGCCAGAAGTGCGGCCGTGATTACGAGTGCACGGGCCGTCGCGCGGCCGCCAAAGAAGCTGCGAATCCTGCTGATCATGTGTTCCCTCCGGTTCAGAGATGCGCGGCGCAGAATGCATGCGCGCCGTACGTGTCTTCGCTGGAACGACAAAACATCCGCGGCTGTCGTTCGTTCCGGTTGATTCAACGTTCGTGTGTCACGAATGCCAACATCGTCCATCACGAATTCGTGCACACATCGCTATCGCAGCAGTAACGCGCCTGATGCGCATAGTGCGACGCATCGTCGTGTTGTCCCGCGTACCGGCCCCGATGCACAGAGAGCGCGGCAGCGACCGCGACGGGCGGCTGTCCGTGACGCGCGATCCGTGGCCAACGCCTTGCCGGTACCTGGCGCGGCGCCTCTCCATGCCGTCCCGGCAGCCGGCCCCGGCGCCGTACCGATTCGCCGCCGGTCCGGGATGACGTTCAAGCCCTTCATGATGCGGCATCCGGTGGCCCCGCCACTGCGGGTTTAGGAGCGCGCCGGCGCCCCCCTGTTGGGTTCAGGGCGATTGTAACGTTTTATGGGCGTGGACACAGCAGATGTCTGCTTCGACAGGTGACACCAGGGCAGGGGACAG
>CAYLME010000023.1:0-30468 GCA_964384585.1 uncultured Gemmatimonadaceae bacterium | reverse complement strand
GGTCGCGCACCCATCGTGAAGACGTCGCGCAGGATGCCGCCGACACCGGTTGCCGCACCCTGGTACGGCTCGATCGCAGACGGATGGTTGTGCGACTCGATCTTGAACGCGATCGCGTGGTCGTCACCGATGTCGATCACACCGGCGTTCTCGCCCGGTCCCTGCAGTACCCAGGGCGCTTCGGTCGGCAGCGTGCGGAGCAGCGGCTTCGAGTTCTTGTAGCCGCAGTGCTCGGACCAGAGCGCGCTGAAGACACCGAGCTCCGTGTGTGTCGGCTCGCGGCCGAGGATATCGAGGATCAGCTCACGCTCGTGCGCCGACAGCCCGTGTTCGGTGAACTGCTCGGGCGTTATCTCCGGATCACCGGGGCGTGGTGCAGGCCCCTGTGTCATCGTCTCAGCCACGACATGCCTCCTGCATCTCATCCGATGTCCGTGCGCGTGCCACGGCGTGCGCCGTCATCGCCATCATGCCACTCCCGCGCCGCTCAGGTGCGCGGCCAGCGACTGGAAGATCGGCAGACCGTCCGCGGAACCCAGCAGCGACTCGACGGAGCGCTCGGGGTGCGGCATCATGCCCAGTACGTTGCCTTCCTCGTTGATGATACCGGCGATGTTGTGCATCGAGCCGTTCGCATTGCCAGCATCGCTCGGTACGCCGCGCTCGTCCACGTAACGGAGGACGATGCGACCGTCGCCCTCGAGCCGCGCGAGCGATTCCTCGTTGGCCACGTAGTTGCCGACGCCGTGCGCGATGTGCAGGTCGAGGATCTCGTTGCGGTCGTACAGGTGCGTGAACATCGTCTGGTTGTTGTCGACGCGAACGCGCACGGTCTCGCCCTGGAAGTGCATCGAGCGGTTCTTGACGAGCGCGCCCGGCAGCAGACCGGACTCGCACAGCACCTGGAAACCGTTGCAGATGCCGAGCAGCGGCCCGCCCCGCTTCGCGAAGGCGATCACCGCGTCCATGATCGGGCTGAAGCGAGCGATCGCGCCGGCGCGCAGGTAGTCGCCGTAGCTGAAGCCGCCCGGCAGGATGACCGCGTCGCAGTCGCCCAGGTCCGTCTCGCGGTGCCAGCGGTAGTACGCCTCGGCACCGAGCACGTCGTTGATCGCTTTGTAGCAGTCGTAGTCGCAGTTGGAACCCGGGAACGTGATGATCGCAACGCGCATCACCGGACGCCTCCCAGCGCGATCTCGTAGTCCTCGGTCACCGGATTCGCAAGCAGGCGGCGGCACATGGCGTCGGCGGCGCTTCGTGCAGCCTCTTCCGAGTCCGCCTGCACACGCAGCCGGATCAGCTTGCCGACGCGCACGTCCTCCACGCCGCCGAACTCGAGCGAGGTCAGCGCGTGCTGCACGGCATTACCCTCAGGGTCCAGCAGACCCACGCGTGGCATGATCCGGACCTCGACCTGATATGCGTTCAATGGCCCCCCCGGCCGGGCCGCCGGAAGCGGCGCGGCTGCAATGGTTCACTGTGAGAAAGCTCGCCGTAATCGATGTCGCGCAACTCAGCGCCCGCCTCGTCGCCCTCGTCCTCTTCCTCGTCGATCATCGGGTCGCGCTCGGGCATCCGCTCGAGGAACCCGACCAGCGTCGACTTCAATACCCCGTAGGCCAGGTATCCGATCAGGGCGGGGAAGAAGAACAGGCGCGGGACCGTGATGGCGAGCACGATCATGGTCCCGAGGAACAGCCCGTTCAGGATGTGCTTGCGCGTCCGAACCCCGATCTTGGGCACGACCGGGTACAGCACATGGCTCATCATCAGGAACGCGATGACGAGCATCAGCCCGATCATCAGCTCGGGCCAGCGCCAGTGTGAGAGATACGTCTGAAAGAAGTCCGTCTGGCTGAACGGATAGAACGTGGCGAGCGTCATGCCCGCGGACGGCGAGGGCAGCCCGTGAAATGCGAGCTTGGCGTGGCCCGCCTGCTCGACGTTGAAGCGCGCGAGCCGGATGACGGCGGCGGTGACGTAGAAAAAGACCGCGACCCAGCCCCAGCCGCCGCTCTCCGCGAGGAAGAGGTGGTACATGATCAGGCCCGGCGCCACGCCGAAGCTGATCGCATCGACCAGCGAGTCCAGTTCCTCGCCGAAGCGGCTGCCCGTCTGCGTTGCACGCGCGATGCGCCCGTCGAGCGTATCGAAGATGCCGGCAAAGACGATCAGCCAGCCGGCGCGCATGAAATCGCCGGACGCCGCGGACACAATCGCCCACACACCGAAGAACAGGTTCCCGAGTGTGAGGGCGCTCGGGAGGATGATGACGCCCTGCTGCAGCCGCGGTCGTCGCATGATGGCTACTCCGCTGCCGGCTCCGCGCCGGGGTCGTGCATGGGAAACTCGTCGAGCGTGAAGCCGGTGAGCCGGCGGAAGAGCGCGCGGTAGCGCTCCGACGTCGCATCGATCACGTATCCGGGCAGCGCCGGCGGCGGCACCTGCTTGTTCCACTCGCCTTCCTCGACCAGCTCTTCCAGGAAGTCGCGCACCGGCTGCTTGTCGAGCGACGGCTGGCCGCGGCCCGGCTGGTAGCTCTCGCGCGGCCAGAAGCGCGAGCTGTCGGGTGTCAGCACCTCGTCGATGATGACGAGCGTGCCGTCTGCGAGCGTGCCGAACTCGAACTTCGTGTCGGCGACGATGATGCCGGACTGCTCGGCGACCTCACGGCCGCGTTCGTAGATCGCGAGACTGCGCTCGCGCAGCTCGTTCGCCAGCTCGTCGCCGATCCGGCGCTTCATGTCGTCGAACGTGATGTTCTCGTCGTGCTCGCCGACTTCCGCCTTCGTTGCAGGCGAGAAGATGGGCGGATCCAGCCGGGCGCTCTCGGTCAGACCGGTCGGCAGCTTCTCGCCGGCAAGCGTGCCCTGCGTGCGGTACTCCTTCCATGCGGAACCCGAGATGTAGCCACGCACGACGCACTCGATTGGCACGACCTTCGCCTTGTGGACGAGCATGCTGCGACGCTCCCAGACCTGGCGTGTCGACTTGAGCTTGGGCAGCGCCTTCTGGATCGCGTCCGGGTCGGCAGTGATCAGGTGGTTCGGCGTCAGGTCGCCCAGCCGCGCGAGCCACCACGCCGTGATCTGCGTGAGCACTGCGCCCTTGTGGGGGATCGGCTCCTCCATGACCACGTCGAACGCGCTGATGCGATCCGTCGCAACCAGCAGCAGTCGGTCGTCGCCGACGTCATAGACATCGCGCACCTTGCCTCGCGTCAGGAGAGGGAAGGGCAGCTCGGTACGATCGACCGCGATTCCGTTACTCATGCGCGCAACTCCGGTACGGACGCATCGGCCGCGTAGCGCGCGAGCACCGGCGCGACGTGCGTCTCCAGGAAATGGTCCACCTGCTCCGCGGCACGGCCCGTGTGGCGCACCGGGTCGAGCGTCTCCTCTACTGCTGCACGGCTCAGGCCGAAGGCCGGATCCGATACGATCCGCTCGATCAGATCGTTCGGTGCGCCCTCGTCCTTGACACGATTCGCCGCGGCGACGCTGTGCTGACGGATCCGCTCGTGCAGCTCCTGACGGTCGCCGCCCGCCTTCACCGCGCGCATCAGGATCGGTTCCGTCGCCATGAACGGCAGCTCGTCCATCAGATGCCTGCGAATCACGGCCGGCCGCACGACGAGGCCCGCCGACACGTTGTGCACGAGCAGCAGGATCGCGTCCGTGCCGATGTACGCCTCCGGGATCGCAATGCGGCGGTTCGCGGAGTCGTCGAGCGTGCGCTCGAGCCACTGCGTGGCGGCCGTGAACGCCGGGTCGATCGTCAGTGCGATCACGTGCCGCGCGAGGGCAGTGATCCGTTCGGCACGCATCGGGTTCCGCTTGTACGCCATCGCGCTCGAGCCGATCTGGTGCGTCTCGTACGGCTCCTCGATCTCCTTGAGATGCTGCAGCAGCCGCAGATCGTGCGCGTACTTCGAAGCCGACGTGGCCAGACCGGCCAGCGTCGCCAGGAACGCGTAGTCGCTCTTGCGCGTGTACGTCTGACCGGTGACGCCGTAGAGCTGATCGAAGCCGAGCTTCGCAGCAATGCGACGGTTGAGCTCGTCGACCTTCGCGCCGTCGCCGTCGAACAGCTCGAAGAAGCTGGCTTCCGTTCCGGTCGTGCCGCGCACGCCGCGGAAGCGAACCGTGCTCAGCCGGTGCTCGATCTCCTCGACGTCGAGAACGAAATCCTGCAGCCAGAGGCACGCCCGCTTGCCGACGGTCGTCGGCTGTGCGGGCTGGAAATGCGTGTAGCCGAGCGTCGGCAGGTCGCGATACTCACGGGCGAAGCCGGCAAGCACGGCGATCGCGGCCACCAGCCGCTTCCTGACCAGCAGCAGCGCTTCCCTGTGCTGCAGCAGTTCCGTGTTGTCGGTGACGTAGGCGCTGGTCGCGCCCAGGTGGATGTACGGCTTGGCCGCCGGCGCGATCTCGCCGAAATGATGGACATGCGCCATCACGTCGTGGCGCAGCTTCTTCTCCAGCTCGGCCGCCCGCGCGAGATCGAGCGTGTCCAGGTTCGCGCGCATCGCTGCGATCGCCTCGTCGCTGATGTCGAGGCCGAGCTCCTTCTCGGATTCCGCGAGCGCCAGCCACAGGCGGCGCCACATGCCGAATTTGTACTCGTCCGAAAAGATCCGCGTCATTTCCCGCGATGCGTACCGCTCCACCAGCGGGTTGCGGTACGTGGCGCTGGCGGGCGGCTCCGGGGCCGCGTAACCAGCGTCTGGGTCTGCGCTCAACTTCACTCCTGGCCAATGGTGAACGAGACGGAGCCGTACTGTCCGCGCCGCTCGATGATGACACGCGCCGCACCTCCGGCGAGCCGGCGCAGCAGCTCGGCTGCCTCCCCGGCGCTGCCGACCGGCACGCGGTTGATCTGTACGATGACGTCGCCCTGCGCGAGTCCGACGGAGCGTGCGACGTCGGACAGCTCCACGATCAGTGCGCCGCGCTCGCTCGCCAGCCCGCGCTCGGCGCGGATCGCCGGCGTAACCGTCACGAGCTGGAGATCGCTCAATGCCCGCACGCGCTCTGCCGTGAGCGACGGCAGCGCACTCGCAGTGACTGCGACCTGTCGCTCACTGCCGCCCCGCCGCGTCACGAGCTGCAGCGGCTGGCCGACGCTCGAGTCGAGCAGGCGCGCTTCCCAGTCGAGCGGCGTCGCGACGCGACGACCGTTCGCACGGATGATCGTATCACCCGCACGCAGACCGGCCTGTTCGGCGGGCGAGCCGGGTGCAACGCTCGCGATGCGGACATCGCGTGAGCGGCCGAAGCGGTCCGTGTCACCCGTCTCGAGTGTCACGCCGACCCACGCCCGGCGGACCTCACCGTGCTCGAGCAGGTTCGCAGCAACGCGGCGCGCACGATCGATCGGGATGGCGAAACCCAGGCCGACGCTGCCGCCGCTGCCCGAGATGATCGAACTGTTCACGCCGATCACGTCACCGAGTGCGTTGAGCAGCGGCCCGCCCGAGTTGCCGGGATTGATCGACGCGTCCGTCTGGATCATGTCCAGGTAGAAGCCGCGCTCCTGGCCGGTCGCGTCCGGGATGATGTTGCGGCCGACGCCGCTGATCACACCTGCCGTGACGGTCGGCTCCACGTTCGAGAGCAGGAACCCGAACGGATTGCCGATCGCGATCGCCCACTCGCCGATCACCAGGTCGTTCGACGTGCCGAGCGGTGCCACCGGCAGACGACGTCCCGACGGCGGGCTCACGCGCAGCAGTGCCAGGTCCGTCGCCTCGTCCGCACCGACGATCTCTGCGGGCAGGTCCGTGCCGTCGTTGAGCGTGACGACGACCTCGTCCGCGCCGCGCACGACGTGCTCGTTCGTGAGGATCAGACCGCTCGCATCGATGATGAAGCCGGAGCCGAGCCCGGGCACCTCCCGCGAGATACCCGGTCCGATGAAGAACTGCTCCCACACCGTGCGTGCACGCACACGCTGCCTGCGCACCGTGTTCACGCTGACAACCGAGGGGGCCGCACGCTCGGCCGCGCGTACGATCGCGTTGCGGCGCTCCTGCTCGATCGTCTGCTGCGCGACAGCAGGGGACTGCGCGTTGGCCTGCGGCGTGGCGGTGCGCAGGGCTTCTGCAATAGCGGTCTCACTGCCGTCGGTTCGCGCATGGAACGCGAGGGCCACCGGCGGTGCCGCGAGCAGCAGCACGAGCACGACGAGCTTGCGCACGTTACGCCTGCGCGACGATGTGACGGGCACTTTCCGGCAGCTTTTCCCAGTCCGCGAGGAACGCCTTCAGCCCCTTGTCCGTCAGCGGATGCCCGATCAGCTGGTGCAGCACCTTCGCCGGCACCGTGGCGACATGTGCACCGAGCATCGCCGCCTCCACGACGTGCATCGGGTGTCGTACCGATGCCACCAGCACCTCCGTCGCGACGTCGTAGTTGTCGTAGATCTGTACGATCTGCGCGATCAGGTCCATCCCGCTCTCGCCCACGTCATCGAGTCGCCCGACGAACGGCGAGATGTAGGAGGCGCCCGCCTTCGCGGCGAGGAGTGCCTGCGCCGGCGAAAAACAGAGCGTGACATTCACGTGGATGTCATCCGCGCGGAAACGACGGCACGCGATCAGGCCGTCCTCGGTCAGTGGCACCTTGATCACGATGTTGTCCGCCAGCTTCGCCAGCTCGCGGCCTTCGGCGTACATCCGATCCTTGTCCACCGCCACGACTTCCGCACTGATGGGACCCGGCACCAGCTCGCAGATCTCCTTCAGGATGTCGCGCGGGCTGGCACCATTGCCGGCCGCCTTAGACAGGAGCGACGGGTTCGTCGTAATGCCGTCGATCAGACCCGCATCCATTGCGCGCCGGATCTCGCTTACATCCGCGCTGTCAAGAAAGAACTTCATCTTCCGTCTCGCTCTCCAGTTCGCTGCGTGTGTAGATGACGCGGCTCAGAAAAAGACCTTCAGGCGGCGCAGGGACGCTCGTCTCGACGCCGGGTTCGTTCGCAAGCAGCCGGTCGATGTCGTCCGCCGGACGACGCCCCAGCCCCACATCCACCATCGTACCCACCATGTAGCGAACCATGTGGTGCAGGAACCGGTTCGCCGTGACGTGCAACTCCCAGCCGAGCGACCGCCACTGTCGCCATGCGACGCGGTGCACCGTGCACATCTCGCCGCGTTCGGGCTGGCCGGACTTCGCAAATGCGCGGAACGAGTGCTCGCCCGCCAACCGCGCCGCCGATGCCTCCAATGCAGCCGGCGCCAGTGCACGGCCAAGCGGCCAGCACCAGCGCCGGAGAAAGGGCGAACGCGCCGACTCGTGCACCGCTACCCGGTACACGTACGCGCGTGCCATCGCATCGTAGCGCGCGTGGAAGTTCCACGGAACCGCCTCTGCATTCACGACCCAGATGTCCGCCGGAAGGACCGCATTCAGCGCGCGTCGGAGTTCTGCAGGATCCCACCGCAGGGGCACCTCGACACCGACCACCTGGCCCGTCGCATGTACGCCCCGGTCCGTCCGCCCGGCCGCAATCACGCTCCCGCGCGTCTGCGTCAACCGCTCCAGGGCGGATTCCAGCTCCGACTGCACGGTGCGCGCGTCCGGCTGCGTCTGCCATCCGAAAAAACCCGCTCCGTCGTAGTGGAGCGTCAGCTTCACTCGCCGTCGGTCGTCCTGCTCCGCTGTCGTTGGAGTCACGCCGGAAAGATTCTACGCGCGCGTGTAAGGCTGTCAACTTTGAACGGCAAAGAGGAGCGGGTGAGGGGCGGAGGGTGGAGGGCGACGGGCACTTCGGGACGTCCTGACAGCGGGCGAACGGGCGGCGGGAAACGGGTGCATCCGCGGCCCACCGCCCCGTCACCCGCCGTTGCGTCCCGATTACTCCGCCGCCCGGGCGCGAGCGAAGCGAGCGCGGGCTCCCGCCGCCCACCGCCCGTCACCCGCCGTTCCACTCCAAGCCCGGGCTCCAGGTCCCGGCCCGCCTCAAGTCCGCTACCCCTCGAACCCCCGCAGAACAGCCAGCACCTCATCGATATCCGCTTCCGTATGGTCCGCATTGACCTGGAACCGGATCTCCTCGTCGCCACGCGGCACGACCGGAAACGCGAGTCCCGTCGCGAGGACGCCATGCTCGCGCAGGTGGCGGATGAGTGCCCGGGTCCGGGCCGTGTCGCGCACCATGAGCGGTACGACGGGGTGCTCACCGGCGATCGTCTCGAAGCCGGCAGTCACGAGGCCGTGCTCGAAGCGTTGTGTGAGGTGGCGCAGTCGCTCGAGGCGCGCGCGTCCGGCGGCGCTGTCGAGCAGGTCCACGGCGCGCAGCGCCGCGGCGGCCTCGCCCACGGTGATCGGGTTCGAATAGATGTACATCGGGCTGGTCTCGCGCAGGAAGCGGATGACCGCGGCGTCGGCCGTGACGTAGCCGCCGTTCACGCCGAACGCCTTGCCGAGTGTTCCGACGAGGACGTCGCAGCGTGCATCCGTGTACTCCTCGGTGCCGCGCCCGGTGCGGCCGAACGCGCCGACCCCGTGGGAATCGTCCACGACGAGTACGACGTTCTCGGCGAAGCGATCGTCGTAGCGCCTGCACAGCTCGGCGATCTCCGCCAGGGGTGCGTGGTCCCCGCGCATGGAGAAGATGCCGTCGGTCACGACGATCGCGCGCTCGCCCTTGCCGCTCGCCTCCTCGAGTGCACGCTGCAGGTCGGCGACGTCGTTGTGCCTGTAAACGAACTTGTCGGCCGGCCTGGCCAGGCGCATCGCGTTGATGATGCAGTTGTGGTTCAGCTCGTCGCTGATCAGCACGGTCTGCTCGGTGGTGAGCGGAACGATGGTGCTGAGCACGGTTGCGTAGGCCGAGCTGAAGATCATCGCGGCGTCGCGCCCGTGAAACGCGGCGAGGCGTTCTTCGAGCGCGAGGTGTGGCTCGTACGTGCCGCTGATGAAGCGGACGGCGCCCGGTCCTGCGCCCCAGCGGGCGGTCGCCTCCTCCTCCGCGTTCATGATCGCGGGCACGAGCGACAGGCCGAGGTACGAGTTGGAGTTCATGCGGATGAACTCGCGATCACCGGCGCCCTCCAGCCGGAAGCGCGGGCCGCGCTCGCCAGCCGGTGGAATCACCTCGACGACGACCGTTTCCGCACCCTTCGCGGTGCCTGCTTCCTCCAGCGTCGCCACGTGCCGGGCGAGTACGTCGTTCAGGCGATCGAGAGGCATGGTGTGCTCCGTGGGAGGGTCATCAGCGGTCGTCGTTCAGTCGTGCTTCGTCGCGCCCGTGCCGAGGCGCTCGGCAAGCCGGGTGATCATGTCACCGACCATGCGCGGCAGGTCGTACTCGTGGCGCCATCCCCACTCGGTGCGCGCAGCCGAATCATCGAGCCGGCGCGGCCACGAGTCCGCGATCGCCTGGCGAACGGGATCGACGTCGTAGTCGATCTCGAACGCGGGGATGTGCTCCCGGATCGCGCGCGCGAGCGACGCGGGTGTCAGTTGCATGGCTGTGACGTTGAAGGCATTGCGATGCTGCAGCGATGATGCATCGGCGAGCATCACCTCGATCGACGCGCGCACGGCGTCCGCCATGTACATCATGTCGAGCTGGGTGTCCGGCGCGAGGAAGCACGTATAGCGGCCGTGGAGCAGTGCGTGATGAAAGATCTCGACGGCGTAATCCGTGGTACCGCCTCCCGGCGGTGCAGTGTACGAGATCAGCCCGGGATAGCGCAGGCCCCGCACGTCCACGCCGAACCGCTGCGCGTAATAGTCGCACAGCAGCTCGCCGGCCACCTTGGTCACGCCGTACATCGATGTGGGCCGCTGAATCGTGTCCTGGGGCGTCGGGTCGGCTGGCGTGCCCGGTCCGAACGCGGCGATCGAACTGGGCACGAACACGGCCAGTCCACGCTCGCGCGCGGCCTCGAGCACATGCAGCAGCGTCTGCATGTTGATGTCCCATGCACGCTGCGGGTTGCGCTCCGCCGTAGCAGACAGGAGCGCCGCCAGGTGGTAGATCGTGTCGGGCTGATATGCGTCGACCGCGCCCTGCAACGCCGCCGGATCCATCGCGTCGAGGGTATGGAACGGACCGCTGCCGGCGTCGGCCGGCTCGCGAATGTCCGTCGCGAGCACCGCATCGTCGCCGAAGCGCGTGCGCAGTGCGGTTACCAGCTCAGTGCCGACCTGGCCGGCCGCACCTGTAACGAGAATCCGCTTCATCCGATCTGCCCGCGTGGATGCCGCACCCGTGCGCGGCCGCGGGTAGCATAAGCGCACCCGGCCCGCGCGCAAGCGCGCGCGCACTTGCCAGCGGACCTCCGTGGACGTACGCGTTACACCGAAACCGCATCGCGGATCGGATCGGAATGCGGTGTGGCTCGATCAGTCCGACACGCTCTGGTGCTGCATCCACGGTGGCTCGCGGGGCCCGGCAGGAGAATGATGACGACGGAGAACGAGAACGCGGATGCTCCGGCACTGCGCGACCTGATCCTGCGCGCGGGCCGCGGCGAGCGGCTGGACGCGGCCGCGGCCGAAATCGCGTTCACCGAGATCATGGAAGGTCGTGCGACACCGGTGCAGGTGACCGCACTGCTCGTGGCCATGCGTGTGCGCGGCGAGGCGTCCTCGGAAATCGCGGGCGGCGTGCGGGCGATGCGCCGGGTCATGGTTCCAGTCCCGGTCTCGCCCGGCGACGACGTCGTCGATACCTGCGGCACGGGCGGCGGCTCCGTCACGACGTTCAACATCTCTACCGCCGCCGCGATCGTCGCCGCCGCTGCCGGCGTTCGGATCGCGAAGCACGGCAACCGGTCCTTCAGTTCACGCTGCGGCAGCGCCGACGTGCTGGAGGCGCTCGGTGTGCGCATCGAGCTCTCGCCCGAGCACATGGGCGTGGTCCTCGATGAGGCGGGCATCGTGTTCATGTTCGCGCCGCTGCTGCATCCTGCGATGCGTCATGTCGGGCCCGTCCGTCGCGAACTCGCCATGCCTACCATCATGAACGTGCTCGGCCCACTCGCGAATCCGGCAGGCGCGCAGCGCCAGGTCGTCGGCGTCGCCGATCCACGACTGGTCGAGCTGATCGCGGGCGCACTTCACGAGCTCGGCCACGTCCACGCAATCGTCGTTCATGGCGAGCCCGGCCTGGACGAGGTGAGTCCGCTGGGTATCACGACCGGTGTCGAGGTGGTACAGGGCGAGATGCGACCGCTGCGCATCGATCCGGCGGACTACGGCTGGAATGGTCTCGACACGGAGCACCTGGCCGGCGGTGATCCGGCTGACAATGCACGCGTCATCGGTGCGATACTCGAAGGGACCATTGGCGGCGCTGCCCGCGCGGCGGTCGTGCTGAACGCCGGTGCTGCGATCCATGTTGCGGGCAGGTCTGCTTCGTTCGACGAAGCGGTGCGGATGGCGGAAGCTGCAATCGACGATGGCGGTGCGACAGCCACCCTGGAGCGTCTCCGCAGGGCGTCACGTTCGTTCTGACGACCTTCGAGAGCTGAACACCAGCTCCGGTCAGGCGAGCGCACTGACCGGAATCACCAGGCGATCTCAGTTGCTCGACACCACCGCTTTCAGTGTCCATGGCCCGTGAATCGGACCGGACGACAACGTCAGTACCACGTATGTCGTATTCTTCTTGCTGCAACGTCCGACCACGAACCCGCGTCGCGCCTGGGACATCTCCGCTCCTCGCGTTGGCCGGGCCGGAACACGTCGTTCCGTCCAGCGCCTGTTCCGTTCCGCCGCCATCAGTAGCGCCGGATCACGCCGACCACGATGCCCTGTACCATCACGCTGTGTGACGGGAAGTACATCGGCTTCATCCGCTCGTTCGCCGGCTGGAGCCGGATGCGACCATCGCGCTCACGATAGAACCGCTTCACCGTCGCCGCTTCACCCTGCACGAGCGCGACGACCATCTCGCCGTTCTCCGCTGTGTTACGCGAATTGACCACCACGTAATCGCCGTCGCGAATCTGCTCCTCGATCATCGAGTCGCCGCGGACCCGCAACACATAGTGATTGCCACGGCGACGCAGCATGTCTTCGGGAACCGCGATCGTCTCCGTATCGGTGAGCGCCTCGATCGGCTCACCCGCAGCGACGTTGCCGTACAGCGGCAGCTCGACGGCCGATGCCGAGACCGCGGCGGGCACGAGCTCGATCGAGCGGCTCGCGTTGTAGGACTTCCGGATGTACCCCTTCTGGCGCAGATTCTCGAGGTGCTCGTGCACTGTCGCGAGTGAGGTGTACCCGAAGTGCTGCGCGATTTCCTCGAAGCTCGGCGAGTACCCGTTCTCGCCGTGGAACTCCTCGAGAAAATCCAGGATCTCCTTCTGGCGCTTCGTCAGCGGCATGGCAAGCCTCAGGTCGTGCAGGTTTGGCCGAACATCTACCGAAGAAAGGTACCCGAAGGTGAACCGAAGCGCAAGAGCCGTCTCCGTGCTCGACGAAATCGTCGCGGCGAAGCAGGCCGAGGCCGGGCGGCTGCGACTCGCGGAAGTTCGGGCGCGGGCTGCGGATGCGTCGCCGGCGCGCGATTTCGCGCGGGCGCTTCGGAGCCCCGGCGTCGTGCGGGTGATCGCCGAGTTCAAGCGCCGGTCGCCGTCGGCGGGGTGGATCCGTGAGGGCGCAGACGCGGCGGTGATCGGGCGCGGCTACGCCGGCTCGGGCGCGGCGGCGATCAGCGTGCTGACGGACGGCGACTGGTTCGGCGGTTCGCTCGATGACCTGCGCGCGGTTCGCTCTGCGGTGGACGTGCCGGTGCTGCGCAAGGATTTCGTGGTTGGCGCCGGGCAGGTCTGGGAGGCGCGCGCGGCCGGCGCGGATGCAGTCCTGCTCATCGTTCGTATCATGAGCGACGAGCTGCTGCGCGCGCTGCTGGCCAGTGCACGTGACGCGGGTGTGGCCGCACTCGTCGAAGTGCATGACGAAGGCGAGCTGGAGCGTGCGCTGGAGGCGGGCGCGGGGATCGTCGGTGTGAACAATCGCGATCTTTCCGTGTTTCGTACGGACCTCGCCGTCTCGGAGCGGCTGGCCGCGCAGGTGCCTGCCGACGTAGTGCTGGTCGGTGAGAGCGGGATTTCCGCACCGGCGGACGTCGAGCGGCTCGGCCGTGCCGGCGTGGACGCCGTGCTGATGGGCGAGACGCTCATGCGTGCCGGCGATCCTGCCGCGGCGCTGCGTGCGTTCGTCGATCGGCCGCGCGGTGACGGAGTTCGCCGGTCATGAGGCCGCGGCGACACGGAACCAGGCATGCGCGTGCCGTGCAATGACTGCGATCAAGGTGTGCGGCCTGTGCCGGCCGGAGGATGCCGCAGCAGCGGTTGCAGCAGGCGCAGCGCACATCGGTGTGATCCTGAGCGCGCATGGTCCGCGGGCGCTGGATGAATCGCGTGCGTCTCTCGTGCTTGGCGAGCGCGGTGCCGCTCGGGCGGTCGGCGTCTTCGTCAATGAGCCGGTGGAGCGCGTGGTCGCACTCGCGGAGCGGCTGCGACTCGATACGTTGCAGCTGCATGGCAGCGAGTCGCTCGAGGAAGTGAGCGAGTTGCGCGCGCGAACGGATGCGGCGATCTGGAAGGCCGTACGCGTGCGTGATGCGCAGACTGCCTGCGAAGAAGTCGCGGCGTGGACGTCGCATGTGAACGGGGTCCTGCTGGATGGCTGGTCGGCGCACGCTGCTGGCGGCACGGGCGCATCGTTCGACTGGCAGGCGCTGCACCGGGTCCGCACGCAGGTGCCGGCGCATGTCACGCTCATCGTTGCGGGCGGACTGCACGCGGACAACGTGATGCAGGCGATCACGGCCCTGGCCCCCGACGTGGTGGACACGAGCAGCGGCGTCGAGACGGACCCGGGCGTGAAATCGCACGAGAAGATCCGCGCGTTCGTGCTGGCTACGCGCGCGCAGCAGGAGGAAGTCAGGAGCAGATGAGTACGACGAAGACGAAGATGCGGCCGGGACGCTTCGGCCGGTTCGGTGGCCGGTACGTGCCGGAAACGCTGATGGCTGCGCTCGATCAGCTGGATGCGGCGTGGCACGAGGCGCGCGCCGACGAATCGTTCTGGGCGGAGCTGGACGATCTGCTGCGCGATTATGTGGGCCGCCCGACGCCTCTGTACCGGGCGCGCCGCCTGGAAGCGGCGGCGGGCGGCGGTCCCGTCTATCTCAAGCGTGAGGATCTGAACCACACCGGCGCTCACAAGATCAACAACACGCTCGGTCAGGTCCTGCTTGCCCGGCGCATGGGCAAGCGCAGGATCATCGCGGAGACGGGTGCCGGTCAGCACGGCGTTGCGACCGCGACCGTGTGCGCGCTGTTCGGCCTGGACTGCGTGGTCTACATGGGTGCCGAGGACGCGCGGCGGCAGGCGCTCAACGTATTCCGCATGAAGCTGCTCGGCGCAGAGGTGCGGGAGGTACACAGCGGCACGCGCACGCTCAAGGACGCGACCAACGAGGCACTGCGCGACTGGGTGGCCTCGGTGGAAGGGACGCACTACATTATCGGGTCGGTCGTCGGACCGGATCCCTACCCCCGTCTCGTGCGCGACCTGCAGTCCGTGATCGGCCGGGAATCCCGGCAGCAGGTGCAGGAGCGTGAAGATCGCCTGCCCGCCGCCGTGATCGCCTGTGTCGGTGGCGGCTCGAATGCGATGGGCATCTTTCACTCGTTCGTGGCAGACAGCGAAGTCGAACTGATCGGTGTCGAGGCGGCAGGGGCCGGGCTCGAGACCGGGCGGCACTCCGCATCGCTCGGCGCCGGCACGCCCGGCGTGCTGCACGGCTCGCTCAGCTACCTGCTGCAGGATGAGAGCGGGCAGGTCGCGCCGGCGCATTCGGTATCGGCGGGCCTCGACTATCCCGGTGTCGGGCCGGAGCACGCGTGGCTGAAGGACACGGGCCGCGCCCGCTACGTGAGTGTCACGGACACCGAGGCGCTGGACGCGTTTCACCGGCTTGCCCGGCTGGAGGGGATCATCCCGGCGCTCGAGAGTGCGCATGCGGTCGCCTGGTACCTGCGCGAGGCGCGCACGTGGCTGGATGCAGGACCGGTCGTGATCTGTCTGAGCGGCCGTGGCGACAAGGACGTCGAGCAGGTCGCCGCGTTCGACCGCAAACCTGTCAACTGAACCATCGGACGCATGGGAAGCGCTGCCGACGGACCGCTGAGGACAGGCGCAAGCATCGAGGGAACGCCCGATGCCGTGCCGGCTGCGTCACGGCCGTCGCCGGACGTGAGCACCGGCGCGACCGGCGCGAGTGCGTCACACCCGCCCGATGGTGGCGCGCCCGTGCCGGACTCCGCCGACAGCACCGCCGAAAACGTCGAGTCGAAGCGTATCTCGCCAATCCCTGAAGGCGAAGTCATCGAGCTTTTCAACGCGCTCGAGAAGACGGTCCGCGCCCGCCGGCTCTACCAGGACAACAACCCCGTCTATCAGAACTTTCTGCGTGCGCTGCACGACATCAGCGCGCGCGTGTTCTCGCTGGGTGCGAGCCTCACGGTGAACGTCGAGGAGCATGGCCTGCGCTGGTACGGCCAGCTCATCGAGACGGGCAGCGGTCGTGAAAACCTCGCCTTCCTGTTCTACAAGGACGGCGTGCGCCAGCTGACCTTCCTGGACGGTTTCCAGGACGAGCTCGACCGCTTCCTTTCCGTCGTGCACCGCGCGCGGCTGGCCGATCAGCAGGGCGACGACGATATGGTGACGCTGCTGTGGGAGGAGGAATTCACCTGCTTCCAGTACAGCTACGTGGACGCGCTCGCCGAGGGCCTCGATGTGCCGCAGGCGCCGCCCCCGGTCGTCGGCGCCGACGATGAATCGTCGCGCATCGATCCCGCCGTCATCCAGCAGGAGATCGCAACGGGAGGTCCGCTCGAGGAGCAGTCACCGATGGTGCAGGCGGGCATGCCGTCGGTCGCGTCGTCGATCTCGCGCGAGGACTTCCAGGAGACGCTGTACTTCCTCGAGCCCGACGAGATGCAGGTCCTGCAGCGCGAGGTGGAGCGCGAGTGGACGCGCGACACGAAGCGCGACGTGTTGAACGCACTGTTCGACCGTCTCGAAGACCGGATTCCCGAGTGGCAGGACGAGATCCTGCGCATCCTGCGGCAGATGCTGCCCGCGTTCCTGAGTCGCGGCGACCTGCGCTCCGCCACATACGTGCTCACGGAGCTGCACGCGACCGCCGGCGGCGACGTGCTCAACGAGAGTGCGCAGCGCGAGGCAGAGCGGCTTTTCGCGGAGGTGAGCGAGCCCGCCGTGGTCGGCCAGCTGCTGCGCTCGATCGAGGAAGGAGCGATCCAGCCGGATCCTGCAGACCTCGGCGCGTTCCTCACGCACCTCGGCCCGCGTGCGCTGCCACTGCTGCTGCACGCCGTCGAGTCGACGACGTCGCAGCCCGTCCAGGCGCGGCTGCAGAAGGCCGTCGAGACGCTTGCCCGTGACCACCAGCAGGAAATCGTCCGCCTGCTGTCCTCCGGTGAGTCATCCGTCGCAGCGGGTGCTGCGCGTCTGGCCGGCCGGATCGGTATCGGTGATGCGGTGCCCGGCATCGTGGCGCTGCTGCAGCGGGCGGACGCGCCGGCGCGGCGCACTGCCGTCGAGGCGCTGATCAGCATCCGCAATGCGGCGGCGCTCGACGCGCTGCAGAACACGATCGACGACGAGGACCGCGACGTGCGCCTGGCGGCCCTGCGCGGACTCGGCAGCCTGCGCTACGCACCGGCGCGGCAGCGTCTCGAAAAGGCACTCGACAGCAAGCTCGTGCGCGACGCCGACCTGACCGAGAAAATGGCGTTCTTCGAGGCGTTCGGTGCCGTCGCGACCGCCGACAACATCGACATGCTCGACCGCATGCTGAACGGCAGGAAGCTGTTTGCGCGCACGACGCCGGAGCTGCGCGCATGTGCCGCGCTCGCGCTCGGCAAGATCAACGCGCCCGCAGCACGCACGGCGCTCGAGCAGGCGGCGACCGACCAGCAGCCGATCGTTCGCAATGCCGTATTGAAGGCGTTGCGCCGCGAGCAGGGAGGCGCGCCGTGACAGGTCACCAGCCGCTCGTCCAGAGCGAGACGATCCTTCAGCCGCTCGGTCGCGCTCTCGTCACTGCGCTGTACGCGGCTACACAGGCGCTGCGCATCTACCCGCTCGAGAACGCGACCGTGCAGAACACGGTCGGTGAGGGGATGAAGATCGTGGACCGGGTGCTCGAGCGCGAAGGCGTCGTCGAGCTGCGCCTGGTCGGCGACTTCATGTTCCTCAACGATGCGCGGCTGCGCCTCGACCTCTCCGACTACGCGTCGTTTGCGCAGTTCGCCGGCATGCTGCGACGCCACGGCATCGGTCAGATCGAGGTCCAACAGGGTGTCACGCCGCGCGATCTCGCCCTCTTCCTCTCGCTGCTGCTGCGGGAAGGACCGGCGAAGGCGGAGGATGCGTACGCGCAGTTCGAGGATCGCTTCCGCCAGACGCCGACGCACCACATCGCCGTCGAGCCGACGAAGGGCGCCTACGAGCAGATCCTCGATGAAGACGCCAAGCAGGCGGCCAAGGCGACGTACTTCCAGTCGGTGCAGGTCGCCAAGGACGTGCTCACGGACATGCGCCTCGGTCGTGCGGTCAACCTGCGTCGCGTCAAGCGCGCCGTACAGTCGATCGTGGACCAGGTGCTGAACAACGAGACGTCGATCATCGGCATGACGACGCTGCGCGACTACGACCAGTACACGTTCACGCATTCCGTGAACGTCTGCATCTTCAGCGTCGTGATCGGCCAGAAGCTCGGCCTCACCAAGGTCCAGCTCTACGAACTGGGACTCGGTGCGCTGTTCCACGACCTCGGCAAGATGCGTATCGATTCGGAGATCGTGAACAAGCCGGCCAAGCTGAACGAAGAGGAATGGAAGCAGATGCAGCGGCATCCCGTCGAGGGGCTGCTTGCACTGTTCACGATGCGCGGCCTCTCCGAGATGCCGTATCGCGCGATGCTGCAGGCGTACGAGCATCACATGAAGCTCGACCTGAGCGGCTATCCGCAGAACCGCAGGCCTCGTGAGCCCACGCTCTTCAGCCGGATCGTCGCCACCGCGGACGGCTTCGATGCCGCGACGTCGAAGCGCAGCTACCAGTCGCAGCCGTGGCCGCCTGACGAGGTGCTGCGCGAGATGCGCGAGTCGACGCAGCGCGGCTTCGACCCGCTGCTGGTCAAGGCGCTCATCAACGTGACCGGCGTGTTTCCACCGGGCACTGCGATCATCCTCGACACGAACGAGCTTGCCGTTGTCGTTGCGCGCAATCCCGATCCCGCGCAGGTTCACAAGCCGATCGTACGCATCATCACGAACGCCTGGGGTATGCGCCTCGCCGAACCGATGACGGCCGATCTCAGCGAGGTCCATGCAGTGACCGGCGAGCCTGTGCGCTCGATCATCAAGACGACCGATCCCGAGAAGTATGGAATCCAGGTTGCCGACTACTTCGTCTGACACGCTCGAAGCCCGGTTCACCACCTGGCGTGCTGCCGGTCACCGCGCACTGATCCCTTACCTGACCTGCGGTTTCCCCGAACCCGCTGCGACACCCGCAATCCTCGACGCACTCGCGGAAGGCGGTGCGGACATCATCGAGCTGGGCGTGCCGTTCAGCGATCCCGTCGCCGACGGCCCGACCATCCAGCGCTCGTCGCAGATCGCGCTGGAGCACGGTGTCACGCTGGCCGACACGCTGCGCATGCTCGGTGACTTCCGCAGACGTCATGACACCGCCCTCGTACTGTTCACGTACCTGAACCCGCTGCTGCGCTACGGCGTCGATCGCTTCATCCGGGATGCGGTGGATGCCGGCGTGAATGGTGTATTGCTCACTGACCTGCCGGCCGGCGGTGACGACGAGCTGGAGGCGGCCTTCGAGGCGAGTCCGCTCGCGCTCATCCGGCTCATCGCGCCGACCACACCGCCCGGCCGCGCCCGCGAGATTGCGGCGAAGGCGCGCGGCTTCATCTACTACATCGCACGCATGGGAGTGACGGGCGCGAGCAGCGAGCTGCGCGCCTCGCTCGCTGACGAGGTCGCGGCACTGCGCGCGGTCAGCCAGGTCCCCGTGGCGGTCGGCTTCGGCATCTCGACGCCGCAACAGGCAGCGATCGTGGCGGGTGCGGCGGACGGCGTCATTGTCGGAAGTGCCTTGATCGCCACGATCGAGCAGCGGGGCGCGGACGGAGCCCGGGACATGATGCAGGCGATGCGGCGGGCGATGGATGCGGCGACGGCAGCGAATGGTTGATGGAACCGGCGCGGTATCCACGGCCTGACGGAACGCGTCATATCACGCGTCCAGTTCGTCCACCCTCACCCGCATCGCCTCGGCCAGCTCGGCATCCGGCTCCACGAAGACGGTTTTTCCCCGTTCGAACGTGACCCGCCCGGGCGGAGACTTGCGCGGCTTGCGCACGTACTTTCGCCGCGTGTAGTCGACCGGCACCAGTTTCGACGTGCGCGCCTTGCTGTTGAGCGCTGCAAGTGTGGCGGCTTCCTCGATATCGCGATGAGGCGGGTTGGTCTCGCGATCCGTCCACCGCAGGATCACGTGCGCGCCGCCGACCTCGCGCGCGTGCAGCCAGATGTCGTTGCCGCTCGAGTGACGCAGCGTCAGCGCGTCGTTCGCCTTCGGGTTCCTGCCGACCCGCACCTCGAGCCCGCCGCTCGTCTGGTAGACGCGATAGGGAAGCGTGACCTCGCGCCGCGCGCGACGGTCGTGCTGCGGCGGCGCCGGTTGTGCCGCACTGATGTCCTGCGCACTCGCTTCACCAGCTTCGATTCGTTCATGCAGCGCGCGCCAGCGAGTCGCCTCGCCAAGGGCGCGCTCGATCAGTCTCGGGAGCTGCGCAGCGGCACGCTCGCGCTTGCGTGCCTGCGCGTAGAACTGCGTTGCGTTGTCGGCTGGCGACAGCGTCGCATCGAGAGCGACGTCGAGCGTGCCGCCCTCGAAATCATCGAGCGTCACGCGTGCGGCGCCCCTGGGGACGCGGTGGATCTGCGCGAGCAGCAGGTCGCCGATTCGGCGCTGCACGGCGGCCTCGGCGGGCGCCTTCTCCAGTTGCGACTGCAGCCGTCTGGCCTTCGTCGAAGCGCGCTCGGCCTGGAGCGCAGCGTTTGCGAGCGCGGCGTCGCGCTGCTCATCACCAGGACCAGCGACCGGTGTCTCCACCGCCGCGGCGAATGCATCGAGCAGGGACGGAAAGCTGCGTGCGTCGGGATCGAGCCGCACGCCGTACGGCTGCCCCTCGTTCGGCGCGGACAGCACGCATGGCGAACGCAGACCATCGACCAGTGCCACATAGCGATCATACGCATCGTTCAGGGCGTCGTCGCGTGCTTCCGCCGCACCGATCACGTACGCTGCATTGAGCGGGCTCGCCCACGCGATGTGTGCGACGAACGTGCGGACGCGGCTGCCGGCGTCTGCGCCACCGATGATCCTGCGCCACTCATCGGCAGGAACGGGAGCATCCACCCCGGTGCGGCCGGTGGGATCCGGCGCTGCGTAGAACT
Source organism: uncultured Gemmatimonadaceae bacterium (assembly GCA_964384585.1). Lineage (GTDB taxonomy): Bacteria > Gemmatimonadota > Gemmatimonadetes > Longimicrobiales > RSA9 > DASTYK01. The sequence goes on along the minus strand of CAYLME010000023.1, from coordinate 9,923 downwards.
CACCGGTCTCCAGTTTCCGTGTGCGGGTCGCGCGCGGGTGCAGCACGTGTGTGATCCGGTCACCGGCCGCGAGCGCGAGTGCGTTCCACTGGTTCGTCAGGAGCTCGACCAGGATGCGCTGCGTGGTGCCACCATGCGTGCCATCGTCATCGCCCGTGACGCTGATCGTGATGATTCGTTCGTCGGGCAACGACGTCACGCCCTCGATGCGTGCGCGCCGCGGCAGCAGGACGTTGCCATCGAGGCTGGCGCGCGGGGTCCGCAGCACCGCGCCGTACAGCGGATGCAGCGCCCAGCGCCAGTTCGCGCCTGCGGTTTCCAGCTCGAGCAGGCGCGCGTCGCGCTCGAAGCGCACGGCGAACAGCTGCTGCCCGTCGAGCGCCTGGTTCAGCTCGGCGGCGAGGTCGCGAACGAGCAGGGAATCGTAACGGATGGCTTTTGACACCCTGAAAGTGTGAGATTAGCTTGCGCGATCAGTCAAATTTCAGGTTCCGGTGGCCGGCCCGGGACCGTTTCAGTCGCCATGACGGGGCGCTGGAGCCATGAGCACCGACAGGACGGGTGACGTGAGGCGGGTCACGATCCGTGACCTCCTCGAGATGAAGAAGCGCGGTGAGCCCATCGTCGTGCTCACCGCATACGACGTCCTGTTCGCTCGTCTCGTGGACGAGGCCGGCACCGATGTCATTCTCGTCGGCGACTCCCTCGCCCAGGTCGTGCTGGGCCTCGACTCCACGCTGCCGGTCACCCTCGACGACATGATTCACCACGGCCGCGCGGTGCGGCGCGGCGTGCGCCACGCCCTGCTCGTCGTGGACATGCCGTTCATGACGTTCCAGGTCTCGCCCGAGGATACGCTGCGCAATGCGGGGCGGATCATGAAGGAGACCGGCGCCGAAGCAGTGAAGCTGGAGGGCGGCGACGAGGAAGCGGCGGAGCACGTCGCGAAGCTGGTGCGCGCCGGTATCCCGGTCATGGGTCACATCGGCCTCACGCCGCAGTCCGTCCATGCGCTGGGCGGATTCCGGGTGCAGGGCCGCGAAGAGGAGCACGCGGAACGGCTGCGTGCAGAGGCGAAGCGGCTCGAGGAGGCCGGCGCGTTTGCGGTCGTGCTCGAGCTGGTGCCCGGCCGTCTGGCGGATGAGATCAGTCGCTCCATCGACGTCCCCACGATCGGTATCGGCGCGGGCCCCGATTGCGACGGCCAGGTGCTCGTACTCCCGGACATGCTCGGGTTGAACGAGCAGTTCCAGCCGAAGTTCCTGCGGCGCTTCGCAGAGCTCGGCGCGGCAGCACGCCAGGGAATCGGCGACTACGTCTCCGCAGTTCGAGCACGCGATTACCCGCGCCCCGAGCATACCTTCGAGTGAATCGTCTCACGACGATCGCGGCGATGCGTGAGTACGTCGCTGCGGAGCGCGCTGCGGGTGCACGGATCGCCCTCGTGCCCACGATGGGTGCACTTCACGAGGGCCATCTGCAACTGATCGATCATGCGCGCCGGCAGGCCGACCGCGTGATCATGTCCATCTTCGTCAACCCGCTGCAGTTCGGCGCAGGCGAGGACTTCGCGCGCTATCCGCGCGACACCGAGGGCGACGCCGGCCTGGCCGCCGCACGGGGCGTGGACGCTATCTTCGCACCGTCCGTCGAGGAGATGTATCCTGAAGGCGCGTCCGGGGTACTGATTTCCGCGCCGGGCCTGCGGGATCGGCTTTGCGGCCACTATCGGCCGGGCCATTTCGACGGCGTGCTCACGGTGGTCGCCAAGCTGTTCAATATCGTGAGGCCGGACCTGGCCGTGTTCGGGCAGAAGGACTACCAGCAGGCGGTGCTGATCCGCCGGATGGTCCGGGACCTGGACATCCCGGTCAATGTCGAAGTGGCGCCGATCGTGCGCGAAGCGGACGGGCTCGCGATGAGTTCGCGGAACCTGTATCTCGCGCCGGCTGAGCGCACGCGGGCAGCGGCGTTGCACCGCGCGCTGCAGGCGGCGCGGAACGCGTTTCGCGCTGGAGAGCAGGACGCGTCCGCACTGCAGCAGACGGCGCGGGGCGTGCTCGATGCGGAGGGTGGCATCGAGGTGCAGTACCTCGAGGTCGTGCATCCGGAAACGCTCGAGGGTGTTGCCCGCGCAGAGCCGGGCACTGTGGTCGCGGTCGCCGCGTTCGTCGGCGGCACGCGATTGATCGATAACCTGGTCCTGGACTGAGCCGGCTCGACCGTACCGGCCCGTCCCGGACTGATCGACAGGATGACAGGGGCGCCCATGCGACGCACCATGTGCAAATCGAAGATCCACCGCGCGACGGTGACGGACGCGCATCTGGCCTATGAGGGCTCGATCACGATCGATCCGATCCTCCTCGAAGCGGCCGATATCAAGGTGTACGAGCAGGTGCATGTCGTGGACGTGAACAACGGCGAGCGCTTCGTCACGTACGCGATCGAGGGACGCCCGAACTCCGGCGACATCATCGTCAACGGCGCGGCTGCGCGCCTGGTGCAGCCCGGTGATACGATCATCATCTTCAGCTACGGGGAATACGACGAGGCAGAGCTCGCCGACTTCGAGCCGAGGTTCGTATTCGTCGATGCCGACAACCGGATCGCGCAGAAGCGACACGTTGCTTGACGCGGCAGCCGACGGCCGGTTGCCGGACTGGGCGCGTGCGGGAGATGCCCGCCGCGCCCATATCGCGCGCGTCGCACACCTCATGGACCGCTGGGCGCTCGAGCTGGGACTGCACGATCATGACCGGCGCCGCTGGCGTGCAGCCGCCTGGCTGCACGACGTCGTCCGCGACGCACCTCCCGACGAGCTGCGACCGCACGCCGGCGCCGAGTTCGACGGCCTGCCCGGAAAGCTCCTTCATGGACCTGCCGCCGCGACGCTGCTCCGCGCGCAGGGCATGGATGACGAGGAGCTGCTGAAAGCCGTCGCGTTCCACACGCTCGGCGACGCATCGTTCGACACACTCGGTCGCGCGCTCTACGCCGCCGACTTCCTCGAGCCCGGGCGCCGCTTCAACCCGGGAATGCGTGCCGTCCTGCGTGCGCGCATGCCGCACGCGATCGACGAGGTCGTCAGCGATATCGTGCGATCACGGATCGTCCATCTGATGGAAGCCGGCAGCAGTATCCACCCGCGCACTGTCGGCTTCTGGAACACCCTCGCCGCCGAACAGCGTGCAAGCGCGCACTGAACGCATCCTCCTGGTCATCACCGGGACCGCGGTGCTCGCATTCGCCGTTTCGGCACTGCTCGGGGTACGCCTGCGCACACCCGGCTCCGGCGCCGACTCGCCCGACTCGATCGCTGCCAACGACTACCTGAACCGCGGCCGCGCGACGCGCGTCGAAGTGCTGAACGGCGCCGGCCGTGCCGGACTCGCCCGCGATGTCACAGGCAGGCTGCGCGACAGCGGATACGACGTCGTGTACTTCGGCAACGCGCGTGCTCAGACGGACACGAGCTACGTACTCGATCGGACCGGACGAATTGAAACCGCACGGGCGGTGGCACGGGCGATCGGTATCACGCGTGTGCATACGGCAATGGACACGACGCTGTATCTGGAGGTTACGGTGGTGCTGGGGAAGGACTGGGAAGAAGACGCGCCGGATTGAACGGCGGGGACTGAGAAGGCGCCGGTACTCGCACCGCACTTGTGGTTGATTCGCACTCGGACAGGCAGACGCACCCGCAAGAACCTCGGTGTGCTCTGTGCTCTTCGTGGTAGATCAATCCGTCTACGACACCTCTTCCGTCGCGCGCCGCTTCGTCAGTTCCACATACGGCCTGGGCGGCTTGACGGCATGCTCCGCACGCAGCTGTCCACAGGCGGCGGCGATGTCCTTTCCGCGCGGGGTGCGGATCGTCGCCGCAACGCCACTCTCCTCCAGGATCTGCAGGAAGCGCTGCATTGCTGCCGGCTTCGACGTCTTCCAGTCCGGACCGGGGATCGGGTTGTAGGGGATCAGGTTCACGTGCGACGGGAAGCCGCGGATCAGCTGCACGAGGGCGCGGGCATGTTCGGGTGCATCGTTCACGCCGTCGATCAGCACGTACTCGAACGTGATGCGGCGGCCACCGGCCTGCTCGAAGCGACGCAGGGCATCCATCAGCTCAGGCAGCGGGTGCTTCTTCTCGAGCGGCACGATCTCCTGTCGCAGCTCGTGGGTCGGCGCATGCAGCGAGACGGCCAGGCGGAATTGTTCGGGGCGATCGGCCAGCTCGAGAATGCCCGGCACCACGCCGACGGTCGAGATCGTGATGCGCCGGGCACCGAGACCATAGGCGCTGTTGAGCAGCGTCAGCGCGGGGAAGAGGTGGCGGCGGTTCATGAGCGGCTCGCCCATGCCCATGAACACCACGTTCGTGATCGCGCCCATGCCGTGCTCGGCAGCGTAGCGGCGCGCGCCCCGGAACTGTGCGACGATCTCACCGGCCGTAAGCTGCCGACGGTAGCCGGACCAGCCGGTCGCACAGAAGGTGCACGCCATTGCGCACCCCGCCTGCGATGAGATGCAGAGTGTCAGCCGGTCGCGCGAGGGGATGAGAACGGACTCGATCAGCTCGTGGTCGTCGAGCTGCCACAGGTGCTTGACGGTACCGTCGGTTGAACGTTCGGCACGCGCGAGCGCCGGCGCGTTCAGCCGGAACGCGTCGCTCAGTGCCGCACGCTCCGCTGCGGGCAGGTCGCTCATCTCCTCGAAGGACATGGCATCCCGCTCGTAGAGCCACGTGAGTGCCTGGCGGACACGATAGCCGGGCTGGCCGCGCGCCTCGAAGTGCGCGCGCAGCGCCGCCTCGGCGTCCGAAGCCGGCAGCTCGAGCAGATCGCTGCGTGTGTCGGTGTCCTGTGTCATGCCTGACGTCGCCCCATCTGGTTCGTACGGACCAGCTTGCTGCTGATGGTACTGCCGTTTAGGTTAACCCGTTCCGAACGATTCCGGTAACCTGCGGCATCGCGTACGAGGTCGTTTTGCTCCTGACCGAACTGCTGACGCCGGAGCGGATAAAGATTCCGCTCGAGGCACGTTCAAAGGAAGAGTTGCTGCGCGAGCTCGTGGACGTCGTCTCGGGGGACCCGGAGGATCACGACGAGGTGCTGCGCGCCGTGCGCGAGCGTGAAGCCGTCCTCTCGACCGGCATCGGCCACGGCGTTGCGATTCCGCATGGCAAGTCGGCAGCTGTCGGCGAGCTGCGCATGGCGGCCGGCCGGATGAACGCTCCGGTCGATTTCGACGCCCTCGACGGCCAGCCGGTCTCGCTCGTGTTCCTGCTCGTCGGCCCCGAGTCCGCGGCCGGCCCCCACATCAAGGCACTCTCGCGGATCTCGCGCATCGTACGCCGCGACGAGGTGCGCGAGCGACTGATCGCCGCGCGTGACGCGGACGAGTTCCTGCAGGTGCTGGGGGAAGCGGAAGCGACCTGAGCGGTCGCCCTCAGCTCTCGCCGGACTCCGCTTCTGACGCCTCGCGCTCCCGCTCCGCCGTCATCACCGATCGCTGTTCCAGCTCCAGCTGAAAGCGCATGCTCCCGACCGCCTCGCGCATGATGCGCGTCTTCGCGGCCTGGGCCATGCCCCGGCGAATCGTCATCTCCATGGAGCCCGCCAGCTGCGACATGCTGTCGAGGCCGGCACCCATGAAATGCATCTTCAGCTTGCTGAAGTTGCGGCGAAGCGGGATCTCGAGGGTCTCGAGGTTCGCGCGCGCGACCGCGTACTGCTCGACCAGGCCATGGGTGGTCTGGACCCGCCGGTCGAGCTCGCTCAGTTCTGCCATCCGGGTCTGCGCCCGGGGACTCAGTTTTCCTGCCATATCCGGTAATCTAGCGGCCCCGGGCGCCCGGGTCAGCCACGACGGGCCTGTCCGGGATGATGCGGTCGCCTGGTGACATGCCGGGCGGCCGTCGGTCCGCCTGGCAGGCCCTGCGCTTGTGGCCCCTCCGGCCGGCCGTCATCTTTACCTTTTTGTGCGCTCGGAGAACGCTGGGAGCATGAACGTCGAGTCTACGACATCGTATAGAAGCGATCAGCCGGGCGCGTTGCGCCCGACCGATGCTGGCCGGCGCGTGCGCCTGGCCGGCTGGGTACACCGCCGCCGCGACCTGGGTGGCCTGGTTTTCGTCGATCTGCGCGACCGCTCCGGACGTGTCCAGCTGTCGTTCGGCCCCGAATGGACGCCAGCCGACGTGATGGAGCGGGCAGCGTACCTCTCGCCGGAGTGGGTGATCCAGGTCGAGGGCGCGGTCCACGAGCGGCCCCCCGGCATGGTCAACGCCGACATGCCGACCGGTGGCGTCGAGGTCCAGGTGGACGGGCTCACCGTGCTTGCCGAATCGGCCACGCCGCCGATCCTCGTTGCGCGCGGTGCCGATGAGGAGCTGGCGTCCGAGGATCTGCGCCTGCGCTACCGTTATCTCGACCTCCGCCGCGACGAGCTGCAGCGCAACCTCGAATTGCGCCACCGACTCGCTCAGATCGTGCGCCAGCACCTGACGTCGCTCGGCTTCTGGGAAGTGGATACGCCGATGCTGACGCGGCGCACGCCCGAGGGCGCGCGCGACTACCTGGTGCCGAGCCGCGTCCATCCGGGCGAGTTCTACGCGCTTCCGCAGTCGCCGCAGATCTACAAGCAGCTGCTCATGGTCTCCGGCTACGACCGCTACTTCCAGATCGCGAAATGCCTGCGCGACGAGGACCTGCGCGCCGACCGCCAGCCGGAGTTCACGCAGATCGATGCCGAGATGGCGTTCGTCAGTGAGGACGACGTCTTCGCCGCGGCCGAATCGATGGTCTCCGCCATCCACGCCGGGATCCTGGGCACGCTGTATCCGCTGCCGTTCGCGCGGATGACCTTTGCCGAGGCACTGGATCGCTACGGCACCGACAAGCCGGACACGCGCTACGGCCTCGCCTTCCTCGACCTGACCGAGCTGTTGCAGGCGTCTTCGTTCGGCGTCTTCCAGGCGACGTCGGGCACGACCGAGCGGATCCGGGCGATCGTCGTGCCCGGCGGCGCAGCCCTCTCGCGCAAGGAACTCGACGAGCTGGCGCCCGTCGCACGCCGCAACGGCGCGGCCGGCGCGCTCTGGCTCAAGCGCGGCGAGGACGGCTTCAGCGGCCAGTTCGCGAAGGGGCTGGACGCGGGCCTCGCGGAGCGCCTCATGCAGGCAACGGGCATGCAGTCCGGCGACCTGCTGGTCGTGGTCGTGGGCCGGTTCCGCGGCCTGTCGCCTGCGGCGCCCGCGGCCGGGGCCCCGGGCGCCGAGCGGGCACTCGGCGCGCTCAGACTGCACCTGATCGAGCGTGCCGGGGTACCTCAGGAGCAGCCGCACGCCTGGCTCTGGGTCACCGAGTTCCCGCTGTTCGAGTGGGACGACGAGGCAGGCCGGCTCATGGCCGCGCACCATCCGTTCACTGCGCCGCATCCGGAGGATGTGCCGGTGCTGCTGGAGGCGACTGCCGGCGGGTTCCTGGACCGCGCCGGTGCGGAGGCACTGTTCGGCCGGCACCTGCGGTCCCGCGCATACGACGCGGTGTACAATGGCAACGAACTCGCCAGCGGCTCCATCCGGATCCATGACGCCCGCGTGCAGCGGCACCTTTTCCGTGCGCTCGGGCTGGACGAGGAAGCGGCCGAGCAGAAGTTCGGCTTCCTGCTGGAGGCGTTCCGCTACGGCGTGCCGCCGCACGGCGGCTTCGCCTTCGGATTCGACCGGCTGGTCATGCTGCTCGCGGGAGCAGCCAGTCTGCGTGACGTGATCGCATTCCCGAAGACGACGGCCGCGCGTGCACTGTTCGAGGGTGCGCCCGCGCCGGTGTCCGATGAGGAACTGCGCGACCTGCACATTGGAGTACTGGAGCAAGGAGAAGTCGTTGGCTAGCACGAACGTGGAGCATCGCGTCGCCGCGGAGGGCGCAGATTACCTGCTGCTCGCCGGCGTGAACGACGCGAACCTGCAGGAACTCGCCCGCCTCGCGGGCATCCGCGTGATCCTGCGCGGCGATCACCTGATCCTGTCCGGCGATGTCGAAGCGGTCGAGCGTGCGACGCCGGTCGCCGAGCGACTCGTCAACCTCTCGCGCGTCGGCCAGCCCTTCGACGTGGAGGACATTCGCCGGCAGTGGGGCGGTGCCGGCGGTGCACGCAGGAGCCAGCGCGGCAACGGCATGCCCGAGGCGACGGCGGAGCCGCAGGTGCTGCTCGCCGGCCTCAAGAAGCTGATCGCCGCGAAGTCCACCGGGCAGAGCGCGTACCTGGAGGCGCTGGCGAAGCACGACATCGTGATCGCGATCGGACCCGCAGGCACCGGCAAGACGTACCTCGCCGTGGCCGCGGCGGTCGACGCGCTGCGCAAGAACCGGGTGAAGCGCATCGTGCTCGCGCGACCTGCCGTGGAAGCGGGCGAGAAGCTCGGCTTCCTGCCGGGCGACCTGCAGGAAAAGGTCGATCCGTACCTCCGTCCGCTCTACGATGCACTGGATGACGTGATGCCCGCGGACTGGGTGCAGCGTGCGATCGAGTCGCGCACGATCGAGATCGCGCCGCTCGCCTACATGCGGGGCCGCACGCTGTCCGATGCGTTCGTGATCCTGGACGAGGCGCAGAACGCGACCGAAGCGCAGATGAAGATGTTCCTGACGCGCATCGGTCTCAACTCGCGCGTCGTGATCACGGGAGACAAGACGCAGATCGACCTGCCGAAGCACGTCAATTCCGGGCTGCTGCAGGTCGAGCGCATCCTGGCCGGCATCGATGGCATCGCGACGGTCTACCTCGATGAGCTGGACGTCGTGCGTCATCGTCTCGTGAAGGACATCATCCTGGCGTACGCGGCCGACGAGGCCCGGGCGGAGGACGAGTAGTGACCCCGCAACGGGCCGAGGAGTTTCTCGACACCCTGAGCACGCCGCGACCGAGCGGCGCAGGGTTTGGCACGTGGGCCTATCACGGCGCACGTGTCGTCGTCCTCCTCGCGCTCGTGCTGCTCGTCTCGATGCTCTTCCCGGCGACCAGCGTGCCGGACTTCCCCGTCGTGGAAGTCGGGATGGTGCCCGAGTCGGACATCATCGCGCAGGTCTCCTTCCCGCTCGCCAAGTCGGACGTGGAGCTGCGCCAGGAGCGCGAGGAAGCGGCTGCGAGCGTGCCGCCGATCTTCACGATCGATGCGACAGCCGCGGACTCCATGCTGCGCTCCGTGCGCATGTTCCTCGGCTACGTGGACAGCGCCGCAACGACCGGCGGTTCGGATCTGACGGTTCGCAACGAGATGCGCGACGTGCTGTCGGCCTACGGCATCACGCCGACGGACGAGTTCATCGCGCTGCTGCGTACGGATAACAATCGGCGCGCGCTGCAGACGTCGCTGGAGCGGACCATCCGCAACGTTTTGCCGGGCGGTGTTGCCCGCACCTCGGATCTCGAAGGGCTGCGCGCGAGCCAGTTGCGCATCACGGGCGGCGAGCGCGACCGACTCGTGGACCGGGATTCCGTGCGCACGCAGGCGAACGTCTACGACGCCGCGCGTGGCAACATCCCATGGAGCGCACCAGCGGGTCTTTCGGATGTCCAGCACCTGGTCCTCGTCCGCTTCTTCCGGCCGAGCCTGCGACTGGATGCCGCGGCGACCGATACCGCGCGTGCCCGCGCGCGTGCGGCCGTGTCCACGACGAAGGGCGAGGTGCTGCGCGGCGAGCGCATCCTGGCCGCGCACGAGCCCGTGCGTGAGGACGATGCTGCGCGTGTTGCCGCCTACAGGGAACACCTGGTGTCGATCGGCGCGATGGGGGAGGGCAGCGGCAGCCTCGCACGCCAGGCGGGCGCATCCATCATCAACCTCGCGCTGCTCTCGATCTTCGCGGGACTGCTCTTCTTCTACCGGCCGGGCGTCTACCAGGACTTCCGCAGCG
>CAYLME010000022.1:0-30486 GCA_964384585.1 uncultured Gemmatimonadaceae bacterium | reverse complement strand
GTCGAATCCATGGCCGGCGACGTGTTCCAGCTCGGCAACACGTCGTGGCGCGTGCTGCAGATCCAGCAGGGCACGATGCGCGTTGCCGATGCGGAGGGCGCACCACCGAACATCCCGTTCTGGTTCGGTGAGGCGCCTGCGCGGAGTGATGAGCTGTCGGCGGCCGTCGGTGCGCTGCGCGCCGACGTCGCAGCGCGCCTCGGTGATCGTCCCGGTGATCCCCAGCGGCGTGCACAGGCGGTGACGTGGCTGACGGAGGAGTACGCACTTCCGCGATCAGCGGCTGAACAGCTCGTGCTGTACCTGGGGGATGCGCAGCGACTGCTGGGTGCACTGCCCACGCAGCATACGCTCGTGCTCGAACGTTTCTTCGACGATGGCGGCGGCATGCAACTGCTGCTGCACGCGCCGTTCGGCAGCCGTGTGAACCGGGCATGGGGACTCGCGCTGCGCAAGAAGTTCTGCCAGAGCTACAACTTCGAGTTGCAGGCGGTCGCGACGGAGGAAGGCGTGCTGCTGTCGCTGGGACCGACGCACAGTTTTCCGCTCGAGGACGTCTTCCGCTACCTGAACCCGGAGACCGTGCGCGAGACGCTGATCCAGGCCATGCTCGATTCGCCGATCTTCGAGACACGCTGGCGCTGGAACTCGACGATCTCGCTCGCCGTGCGTCGCAACGGCAACGGGCGCAAGGTGCCGGCCCAGCTGCAGCGTATGGACGCCGAGGACCTGCTCACCGCGGTGTTCCCTGATGCGACGGCTTGCTTCGAGAACATCCAGGGCGAGCGCGAAGTGCCGCAACATCCGCTGGTGGACCAGGCGATCCGCGACTGCCTCGAGGATGCGATGGATCTGCCGCACCTGGTCGCGGTGCTGCAGGCGATACGGGCCGGGCAGCTGACGCTCGTTGCGCGCGACACGCCGGAGCCGTCCACGCTCGCCGCGGAACTGGTCAATGCACGCGTCTACCAGTTCCTCGATGATGCGCCGCTCGAGGAGCGCCGCACGCTTGCGGTGCAGACGCGGCGCGCGACGGAGCCGTCGTCAGTGGATGACCTGGGTGCGCTGGATGTTGCCGCCATCGAGCGGGTGCGCGAAGAAGCCTGGCCGGACGCACGTGATGCGGACGAACTGCAGGACGCACTGGTGTCGGCCGGCGTGATACTCGAAAGCGAGGCGGCCCCGGAATGGCGCGCGATGTTCGAGCGGCTGATCGCGAATGGACGCGCCACGCGCTGTGTACCGGCCGACGGCTGCGGGACGTACTGGCTGGCAGTCGATCGTCTGCCCGAGGCACGCGCTCTGTGGCCCGCGCTCGCATGTGCGCCGGAACTCGAGGTGCCCGCATCGCTCGACCGCGCATGGACGCGCGACGACGCCGCGCGCGAGCTCGTGCGGTCTCGCAGCGAGGTCTCCGGACCCTTGACCATCCCCGGCATCGTGCAGCGCCTCGAACTCGACGAGAACACCGTCGAAGCAGCACTGCTTGCGCTCGAAGCCGAGGGCCGGGTGCTGCGCGGGCGCTTCACCCCCGGCATCGATACTCTCGAATGGTGCGATCGCCGGCTGCTCGCGCGCATCCACCGCTACACACTGAATCGACTGCGCGCCGAGATCCGCCCCGTCTCGCTCGCGGAGTACATGCGCTTCCTGTTCCGCTGGCAGCGCGTGGACGGTGAGCATCGCGCACGTGGCGTGGAGGGCCTCGCCGCCGTGCTCGAACAGCTCGACGGCATCGAGGCGCCTGCGGCCGCATGGGAGTCGCAGATCCTGCACGCGCGTGTCGAGCGCTACGACCCGCAATGGCTCGACATGCTCTGCATGAGCGGACGCGTCGCGTGGGGACGCCGCACACTCGGCGCAGCGACCGCCGCAACGACCGCCGCAACGAACGGCACAGCAAACGGCGCAGCGAGTAGCACCGCGAACGCCGCAGCGGCCGGTAGTGCCCGCGGTACCTCGAGGCCGCTGCGGGCAACACGCATCGCGCTCTTCAGTCGCGCGAACGCTGCGCGCTGGATCCGTGACGACGGTGCCGCCGAAGCCTACGAGCGCGTCAGCGGCGGTGCACAGCAGGTGTACGACTGGCTGGCCGGCAGCGGCGCATCGTTCTTTCACGAGATCGTGGCAGGCGCGCGCATGCTGCCGACACAGGTCGAGCGTGCGCTCGGTGAACTCGCCGCGCACGGCCTGGCCACTGCTGACGGCTTCGCGGGCCTGCGCGCGCTCCTCACGCCGGAGAACAAGCGGCCGCGTCGCGCTCGTCATCGCGGCGGCGTCGCACCGGCCTATGGCATCGAGAGCGCCGGCCGCTGGTCCGCGTTGCGCCGCCTTCCTGACCACGAGGTTGCAGCTCCTGCCGGGACCCGGGCCGCCGCGCTCGCGCACGAGGCAGACCTCGAGTCGTATGCGCGCATGCTCCTGCGCCGCTGGGGCGTAGTGTTCCGACGCGTGGTCACGCGGGAGCGCGGTGCGCCTGCGTGGCGCGAGCTCGTCTTCGTGCTGCGGCGTCTGGAAGCACGCGGCGAGGTACGGGGTGGTCGCTTCGTCGAGGGACCACTCGGCGAGCAGTTCGCGCTGCCCGAAGCCGTGCCGCTGCTGCGGTCCATCCGGCGCGAAGGGACGAGCGGCAGGTTCGTCGTCATCTCGGCGGCCGATCCGCTCAACCTGGTCGGCATCGTCACGCCGGACAGCGCGCGCGTGCCCTCGCTCGCACGCAACCGCGTCGCGTTCCGTGACGGGATGCCGATCGCCGCGCGCATCGATGGTACGCTGCGTCGCTATCCCGGGGCGGAAGACCTGGATGATGAGGCGCTGCGCACGCTGCTGGCGCGCGGGCGACTCGCTTCGCCGGCGCAGCCGATCAGCGGACTGGACGTTCGGATGGAGCGGTGGCGCGCGCGCGGGCGCGGCCGGAAGCCGCTGATCGTAGAGCCCGACTAACGCGCGATCAGTGGACTGTCGTCTCGAGCCGGGCGCTGCCGGTCGCCGGGTCGTATGTCGCGCCCGCCGGCAGCACGTGCATCCGGATTCCTGCGGCGCCCGGTGACGTCGATGCAGGCCCGGTGATCGACGCTTCACGTGCGTCGTATATGATCACTGCACCGCGGCCGTGCACGCTCCATCTCCCGTCCGGTGCGACCTCGAGCGCCGTTCCTTCGGCGATCCCGGCACCGATCATCGCTGGCCGCTCCAGCACCACGCTCAGCAACCGGTTGTGGCGCTCGCGCTCGATGAAGTGCTGATCGATGATAGCGTTCTGCAGAAACCCGAAGCCGGGCACGATCTCGATCGAACCGCGTGCGATGCGACGATACTCGTCGCCATGATAGCCCAGCGTATCCTGGCCTGCCCGGATCTGGCGACCCGTCAGCATCGAGTCCGACATGATCGCCGCGGCTGCGGACGTGCCGCCGAGCACTGCGCCGCCGTCATAACGCGCACGGATCGCCTCGAGCACCGGAGTACCCTGGAGAACGTCGGTGAGCCGCACCTGGTCACCGCCTGCGAACCAGACACCGGTCACGCCGTCCAGCAGTGCCGCGGCTGAATCCGTCGATGCCTGCGCGCGCGACAGGTTCAGATTGAATGCGTCGGCACCGAATTCCACGAGTTGCTCGACCTTGCCGTCACCGGACTGCTCTGCAGCGCCGCTCGCCATCGGCACGACTGCAATACGTGCCCGGCCCGGACCGCCGGCCAGCTCGACGAACCTGGTGATCAGCTCGTCGGGCTGGCGTCCGCCTCCCACGATGAACAGAGTGCCACGCTGCTGCGCGGTGGATGGCTGCGCCAGCACGAAGATGCTGAGCAGAGGCACGAGCCGGTGCAGGGCAGTGCGTGACATGGGAGACCTGTCGTGATTTGTGACGCGATGGGTTTCGAGCGAAAGCTAGGCCTGCCGTTCCCCGGATGCCACCCACGGCATAGCTTCCGCCAGGCCGAATTTCTGCCCGCTGCCATTCCGGGCGGTACACGGTTCGCATCACTGCGCGCTGGACGCCGCAGGACAGCCGCGCGCCTGCGCGCGCCGGGCGGAGCATTGCCCTTGCGGTCTCGATGAGGAGGAGAGACGTGGCAGACAGGGACAAGGAGTACCGGAAGCGCAGCATCGACGGGCATGCGCTGCGACCCGAGACGATGATGATGGGCTACGGCTACGAGCCGGCGCTCTCCGAGGGCGCACTCAAGCCACCGATCTTCCAGACGTCGACGTTCGTGTTCGAGTCGGCGCAGGCGGGCAAGGAGTTCTTCGAGGTCGCCTACGGTCTGCGCGAGCCTGGCCGTGGTGAAGAGATCGGCCTCATCTACTCACGCATCAACAACCCCAACCTGCAGCTCGTCGAGGAGCGGCTCTGCCTCTGGGACGGTGCGGAATGCGCGCTGCTCTTCTCGAGCGGCATGGCCGCGATATCGACCACGCTGTTCACGTTCCTGCGCCCCGGTGACGTCATCCTCCACAGCGAGCCGATCTACGGCGGCACGGATTACCTGGTCCGACACATCCTGCCGGAGTATGGCGTTCGCCGCATTCCATTCATGGCGGGTGACGACACGACGATCGAGCCCGCACTCGAGATGGCACGCGGCATCGGTCGCGTCGGCGTAATCTACATCGAGACACCCGCCAACCCGACGAACGCACTCGTCGATATCGCGCGTTGCGCGGAACTCGCGCGCTCGATGACGCAGCCCGACGGCTCGCGTCCGCTCGTCATCGTGGACAATACGTTCCTCGGCCCGCTCTGGCAGCAACCGCTTGCACACGGCGCCGACATCGTGCTGTATTCGCTGACGAAGTACGTCGGCGGGCACAGTGATCTCATTGCCGGCGCTGCGCTCGGCGCGGAGTCGCTGTTGTCGAAGGTGCGCGTCATGCGCACCATCCTCGGCTCGGTGTCGGATGCGTGGACCGGCTGGTTGCTGCTGCGGTCGCTGGAAACGTTGAAGCTGCGGGTGACGTCGGGGATGAAGAATGCACGCTACGTTGCCGAGTTCCTGGCGGACCATCCAAAGGTGCGGCGCGTGCACTACCTCGGCATGATCGAGGACGAGTCACAGAAGCAGATCTTCCAGAAGCAGGCGACCGCACCCGGCTCCACGTTCTCGTTCGAGGTGCACGGCGGCGAGGCCGAGGCGTTCCGGTTGCTGGACGCGCTGCAGGTCGTGAAGCTCGCCGTATCACTCGGCGGTACGGAGTCACTCGCGGAGCATCCCGCATCCATGACGCACTCCGATATTCCGCCGGATGACCAGCTGCGGATGGGCATCACGCCTTCGATGATCCGGCTCTCCATCGGTGTCGAGCATCCGGAGGACGTGATCGCCGACCTGAAGCAGGCGCTGGAGAAGGTCTAGTTCGTACGGCGGTGCGGATCGCGCGCTGCGGTCCGCATCACCTCAGTCCCAGGGGTCGCGCACCTTCCCGTTCACCCACACAGTGCTGAGCGAATGCTCGACCCACGGCCAGAGCGACGGGCAGGCGCTCTGGATCGGCTGCATCCGCTCGATGACCTGCTCCAGTGTGACGCCGTGCGAGCGCCACGTGCCGCCCTTCGTGTGCAGGTTCTGGAGCAGCGGCTGCAGCCGGTCGAGCGCGTTGGCGAAGCGCGCTTCGGGTGAGCGGTTCTCCTCGAACTCGTCCCAGCAGGCGCGCAGCTCGACGGCATGGTCCTCGGGCAGCAACGAGAACAGCCGATCCGCAGCGCGCCGCTCACGTTCTTCCTTGTCCACGCGACCGGCCACGTCGTATGCGAACGTGTCGCCGGCATCGATTTCGACGATGTCGTGCACCAGCAGCATCTTCATCACGCGCATGAGGTCAACGGGCTGCTCGGCGTGCTCGTGCAGCAGCACGGCCATGAGCGTGAGATGCCAGGAATGCTCGGCGCTGTTCTCGCGCCGCGACAGGTCAGTCAGCATGCTGCGTCGCAGCACGGTCTTGAGCTTGTCGATCTCTACGATGAAGGCAAGCTGGCGCTGAAAGCGGTCCTGCCCGAAATTCTCAGACATGGAGGGTCGCGATAATCCGGATTACAGGTGGCTGCACGCCGTCAATCTACTGCTGTTGCTCGCCCTGTGGGTATTTACCATCATCGCGTACCCGCGGCTGCCCGAGCAGATCCCGGCACACATCGGCACGTCCGGCGTGACGCGCTGGACGGACCGTAACAGCGGATTCTGGTTCCTGCTGCCCATCCTGGCCGTGTTCGAAGCAGCGTTCATGTACGTCCTGTCGCGGCTCGCGGACTCGGGCGCCAGCGGCGTCAATGTCCCGCACAAGAAGCGGATGCTCGCACTCCCGCGCGAAGCGCAGGTCTTCGCAATGGAACCGACGCGCGCTTTCATGTACGGCATGGCCACATGGCTGTTGCTGCTCACCGGAATGATCCAGGTCGTACTGTATCAGGCAGCGCACACAGGCGGCGATACCCCCGATACCTGGTTCATGCTGGCGTTCACCGCGTTCTCACTGCTCCCGCTCGCCGGCGTTCCGTGGCTGAACCGCGCGATCGGACGTCGTTTGGACGAATGGGAGTCCCGTGTGGCGAGCGAGGGCCAGGAAGCGTGAATCGCGCGCTGCCCGGGGCCAACGGACTACCTCCCGATCACCCATTCCCCCGCATAGACGTAATCCCCGAAGGGTGACGCGTCGTTGTTGCCCGCGTTCGCGGCGATGTTCACGACCACGACCGCGCCCTGCACAAGTCCGTCGGTGCTCCACTCGAACGTCCACGATTGCGAATCGCCTGCGACCCACGTACCTCCGAGCGCGTGATGAACGTAGACGACGTCGCCCGCGGCGGTCGTCGTGGTACGCTCGTCCGTGGCACGCAGCAGACCCGCCTGCCCGCCGTGCGGTGTGCGTGTGCTGAGCATGAAGCCGGCGCGGCGCATGCCGGGATGCGTGAGGTGGACGGTGATGTGATAGGTCGTGTCCGGCAGGACGAAGCCCGGCAGAGCCACCTCGATCGTGCCCGGTCCCGCGTTCACATCCGACTCGAAGTGGCACTCCTGGCAGGTCGGCTCACCGAAGCCACCCGTGCGTGCGGCCGGCGGGTTCTCCGGCTCGGACGCGACGGCCGGGTTCGGCCGCGGATGCGAGCCGGGCGGCCCGGCAGACCCTCGCTCGACCACGCTGTGCGCGGCAGGGACGTCGCCCGCCTGCACTGCTGCCGCGGCCGGCAGCAGTGCGAGTGCGAGCAGCGCGAGGGCGCGTGCGGTCATCAGGGAACGACGATGCGACCGATCGTGCCCGTGTCCGCGCCGAACCAGATCGTGTTGGACGGCTGGTGGAACATCATGTGGCGCACGGTGCCGCCGCCGCTCGGCACGGCGGTCGTGCCGAAGAACGTCTCTGTTGCCGGGTCGAACCCGACGAAGCGGTTCGGCTGCACGCCCGACTCGACGATCCAGATGCGGTCACGCGCGTCCACGGCCATCGCGTACGGTCGGCTCTCCGCGCCGCTCGGCATCGCCCATTCCTTCACCTGCTCGGTCGCCGGATCGAAGCGGCCGAGGAAGCCTTCCGCGTAATCGACGTACCAGACTGCGCCGTCCGACGTCATGTCGATCCGACGCGTGCGGGCACCCTCGCGGGCGAGCGGGATCTCGCGCAGCTCGAATGTCTGCGGGTCCACCGTCGCGAGCTTGTTCGTGCCGAACAGGTTCAGCCACGGCCGGCCGCTGTCATCAACAACGATGCCGTATGGCCGCGACCGTTGCGATGGCACCGCGATCAGTCGAACGTCGTGTGAATCCGTGTCCAGCTTCCCGACGAAGTTGCCGCCCTGCACGGTGAACCAGATGTCGCCGTTGCCGTCGAAGATGAGCGTGTGCGGGTCGCGCGCCGCCTCGTCCGGCATGCGGATCTCCTCCACCTCGCCGGTCCCCGGATCCAGCCGCCCGATGTGCGCGTTGCCGTTGCCCGCGTACCAGACGATCCCGTCGTCGTCCACGATCAGGTTGTGCGGCAGGGCGCGCTCGGACAGTTCGTAACGGCGGAAGTCACCACTCTCGGGGTTCAGCACGGCGATGTAGTTGCCGCGCTGGCCCACGAACCAGACCTGGCCGTTGCCGTCCACGTACGGGTCGCGCGGCCGGGAGTCTTCCCATGGCACGGGCCATTCGCGGATATCGACGGATTGTGCGACGGACGGCGCTGCGACGGCGGCGGTCAGCAGCAGCGCAAGGGCGGGAGCGGTGACTCGCATCATTCGGTCCTCCGGTTGCAGAAATGCGAACGGCCGCCCTCCACGGAGCGGCCGCGCATCGCCGGGATGAATCGTTCGAAGCGTCAGGCGCGCTCGATCCGGTAGCAGACGCGCCAGTCCTTCAGGTTCTCGGGATCCTCGTCCTCGTCGTGCGGCGAGTGCTCGCCGAGCCAGGCCGAGGGATCGCCCGCGAACGTGCGCTTGTACAGCTCGAGCGCGTCATTCGCCGACGTCGTGTCCACTTCCTCGCCGTGGAGCTGGATCTCGAGCCGGTCCGCGACCGGGCCGTCGAAGATCACCCGGTCCAGGTTGACCTTGTTCCACGCCGGGTGGTCGGAGATCTCGAAGGTGCCGTCCTCCGGGATGCGCGTCTCCTGCGGCGCGCCGTTGCCGCGTACCGTCGCCCGGAAGAAGAACTCGCCGCGCTCCTTGTAGAACGGCTCCTTGTTGTCGAGGATCTGGACCCAGCGCAGCGTGACACGGATGCGCGTGCTCTCCGACATGACTGGCTCCTCTGGCGGCCCGGCGCCTGGACGCCGATCGGGACCACCACTGATTGGGGCGAAGTTGTCTCGAAAGACCTGATTTCGCCGCATTCTATGCCTGTGCCCGCCTGCTGTAAAGGCACTGACCCGCCATGCGGGCCTCCAGCGGCCACTGCGGTGCCGCCGAGGGGGTTGCACTGGCGGACCGGGCCTCCAACCTTCCTGCGTTTGTCGCCAATTCGGCAGTGGATGTGGGGTTGGAAACGGTCAGAGTTTCGCCAATCGGAGTCTGCCCTGGTGCGAAACGAAAAAAAGCGTGACGGGCTGGCCAGGCTGCTGCTGGAGCGGATCCGCGACCATGCAATGATCGCCCTGGACGATGCCGGTACGGTCACGGAGTGGAACCCCGGCGCCACGCGCCTGCTTGGCTGGGACGATGCCGATGCGATCGGTCGACCGATCGGCGCACTGCTCTCCGACGACCCGGGCGCACAGGCGCGCAAACAATCGGCGCTCGAGGCGGCACGCGCCGCGGGCGAATTCGAGTTCGAGGGTTGGCATCCGCGGAGCGACGGCGCGCGCATCTGGACGCACACGCAGATCCTGCGGTATGCGCCCGAACACGGCGCCCCCGGCTTCGCGATCCTGCTTCGTGACCTGACCGAGCGGCGCCTCACCCAGGAGCGGCTCGAGGAACACGGCCGCCGGCTCGATGAGGCGCAGCACGTTGCGCGCCTCGGAAGCTGGTCGTGGGACGTCGCCACTGGCGATCTGCAATGGTCCGCCGCGCTCTACGACATCTACGGCGTCGACCCCGACGAGTTCACGCCCTCCTACGAAACGTTCATGAGCCGGCTGCTGCCCGCGGACCGCGTGCGCGTCGCGGCGGCGGTCGAGAATGCGCTGCAGACGGGCGGCAGCTTCGAGTGGGAGGAGCAGATCGAGCGGCCGGACGGCGCCACCCGGATACTGCAGACGAGGGGGCGCGCCGTCAGCACGGCCGGCCGGATCGACCGGCTCGTCGGCACGTGCCAGGACGTGACCGAGCAGCGCGAGGCGGTAGAACGCGAGCGGCAACTGTCGCGCGCCGAAGCGGCGCGGGAGGCGGCGGAAGCGATGCTCGAGGAGAAGGCCGCGCTGGTGCACGATCTGATCACATCGCGCGAGCAACTCGAGCAGCAGGCGATCGAGCTCGAGGCGCAGACCGACGAACTGATGCACCTGATGGCTGAGCTGGAGCAGCGCAATCACGAGCTGCAGGACGCGAACGAGGCGTTGCATGCGTCCACGATTGCAGCACAGCAAGCGCAGCAGCTGGCGGAAGAGGCGAACGCAACCAAGTCACAGTTCCTTGCCGCGATGAGCCACGAGTTGCGCACGCCGCTGAACGCGATCGCCGGCCACACGCAACTGCTGCAGCTCGGTATCCACGGCTCGGTGAATGCCGCGCAGCTGCAGTCGCTGGAGCGCATCCAGCACAGTGGACGACACCTGCTCGCGTTGATCAACGACATCCTCAACTTCGCGAAGCTCGAGGCCGGCACCGTGCGTTTCAACGCATGCACCGTGGAGCTGCCGACCGCGGTGCAGGAGGTCGTGACGCTGCTCACGCCGCAGCTCGATTCACTCGGTCTCCACTGCGTGCAGCCGCCATCGATCGTTGCGGTGCACGCGCACGCAGATCCCGAGAAGATCGTCCAGATCCTGATGAACCTGTTGTCCAACGCCATGAAGTTCACGCCCCGCGGCGGCCGTATCACGATCGAGTGCGAAGCCGACGGCGCAGATGCGCGTATCTGCGTCACGGACACCGGCGCAGGCGTGCCGCCCGATCGTCTCGAGGCGATCTTCGAGCCGTTCGTGCAGCTCAGGCCGGATGCATCGACACTCACCGACGGTGTCGGACTTGGCCTCTCGATCAGTCGTGAGCTGGCGCGGGCGATGGGCGGCGAGCTGCTCGCTGCAAATGCGCCGCACGGCGGGGCCCGCTTCACGCTGACGTTGCCGGCGCGGCCAGTGCGGTCGGAGGACGTATTGGTGCGCGCTTGACGGAGCGACCGCGACCGCTCGGCGGGATCCGCGTGATCGATCTCTCGCAGAACCTGGCCGGGCCGTTCTGCACCCAGATCCTTGCCGACCTCGGCGCCGACGTCATCAAGGTCGAGCCGCCGGGAGGTGATCCTGCACGTGACTGGGCGCCGCCGCAGTGGGGCAGCGACGGCACGATGTTCCTCTCGGTCAACCGCGGGAAACGCAGTATCACGCTCGACCTGAAACGCGACGGTGCACGCGCGGTACTCGACGCACTCGTCGCACGCGCCGATGTATTCGTCGAATCGTTCCGGCGCGGCGTCGCGGAGCGGCTCGGGTGCGCTGCGACCGAGCTGCGCACGCGTCACCCGGCGCTCATCTACTGTTCCGTCCGCGCGTATGGTGAAGACGGCCCGCTCGCCGACCTGCCCGGCTACGACGCGCTCGCCCAGGCCCACGGCGGTCTGATCAGCGTGACAGGCAAGCCCGATGCACCGGCGCGCGTTGGCACGTCCGTCGTGGACTACGGCACTGGCACGTGGGCCGCGCTCGCAGTGCTCGCCGCACTACGCGAACGCGATCGAACGGGCGCGGGCAGCCACGTCATCGCGGCACTCTACGAGACCGTGATCGGATACAACGCCTATCACCTGATGGGCTATCTTGCCGACGGCACGGTGCCCGAGCGACATGGCACCGGTTTCCCCGCGATCGCACCGTATGGCGCCTTCGCCGCCGCGGACGGCGAGCTGATGATCGCGGGCGCGAACGACGCACTGTTCGCGAAGCTGTGCGCGGCGCTTGGACTGCACGCAGCAGCACGCGACCCGCGCTGGCAGACCAATCAGCAGCGGGTGGCGGACCGTGCGGCGCTGCGCAGCGAGATCGAGCAGGTCACACGCACGCTCGGTGTCGCGGAACTGGAGGCACGACTGCGCGCTGCCGGTGTACCCTGCGCAGCGATCCGGTCGATCGACCAGGTCGCGCATGAGCCGCAGACGTCAGCGGGCGGCCTGCTGCATGCCACGCCGCGCGACGACGCGCCGGCCCTGCGAGCGCCACTGCCGCCACTGCGGTGGAACGGTGTCCGTGCGGCCGCGGACCGGCCGCCGCCGCACGCCGGCGAACATACGCAGCAGATACTCGAGGAACTCGGCTTCGCGCCGGACATGTTGAGCGATACACCGGAGGGTACATCGTCGTGAGCACAATGAGGTATCCGGAAATGATGATTGCGCCGTACCGCGCGCAGGTCACGCGCCTCGGCGCGCAGGAACTGCGCACATCCGAACAGGTGGACGCGTTCCTCGGGCAGCACGCGGACGGTGCGCTCATCGTTGTCAACTCGATCTGTGGCTGTGCCGGCGGCACGATGCGGCCCGCGCTCGAGATCCTGCACTCCAGCGGGACACTCCCTGCCGCATTCGGTGTGGTGTTCGCGGGCGCGGACCTCGAGGCGACCGACCGTGTACGCGCCCTGCACGAGCCCTACCCACCGTCGTCGCCGGCCATGATCTACTTCCGCGACGGCGCGGTCGCGTTCATCATGGAACGCAGGGACATCCAGGGACGTGCGGTCGAGGACGTCGCAGCCATACTGACGGACGGCATCGCGGCAGCTGACAGCTGAGCGCAGGTATGTAACGGAGGGCGGGCAGCCGGCGGACCGGCCCGCCCGCCCATCGCAACCCACCACTCGAACCCCAACCGTGACGACGCGATGAAGAAGAGCCTGATGCTGCGTTTTCTGGACGGCGTCGAGCGGATCGGCAACAAGCTGCCAGATCCGATCACGCTCTTCGCACTCCTCGCACTGACCGTGGTCGTCGCATCGTGGATCGTCGCGATGCTCGATGTCACGGCCGTGCATCCTGCGACGGGCGAGTCGATCCGCGCGGTCAACCTGCTGTCAGGCGACGGCATACGCCGCATGCTGACCGGCGCGGTCGCCAACTTCACGGCATTCCCGCCGCTCGGCCTCGTGATCGTGGTCATCATCGGTATCGCGGTCGCCGAGAACAGCGGCCTGGTCGCCGTCGCGCTCCGCCGATTCGTCGCCGCGGTGCCGCCCTCGATGCTGACTGCGGCGCTCGTCTTCGGCGGCGTCATGAGCAGCATGGCCGTAGACGCCGGCTACGTGGTGCTGACGCCGCTCGGCGCGATGCTGTTCGCATCGATCGGCCGGCATCCGCTCGCAGGCCTGGCCGCCGCGTTCGCCGGTGTCTCGGGCGGGTTCAGCGCAAACCTGTTCCTGACGTCGCTCGATCCGCTGCTCTCCGGCCTGTCGCAGGAGGCCGCGCAGCTCGTCGACCCGGCGTACGTCGTCGATCCGACCGCGAACTACTACTTCATGATCGTATCGGTCTTCCTGCTCACCGCGCTCGGCACGTGGGTCACGCACCGATTCGTGGAGCCGCGCCTGGGCGAGTGGGACCGCAGCATGGCGATGGACGCCGAGCTGGCCCATCAGACGATCGAGGATGTCACTCCGGCAGAGCGACGCGGGCTGCGCGCGGCGATGCTGGCACTCGTCACATCACTCGTCGTCATGGCGCTGCTCGTGGTGCCGCAGGGTGCGCCACTGCGCGATCCGGCGGCGGCCGCGGCGGGTGAGGGAGTGCTGCTGCAGATCCGTCCGTTCTTCGACGCGATCGTGACGTTGCTCATGCTGATGTTCCTCGTCATGGGCCTCGCGTACGGCATCGCGGCGGGCACGATCCGCTCCGACAAGGACGTCGCGAAAATGTCGTCCGACGGCGTGGCCGTGCTCGGCAGCTACATCGTGCTCGCGTTCGCTGCCGCGCAGTTCGTCGCGTACTTCAACTGGTCGAACCTCGGCCTCATCGTCGCGATCCAGGGTGCGCTCGGACTGCAGACCGTCGGCTTCACGGGGATGCCGCTCATGCTCAGCTTCATCTTCGTTGCCGCGTTCATCAACCTGTTCATCGGCAGCGCATCGGCGAAGTGGGCGGTCATGGCACCCGTATTCGTGCCGATGATGATGCTCATGGGATACTCGCCCGAGGCAGTGCAGGTCGCCTATCGTGTCGGCGATTCGAGCACCAACATCATTACTCCGCTCATGCAGTATTTCCCGGTGATCATCGCGTTCGCGCAACGCTACGATCGCAATGCCGGCATCGGTACGCTCATCTCCGCGATGCTGCCGTATTCGATCGTTTTCCTGATCGGCTGGACCATCGTGTTCGCGGTCTGGATCGGCCTCGATATCCCGCTCGGGCCGGGCGCACCGCTGCACTACGATCCGTCGCAGCTGGCACCGGTCGCACCCTGACAGCAGAGTTGACGGGAAAACGGCCGGCGTGCATCGGAAGCACGCCGGCCGTTTTCGTCACCCACCGGGAACATCGAGCGCACTGAGCGATGTGCAACACTCGCGCTGGAACGGCCGCGGCGGAACCCGGCGCTGCCCCGCCCGGGAAGCGCGCCCGGCGCGCGGGCGCTCAGGGATCGCGCCCGGCCTGTGCCGCGACTTTCGTCGCCTCGATGCGCTCCGCTTCCTCCTCGCGCGTGCGCGACGGGTCCTCGCCGGGATTGATGTAGAGATCCGTCTCGAGTTGGTGCTGCCGTTCATAGAGACGACGATACAGTCCGCCCACGTCCATGAGCTGTCCGTGATTGCCACGCTCCACGATCCGGCCCTGGTCCATCACCAGGATCTGGTCTGCGCTCGTGATCGTGGAGAGACGGTGCGCAATGACGAACGTCGTGCGACCCCGGCGCAGCCTGCGCAGTCCGTCGCGGATCATCGCCTCGCTCTCACTGTCGAGTGACGACGTCGCCTCGTCCAGGATCAGGATGCGCGGGTCGGCCAGGATCGCACGGGCGATCGCGACGCGCTGACGCTGACCGCCGGAAAGCTTGACGCCGCGCTCGCCGACGATCGTGTCGTAGCCGTCCTCGAAACGGCTGACGAACTCGTCGCAGTGCGCGATGCGGCCGGCCTCGCGCACCTCCTCGTCAGTGGCGTCGGGGCGCGAGAACGCGATGTTCTCACGGATGGTCCCGTCGAACAGGAAGTTGTCCTGCAGCACCACACCGATCTGGCTGCGGTAGTCGCGCAGTCGCAGCATCGCCAGGTCCTTCCCGTCAACGAGCACGCGGCCGTTCTGCGGCCGTGCGAACGCCATCACCAGCCCGATCAGCGTGCTCTTGCCTGCGCCGCTGGGGCCGACCAGCGCTGTCGTCGTGCCTGCAGGCGCATGGAACGAGACATCGCGCAGAACGGGCACATTCTGTTCGTATTCGAAGTCCACGTTCTCGAAGATGACGTCTCCATCGATCTCTTCGGGCGCGACCAGGCCACGGTCGAGGTCGTCCTCCGTCTCCATCTCGCGCAGCTCACGGATGCGGTCGAGTCCCGCGAACGCCTCGCTCACCTGCGTGCTGATCGATGCAATACCGACGAGCGGCGAGACCATCATGCCGACGAGCACGACGAACGCGCTCAGCTCACCGACGCTCATGCTGCCACTCAGGATCGCGCGGCCGCCAACCAGGATCACGAGTACACTGATGGCGCCCACGACCAGCGTCGAGAATGCCGTGACCGCCGACGTTCCCGTGATCGTGCTCGAGATGTTCTGGAACAGGCGGTCCACGCCGCCCGAGAACACCGTCGCTTCTCGCTGCTCCGCGGTGTACACCTTCACCAGTCGCACACCGCCCAGACCCTCGCCCAGGCGCCCCGTGACTTCCGCGTTGATCTCGCTGCGCTTGCGGAAGATCGGGCGCAGCTTCGTGAACGCGAAGGCGACCACACCGGCGAAGACGAGCAGGATCGCGACCGTTGCCAGTGTCAGCTGCCAGTTGCGCTGCAGCAGCAGAATGAACGCGATGATCGCGGTGAACAGCCCGCCCACGAGCTGGATCAGTCCAGTGCCGACCAGGTTCCGGATGCCCTCCGGATCGTTCATGATGCGCGAGATGAGGATGCCGCTCTTCGTCGTGTCGAAGTAGCTGACGGGCAGGCGGATCACGTGCGACTGCACCACCTTCCGCATGTCGCGAATCGCGCGCTGCGCGGTGACGCTCACGACCCGCGCCAGGCCGAAGCTGGTCAGACCCTGCACGAGCGTCGCACCGGCGACCGCCAGCGCGAGCGGCACGAGCAGCTCAGCCCGGCCACCGCCGATCACGTCATCCAGCAGGAACTGCAGGCCCAGCGGCAGGACGAAGCCGGCAAGCTTGCTGACCGCCATGAGCACGAGCCCGATCGCGAGCGGGCCGCGATGCTCCCACATCAGGCGCTTCGCTTCACCGCTCGCCGTGCCGATGCCGAACAGGCCCTTGCGCTTTTCCTTCTTTTCAGGGTCTTCCGGCGGTCGTGGCGCTCCTGCGCGTGCGCGTCCGCCGCGCTCGGCATTCATGTGAACCGGCCCACCGCGCAGCGATCCGAGCCCGCTGCGCTGTGCGGGCATTGCATGTATTCCTGCGGTCATTGCGTCATCCTGTCAGTGTCGTCGCCGTCGGTCCGGTACTGCCTGACGTCGTCAGGTCCCCGATCATCCGGCCGCTGGCGCCTTGTTCGGGCACGCGTGCTCCCGTCAGTGAACCGGCGCTCCGGGCAACAGACGTTGCACCGAGAACGGCGCCACGTCGAGTTCCGTGCGTCCGTCGAGTGCGAGCTGCGCGATCAGCTCACCGGTCGCGCTCGCGAACTTGAAGCCATGACCGGAGCACGCGCTCGCGATCACGACCTGCTCGTGGTACGGATGCCGGTCGACCACGAAGTGTCGGTCCGGCGTGTTCGTGTACATGCAGACGCATCCATCGCGCAGTTCACCGTTCGTGTCCGGGGCCACCTGCGCGAGCAGGCGCCGGATCGTACGTTCGTCGGCATCCACCGGTGAGCGCTCGAGCGTCTCGGGATCGCACACCGTTCCGCCGTGGTGCACGCCCGCCTTGAAGCCGTCACCCAGGTCCGGGAACGTCGCGAAGATGCTACCCGGTTCATGTTCCCAGAGCGCAATCGGCGAATGCCCCGCGCCGAAGCGCTCCGGCCGGACCTTCGGCTCGAACCACATCAGCACCTGCCGCTCGATCTCGAGCATGGGTGCAAGCTCAGGCACGAGCCGCGGCAGCCATGCACCGGCCGTGATCACCAGCCGCGACGCGTGGTAACGAGCCCTGTCCGTCTCGACGACAGCGCCACTGCCGTCTGCTTTCCACGCGAGGACGCGCTCGTTCGTGTGCAGTTCCGCACTACGCGCGCACGCGTGAAATGCCTCGATGCACGCCTCAGGAACCAGCAGCCCGGCACGCTCCTCCACGAGCGCCACCCAGTCCGGCCGCAGTTGATACCCCGGATAGCGCGATTCGAACGACGCCGCGTCGAGCAGCTCGTGCGCGATGCCGTGCTTTCGCGCACTCGCGAGCGCACCACCGACCAACTCGCCGTCGGCCGGGCCGATCATCGCACCGCCCGTCGTCACCAGCAGCTCGCGGCCGGACTCACTGGCCAGGTCGTCCCACAACTCGTACGCCCGGCGAATGAACGGCACGTACTGAGGATGCTCGTAATAGGCCTCGCGGATGATGCGCGTCCGACCGAAACTCGAGCCCAGCGCATGCGGCGGCGCCCAGCGATCGATCCCGATCACGCGCGCGCCCCGCGCCGCGCACTGCCACGCCGCCGCACCGCCCGCCGCACCGAGGCCGATCACGATGACGTCCGCGCTCAGCGCCATGCGATCATCCTGATTCCGCGACAATGCCAGACAGGCACCGGGATTGCGCACCTCTCTGCCGCCACGTTCGCACCTGTTGAGGAGGTATCATGAAGATGTTGCGTTCGATCGCGGTTCTGGCCGCTCTCCTGGTGAGCACCGGCTGTGACAACGACCCGACAGGGCCCGATGTCGAGACCGTCGCTGGAACATACACCGCCACAGAGTTCAGGATCGGCACCGGCAGCGGATCCCAGGACCTGCTCGCCCTGGGTGGCAGCCTCGACATCACCCTGAACATCAACGGCACGACCACCGGTACACTCTACGTGCCAGCCTTCGGCGGGGACGAGGAACTGGATGCCAGCCTGACCGGGACATGGTCGCTCGACGGACGCACCGTCACGTTCGAGCAGGGCGCTGATACGTTCGTGCGCGACATGAGCTTCCGCTACACCGAGCCGGGCATCCTCACGGGTGATGAGCTGTTCGCCGGCGGGCTCGTCGAGGTGGTGCTGACGCGCTGAGCCCACGCTGCGTCCAGCGGGATGACGGAGTCCCGCAGCTCGCCGGCATGCCCCCCGAGTCGCCGCTGTCGCGCTCCGCCCCGCGTTTGCCCCTCGGTCTGCCCGTCCGACTTTCGCCTCGATCCCGTCCCGATTCCGGCACGACCAGCGTCGCCCGTTCCATGGTCCGGGCAAGCTAAGCGGTTGCCCGATCACGGTTTGCCCGCATCCTGCGAAACTGGCGCGCTCCTTCCTTCAGCGGTCGAGCAGCGTGTGACGCCCCGGACCTGTCGTTACGCGAGACGCCGCCGGCCGCAGGGCCGGCACCACCCTGACCGCTTCGAACATGGACACAATCGTTGCAGATCTGCGGTATGCGCTGCGCAAGCTCGCGCGCTCACCCGGCTTCACCTTCATTGCACTGCTGACGCTCGCGCTCGGGATCGGCGCGAACAGCGCCATCTTCAGCGTGGTGTACGGGGTGCTCTTCCGGCCGCTGCCATTCGCTGACCCCGAGCTGCTCGTCCGTGTGAACACCTCCGTCAACGGGAACACGCCGTTCAGCGCGGTTTCGTCGCCGAACTACCTCGACATCGCCGCACTGTCCGATGTGTTCACGGGAGTCGCCGCCACTGCCGGGGGCACGGTCACGCTCACCGGCAAGGGCGATCCGACGGATCTGACAGCCGGTACCGTGAGTGCCAATCTGTTCGATGTGCTGGGCGTGCGTCCGCAGATGGGCCGCGGCTTCACGGCCGGCGAGAACGAGCCGGGCAACACGCGCGTGGTGGTGCTCTCGAACAGCACGTGGCAGCAGCACTTCGGCGGCGATCCTTCGATCCTGAACACCACGATCGTGCTCGGCGGCAACGCGTACACGGTGATTGGCGTGATGCCGCCGGGTTTCGAGTATCCCGGCGAGACCCAGGCGTGGATCCCGCTCGAATACACGGATGTGTTCCGTTCCGAGGGCTCCCGCCATGGCTTCTTCCTCGGCGTAGTCGGGCGTTTGCGCAATGACGTCCCGCTCGAACGTGCACAGGCAGCGGTGGACGCACTCGCCCGTCGTATCGAGCAGGCGCGTGATGCCCAGGGGCCCGAGTACACGCTCGGGTTGCACACGATTCCTCTGCACCAGGCGACCATCGGCGATGTGCGTACACCGTTGCTCGTACTCCTGACCGCGGTCGGCTTCGTTCTGCTCATTGCCTGTGTGAACGTGGCCAACCTGCTCCTGGCGCGCGCGTCCACGCGGGAAGGCGAGATGGCGGTGCGCACGGCGCTCGGCGCGGGACGCGCGCGTATCATCCGCCAGCTCGTCACCGAGAGCATGGCCCTGGGCGTGCTCGGCGGCGTGCTCGGTCTCGTGCTCGCGCTGTGGGGCAGTGCTGCTCTCGTGCGCATGCAGCCCGCCAACCTGCCGCGCATCGATGAAGTGAGCGTGGACGGAACGGTGGTCGCCTTCACGCTCGCGATTTCGCTGGTAGCGGCATTGCTGTTCGGACTGTTGCCGGCGCTCCAGACCGCGCACATCGCGCCGTACGAGGCGCTGCGGGAAGCGGGTCGCAGCCAGGTCGGGGCGCGGCGCGGGCAGCGTATCCGCACGTCGCTCGTCGTCGCCGAGATTGCACTGGCCGTTCTGCTGCTCGCGGGTGCCGGCCTGCTGATTCGCAGCTTCGCGACACTGATGCGGGTCGACCCCGGCTTCCGCTCTGCTCACGTGATCACGACGCCCCTCAGGCTGCCGGCCACACCGTACCCGGATGACGAGCGTCGCTCGCTGCTCTTCGACCAGTACCTCGAGCGCGTCCGCACGCTGCCGGGTGTGGAGTCGGCCGCAGCGGTCTCGATTCTGCCGCTTACGTTCGGGACGCAGCGCACCGGGTTCACGATCGCAGGTGCCGGGGAGGTGGATGCCGATCAGACGCTGGACGTGCGCGTCATAACGCCCGGCTATCTGCGTACGATGAACATCCCGCTGCGTGCGGGCCGGGACATCGAGCCGTCGGATCGCGCCGGGGCACAGCCGGTCGCTCTGATCAGCGAAGCGGCGGCGCGTCGCTACTTCCGCGATGTCGATCCGATCGGTCAGAACATCACGATGACCTGGCAGCGCCCGGCCAATCCGGACGGAGTGGCTGGCACGATCGTAGGGGTCGTCGCAGACGTGAAGCTGCGCGACCTGGGCGAGGAACCGCTGCCCACCGTGTACTTCGCGCACGCACAGGTTGCAGTGCCGGTCATGAACGTCGTGCTGCAGTCGCCCGGCACGAATCCGCTGCTGATCGTGCCGCGCCTGCGCGAGGAACTGCAGGCGCTGGATCCGAACCTGCCCCTGGACAACGTGCGCCCGGTCGATGACCTGCTTGCGGATTCGGTGGCACAGCCGCGCTTCTACATGACGCTGCTGCTGCTGTTCGCCGCCGTCGCGGTCGTGCTTGCCGCGGTCGGCATCTTCGGTGTCATGTCATTCGCTGTCGCGCAGCGTCGTCGCGAGATCGGCATCCGCATGGCACTCGGCGCACCGCATGCCAGCGTGCTGCGGCTGGTGCTCCGCGATGGCATGATCGTTACGGCGGCAGGAATCAGCATCGGGATCACGGCGGCACTCGCACTCAGCCGCGTGATGGAGAGCCTGCTCTACGGTGTGGCAGCGACGGATGCGGTTGCGCTCGCGGGCGCAACCGTCATCCTCGCCGGTACGGCGCTCGTCGCCTCATGCCTGCCCGCACGGCGCGCAGCCAGCATGGACCCGCTGCTCGCACTGCGCGCGGACTGACGCATGGAACACCCGGGTGCGACGTGCTGCGCGATCCGCGCGGAATTCAGACGCGATCGCGCAGCGCTTCGACCCCGGCCTTCTCCGCGCAGTGGTCGCAGCAGAAGAACGTGCCGTCTGCCTCGAGGCCGTGGCCGATGATCGGCGTCGAACAGACCGAGCAGCGCGGTGCCATCTTCGCGATCGCGCACTCGAAGCTGTCGAAGGTGTGGGTCCGGTCGCCCATTGTGATCTGGAACGACTTGTCGTAGCTGTTGCCACATTGATCGCAGGTAGCCATGTGTCCTCCTCCCGGTGGTTGCAGGGCTGCCGGAAAGTGCACGAGCCATGCCCGGCGATCAGCCGGCGGCGAGCCACTCCGCCCACGTGTCCGGCTCGAAACCGATCGTGAGGCGATTGCCCGAACGGACCAGCGGCGTCCGCAGCAGCATCGGGTCGTCGGCCAGGCGCTCTAGCCAGCGCTCGTCGCTGTAATGCGCAGAACCGAGGCCGAGATCGCGGAACCGCTTCGAGTCGCGATCGAGCAGCGCCTGCACGCCGAATTTCTGTGCGAAGCGCTGCAGCTCGCCGCGTGATGCCGCACGCTGTGCGAGATCGACGAAGTGAACACGGATGCGGCGCTCCGCGAACCAGCGCTGCGCCTTGCGGGTGTCGGCCGACTTCTTCGTGCCGAAGATCTGGATTTCCATGCGCGCAGGGTACTCGGGCCGCGCCCGGTGATCAAGAACCCGGGCATGCGGGAACTCCGCCCATGACAACCCTGCGCGGGCGGGAACTGTCCCAACGGTGAGCTGACATACTCAACCAGGACGGGGCGATGGACATGCTGAGCCAGGACCTGCGCCACGCTGCACGCCGTCTCCTGCGACGGCCCGCCTTCGCGGCCGTTGCCATCCTCACGCTCGCACTCGGCATCGGTGCCAACGTCGCTATCTACACGGTCGTCCGCGGCGTGCTGCTGGAACCGCTCCCCTACACGGCGCCGGATCGCCTCGCGCTCGTGGTCAATGTGCGGAATGGTGTGCAGGGCGGCGGCTGGATCTCCGAGCCGGAAGCGCTCGAGTACCGCGAGGGCGTCTCCAGCTTCGAGCATGTCGCGTACTGGGCCGGTGGTGCAGTAAACATCGCGACGGGCGCAGGTGACCCCGAGCGCGTCGTGACGGCGCGGGTGACGCCCGGGATGTTCGACGTGTTCGGCGTGCCCGCGGTGGCCGGCCGCTACTTCATGGATGGGGAATGGCGACGGGGCGCCGAGCCGGTCGTCGTGCTCGGCCACGGCCTCTGGCAGCGCCGTTTCGCCGGTGACCGAAGCGTCATCGGTTCGACGCTCCTCGTCAACAACGAGGCGCACACGATCATCGGTGTACTGCCGCAGGGTGTCGGACTCCCTGCCGACTACGAGGCCACGCGCGCCACGGAGCTGTTCCTGCCGCAGCCGCTCGAGCGCGACAGCCTGCTGAGTGATCGCGGCAGCCACTACCTGCTTGGCATCGCGCGGCTCCGGGCCGGTGCGACGATCGCGCGTGCGAACGCGGAGCTCGAGCGGATCGCGCACGCGTGGGTGAGCGACGGCATCGTGGACGAAGCAGCCGGCCTGGTGCCCGTTGCGCGGCCGCTCAGCGATACCGTGGTCGGTGCTGCTCGCCCGCTGCTGTTCGTGCTGGCCGGCGCCGTCGCGTTCCTGCTGCTCATCGCGTGCGTCAACGTTGCGAACCTGCTGCTGGCGCGGGGCGACGAGCGACGTCGCGAGATAGCGGTGCGCGCCTCACTCGGCGCGGGGCGCGGCCGGATCATCCGTCAGCTCCTGATCGAGAGCGGTCTGCTCGCACTTGCCGGCGGGGCTATCGGCCTGTTGCTGGCCCACGCGGGCGTGCGTGGCCTCATTGCGCTGGGCCCGGCGGCGCTCCCGCGCATCGGCGCAGTCGGCCTGGACGGGCATGCACTCCTCTTCACCGTCGGGATCGCACTGTTCACCGCTGTGCTCTTCGGCCTGGTGCCAGCACTGCAGCTCTCGCGAACAGGTCTCGGCCAGGGTCTGCGCGAGGGTGGCCGCAATGCGACCGGCGGACGCTCACGGCGCCGGTTCCGCCACGCGCTCGTCGTTGCGGAACTCGCACTCTCCGTCATGCTCGTCATCGGTGCCGGCCTCATGGTTCGCACGTTCGCCGCGCTGCAGCGCATCGATCTCGGCTTCGATCACGCGTCCGTGCTCACTGCACAGTTCTCGCTGCCACAGCTCGGTTATGAGGAAGATCAGGACGTCGAGCGCTTCGTACGCGACCTGATCGAGGACGTGCGCGCGCTGCCCGGTGTGCAGTACGCAGGCGCCGGCAGGCTGCTGCCGCTCACCGGTGAGATCGGCGACTGGACGATCACGGTCGAGGGCGCATCGCAGGACGAGAATCAGGGTCGCAACGCTGACTGGCAGGTCGTGACGGATGGCTACTTCGAGACGATGGGAATGCGACTCGTGCAGGGGCGCTGGTTCACGCCGGCCGATGACCGTGATGCACCGCCCGTCGCAGTCGTGAGCCGCACCCTGGCGAATGCCTACTGGCCGGACGGCAATGCGATCGGTGCGCGCTACCACATGGGGACAAACCCCAACCGGCCGTGGATCACCATCGTCGGCATCATCGAGGACGTGCGCCACAACGGTGTGCTCGAGGACGCACGCCGCGAGATGTACGTGCCACACGCGCAGTGGAGTGCGGCGGCGATGACAAGTCCGCGCCGCACGATGACCATCGTTGCTCGCACCTTCGGCGATCCGCTGGCACTCCTGCCCGCACTTCGCATCGCCGTGCGCGCTCACGATCCGGGCGTGCCGCTGTCCGAGGTGCGCACGCTCGAGCGCATCGTGGACGATGCCGTATCCGGCACACGCTTCACTACGCTGCTGCTCGCGCTGTTCGCGGTGATCGCACTCACGCTCGCCACCGTCGGTACCTACGGCGTCATCGCATACGGCGTCTCGCAGCGCCGGCACGAGATGGGCATCCGCATGGCGCTCGGCGCGAGCCGCGGCGACGTCGTGCGCCTGGTGCTGACGAGTGGTGGAAGCGTCTCTCTCATCGGGATCATCCTCGGGGTCGCAGGTGCGCTCGTCCTCAGCCGGGTCATGAGTGGCCTCGTTTACGGCGTTGCGACACTGGATCCGCTCACGTTCCTCGCGGTTCCGCTGCTCCTCGCCGGGGCCGCGCTCGCGGCCTGCTGGCTGCCCGCACGGCGCGCGGCCGCCACGCCGCCCGCAACCGCGCTGCGCATGGATTGAGCGTTCACGGCAGGTAGTACGGACGCCTTTGTGCCCGTACCTTGCGGGGGAAGCGCTGACCCTCCTGCCTGGAAGGACGCTCATGCTCCGCTGGCTGCCTGGTTCGCTCCTGTTCACACTCGCCGCCGCGTGCACGGCGGCGCCCCCACCATCCGCGCCGGCACCTCGGGCAGCGGTTCCGGCCGTGGAGCCGCAGCCTATAGAGGCCGGCCGGACGCCCGCCCCCGGTGACTACGCCGACGGATTCGACGCGTTGCACTACACGGTGGACCTGGACCTGCGCGGCGCGACTGCAACGCCGCCCCGCATCGAAGGGACCGCCTGGATCGACGTCGCGCGAAGCGTCGCCGCTGGTGATACGCTCGTCCTCGACTTCACCGGGCTGCGCATTCTCGGTGTGCGCATCGGTACTGCGGCACGCGCCGGTCACGAGCAGGGCGCAGGCACAGGCACAGGACTGCAGGATGTCGCATTCCGTCACGGCGCCGGCCGTATCCACATTCCGGTCGCCGCCGGCGTGACAGACACCGTGCGTGTCGAAGTCCGCTACGACGGCACGCCGGACGACGCGCTCGTCATTCGCAACAACGTGCACGGCACGCGCACCGCGTTCGCCGACAACTGGCCGAACCGTGCACGCTTCTGGTTCCCGTCGATCGATCATCCATCCGACAAGGCGAGCGTGTCGTTTGCGGTGCGCGCTCCGGCGAACTGGAGCGTTATTGCGAACGGACCGCGCGCGGATGGTCAGCCACCCATGCAATCGCCGGTGGACGGCGTGTGGCGATTTGCTGCGACGGAACCCATCCCGACGTACACGATGGTGGTCGGCGCAGGACCGCTCGCGGAAACGCTCATCGATGCATGTGCGGATGGCGGTGCGGGGAAGTGCGTGCCCACACGGCTCTATACGTTCGCGGGTGATTCGGCGAGGGCGTGGCCGAGCTTCCGACGAGCGGGCGACATGCTCGAGTACTACAGCCGGCTGATCGCGCCGTACCCGTATGCGAAGCTGGATCATGCGCAGTCAGCGACGCAATTCGGCGGGATGGAGAACGTCGGCGCGATTTTCTATTCCGAGCAGGCGATCGCGCAGGGCGTGGACATGGAAGTGACCGTTGCGCACGAGATCGCGCATCAGTGGTTCGGCAACGGCGTGACGGTGCGTGACTGGCAGCACCTGTGGCTGTCGGAGGGTTTTGCTACGTACTTCGCGAGCCTGTACTTCGAGGAGACGGACGGAGCCGATACGTTCCATGCGCTCGTCGCGCAGGACCGCGCAGGGTATCTGCAGTCCGGCGCTGCACAGCTGCCGCTCGTCGATACGACAGCGGCGCTGTTGCCTGATCTGTTCGCACTGCTCAACGCGAACTCGTACCAGAAGGGCGCACTCGTGCTGCACATGCTGCGTCGCCTGCTGGGCGACGACGCATTCTTCGACGGTATCCGCAGCTACTACGCGGCCCATCGCTACGGCACGGCGCTGAGCGTCGATCTGCAGCGCGCGCTCGAACGGGCGAGCGGGCGCGAGTTGCAGAGCTTCTTCGACCAGTGGGTCTACAGTCCCGGTCACCCGGTGCTGCGCCTGTCACAAACGTACGACGACGCCGACGATCACCTCGTCGTCACGATCGAGCAGGTACAGGCAGCGCACTGGCCGGTGTTCCGTTTCGATACGGAACTGCTCATCGGCAGCGACGGGGATGG
Organism: uncultured Gemmatimonadaceae bacterium; assembly: GCA_964384585.1. Classification (GTDB taxonomy): domain Bacteria; phylum Gemmatimonadota; class Gemmatimonadetes; order Longimicrobiales; family RSA9; genus DASTYK01. The sequence goes on along the minus strand of CAYLME010000022.1, from coordinate 4,802 downwards.
TGTCCGCTTCCCGGTGAGCGTCGGCGAACGCACGACGACCGTGCGCGTGCCGCTGTCGCGTGCGCCCGACCGCGTCACGCTCGATCCGGACGGCTGGCTGCTCTTCCAGTGGGCCGATGCCGGCGGAGGCGGTGATTCGCAATGATGGAGGTGCCCGCGCTCCGTGAGCTCGGGCTCATGCTCGTCGCCGGGGCGGCGCTCGTACTGCTCACCCGGCGCATCTACATGCCGTCCATCGTCGCGTACATTTTCGCAGGACTGTTCCTCGGCCCGCTCACGGGTCTCGTCGCCGAGCAGGAGTCGGTCAGGCGCATCGCCGACGCCGGCATTGCACTCCTGCTCTTCCTGGTCGGCCTCGAGCTGAGCCTCGACAAGCTGCGCGACATCGGGCGCACTGCCGTCCTCGCCGGCGTCGGCCAGATCATTATCGCCGCTGCGGGCGGTTCCGTCATCGCGTGGCTTTTCGGCTACGAACCGATGGAGATCGCGTTCATCGCGGCCGCGCTCGCGTTCAGCAGCACGATCGTACCCGTCAAGATCCTCAGTCAGAAGAACCAGCTGAACCAGCTCCACGGTCGCGTCGCGGTGGGGATCTCGCTCGTGCAGAACCTGCTCGTGATCATCGTGCTGACGTTCCTGACCGGACTCGGTGATCCGGGGCAGCTGTCGGGCGGCGCGATCATGCAGGGGCTCGGCATCTCGTTCGGCGGCATGCTGCTGCTGCTCGCCGGTGCACTGCTCTCCGCGCGGTTCGTCCTGCCACACCTGTTTGGATGGATGGGGCGGAGCCAGGAAGGGTTGTTCATCTGGAGTCTGTGCTGGTGCTTCCTCTTCGTGCTGATCGCCGAAGCGTTTCGGCTTTCACCCGAGATCGGCGCATTCCTCGCCGGCGTCAGCCTCGCGCAGCTTCGCTTCAATGAGGACCTGCGCCGTCGCGTCAACCCGCTCATGAACCTGTTCGTCGCGATCTTCTTCATCTCGCTCGGCGCGGGGATGGAGCTGGGCGCCGCTGCGGACCACTGGGTGGCCGGTCTCGTGCTGTCCGTTTTCGTGCTGATCGCGGAGCTGGTTTTCTTCATGTGGATCATGATCCGGCTCGGCTACGGTGATCGTACGGGCTGGATGACCGGAGCGGCAGTCGCGCAGATCAGCGAGTTCTCTCTCGTGCTCGCGGCTCTTGGCGTCTCGATGGGTTACGTCGGCGCACACATCCTGTCCATCGTTGCAATCGTCGCAACCGTGACGATGGCGGTCACGGCATACCTGATCCTGTACAGCGAGCTGATCTACGACTGGCTCGTCCGGCGCGGCATCCTCGGGCACTGGCCGGTGCGCAAGCCGGAGCTGCAGGGCAGGGACGTGCACCATCGCGGACATATCATCGTCGTCGGGATGAATGCGCTCGGCCGCCGCATCGTGCGCGACCTCGCCGCACGCAACGAGGACGTGCTGGCTGTTGACACGTCGCCGAGCAACCTCGAAGCGCTGCCATGCCGGACCATGCTGGGCAATGCGGAGCACGTGAGCTTCCTTGAGGAAGCAGGCGTCCGCGATGCGAAGCTGCTCGTCTCCACACTGCAGATCGAGGAGACGAACCACCTCCTCGCCTACTGGGGTCGCCTCTTCGGCGTGCCGACCAGCATCCATGCATTCGACGGGTCGATCGCTGATGACCTGATCGCTGCCGGCGCGACGCACCTGATACTTTCCAAGCCGGCCGGCACGCGCCGCATTGCCGACGCGTTCCGCAAGGCCGGGATCTTCGAATGACCGGCTTCGCGATCCTGCTCGCGGCCGCCGCGGTCGCATTCGGCTTTGCGCGCTGGCTGGACATGGCGCCACTCCCGTTCCTCGTCGTCGCGGGGATGGCGCTCGCACGCGTCGATGCGTTCCCTGTCGAAATGCTGCAGGACGCGGTCGTCTACGGCCTGACCGTCGTGCTGTTTGTCGCAGGTACCGAGCTGAGCCCGAAGCGCGTGCGCCAACAGCGCAGTACCGCGATGCGGGTCGGCATCACGCAATTCCTGACCGTGGGTACACTCGGCACCCTGATCGCGCTGCTGCTCGGCTATGCACGCTTGCCTGCCGTGTACGTCGGCCTCGCACTCGCCGCCAGCTCCACGCTGGTGATCGTGCGGCTGCTGCAGCGCAGAGGCCAGCTCTACGAGCCGTCCGGCCGCGTGGTCGTCGGCGTGCTTCTGCTGCAGGACCTGCTCGTGATCCTGACGATCCCGCTGCTCATGTTCGCACCCGCAGGTATCGAGGGCATGGTGCGCGGTCTCGCCGGCAGCCTGGCGCTGCTCGCTCTCGCATTCGCATGCATGCGCTGGATCGCGCCGCGCATCGCGCGCCTCGCACTCAAGCCTGAGCCGTTGCTGCTCGGCGCACTTGCGGTGCTGGCCGTGTTCGTCGCGCTCGCGCTACGGCTCGGTGTGCCGATGGCTGCCGCCGCATTCCTGGCCGGGCTCGCGCTCTCACCGTTCCCGCTGCGCGGCGTGCTGCGCGGACAGCTCTCGCCAATCAACGAGTTCTTTGGCGCGATCTTCTTCATTGCGCTCGGTGGCCTCATCGGGAGTCCGGGACCGCGTGAACTGATGCATGCCGCCGCCTTCATTGCCATGGTGCTGGTGGTCACGCCACCCCTCGTGGCGATGGTCACGCAGCGCGCCGGCTTCACCACGCGTTCCGCACTCGAGAGCGGACTGCTGCTGGCACAGACCAGTGAACTGTCGCTCGTGCTGGTGCTGCAGGGCATGCTCGCCGGTCAGCTCACGCAGGAAACCTTCTCCACGTTGTTGCTGGTCACAGTCGTGACCATCGTGCTGACACCGTGGCTCTCGTCGGATGCGGCCGTGCAGCGCCTGATCGAGCTCATCCCCGGCCGTCGCCATCAGCTTGCCACGCCGCGGGCGCTCAGCGCTCTGCCAGCTGCTTCGACGCCGCCCGCCGGGGTCCGGACGCTGGCCGGGGCCGCGGCAGCGCCGGCAACGGCGCAGCATGAGCCGCCGGCGGAAGGCGCGCCGTCCGGTCATGTGCTTCTGCTCGGCTGCGGCATCGGCGGAATGTCGCTGCTGGAAACGCTGTTCGCCGCAGGCCATCGCGTGGTCGCAGTGGATGACGACCCGAACATCGTCGAGCAGCTGCGAATGGGCGAAGTCGATGTCGTGCGCGGCGACGCGTCCGATCCGGCAACACTGCATGCAGCCGGTGCCGACCGGGCGCTCATCATCAGCTCCACCATCCGTCGCCCTCGTGACAATCAGCGGCTGCTCGAGACGGTTCGCGATGTTCCCGTGATGATTCGCGTATTCGAAGATGATGATGCCGACTGGGTACGTGCGGCGGGCGGCATCCCCATCGTATACTCCGACGCGGCCGCCGAAGAGTTCATCCGCTGGTTCGACCGGTTCACCACGGATGAAGGAACCGCCTCCAGCATGGGAGCGTAACGCCGTTCGCAACACAACCTGCCGCCCCGGGCGACGCAGGTCCTGTTTCACAATTCAAGGAGGATGCAGGATGAACGAACTCAGCCGCTGGCGGGAACAGGCGCTCGGTGTGCTTCGCATCGTCGCGGGATTCCTCTTTCTCCAGCATGGCGGGCAGAAACTGTTCGGCTGGTTCGGCGGACAGACGGTCGAGCTCGCATCGCTGATGGGACTTGCCGGCATCATCGAGCTGGTCGGCGGATTCCTCATCATGATCGGCCTCTTCACCCGCATCGCCGCGTTCATTACATCCGGTGAAATGGCGGTCGCCTATTTCATGGCACATGCGCCGCGGGGGGCATTGCCGCTCCAGAACAACGGCGAGCACACCGTCCTCTTCTGCTTCATCTTCCTGTATCTGGTATTCGCCGGGGCGGGCGCCTTCTCGGTCGATCGGATGCGTGCGGGCGGCCGCAATGCAGAACGCGTCACCTGAAACCGGCCGTGTAGGCTGCAGCGGGCCGCATGAGGGGGCGGCCCGCTGTTGGATTCCGGCGCTGTCGTTCGTCCAGCGATCGAATGGCGCTGCGGTGGCAGCGTGCACCTGACCCCTCCCGAACCGATCATGAGACAGAAACTGATCCCTGCGGTCCTGTTTCTCGCCGCCCTCGCGCAGCCAGCGGCGGCACAGTCCGTCCCGGACCGCGCTGCTGCCGTCACGCCGCTCGCGGTCGGCGAAACCTTTACGATCGCATCAGAAGTGCTCGGCGAGGTGCGCCGCATCAACGTGTATCGCCCGTACCTGTGGTGGGACACGGTCGGCGTGCCGCTGCCTGTCATGTACATGCCGGACGGCGGCGTGCAGGAAGACTTCCTTCACGTCATGGGGCTGCTGCAGGTCTCTGTCATGAACGGCACGATGCGGCCGTTCCTGCTCGTCGGCATCGAGAATACCGAGCGACGTCGGGACCTGACCGGACCGACCGATGACCCGGAGGACCGCACCATCGCGCCGCGCGTCGGTGGGTCGGCCGCGTTCCGTTCTTTCATCCGGACGGAGCTGATGCCCGTGATTGAAGCGCGCTATGCGACGACGGACGAGTCTGCGATCGTGGGCGAGTCACTTGCCGGTCTCTTCATCGTCGAGACACTGCTCGAGGAGCCGGACCTGTTCGACACCTACATCGCGTTCGATCCGAGCCTCTGGTGGAACGGCGGTGCGCTGCTCGAGCGTGCCGCAGAGCGTCTGGATGCACTGCACGGGCGCACCCTCTATCTGGCGAGCAGCAGCGAGAGGGAGCTGGCAGAGATGACCGCACGGCTGGCTGCACTCCTGCACGTGCACGCAGCAGCGGACATGCGCGCACTCTACGA
>CAYLME010000021.1:0-31048 GCA_964384585.1 uncultured Gemmatimonadaceae bacterium | reverse complement strand
GGTCCCGAAGCAACGGAGTGGACATGGCTGGACACCGGCGCGTTGAGCGTCTGAACGAGCAGTTCCGGCGCGAGCTGATGGACATCCTGCACAACGAGGTGCGCGATCCGCGCGTTGGCGCGGTCACGGTCACGCACGTCGAGGTGTCGCCGGACCTGTATCACGCAAAAGTGTACGTGACCGCGCTCGATGCGTCCGTGCGCGAGACGACACTCGCGGGGCTCGACGGGGCCGAGCCGTTCATCCGCCGCGAGATCGGACGGCGGCTGCACATCCGGCGTGCGCCTGAGCTGCACTTCACGTGGGATGACACACTCGCTCACGCGCAGCGCATCGAGAAACTGCTGGGCGAAGTGATGCGCGAGGTGCCTCCGGTGGAGACGGATGACGAAGAGTCGTGAGTCGCTCGAAGGGGTGCTGCCGGTGGACAAGCCGGTGGGCCCCACCTCGCACGATATCGTGGCGCAGGCGCGGCGGGCGCTGGGCGAGAGGCGCATCGGACACACCGGTACGCTGGATCCCTTCGCGTCCGGCCTGCTGCTGCTGTGCATCGGCCGCGCGACGCGCATCGCCGAATACCTCACGGACATGAGCAAGTCGTACCGCGCGACGATGCGCTTCGGCGCGACGACGGATACCGATGACGCGACGGGCAGCGTGGTCGCCGAGAGCAGCGCATGGCAGTCACTGGACGATGCGCGCATCCGCGCAGCCTTCGCTGCCGAAACCGGCGTCCGCCCGCAGCGGCCACCCGCCTACTCGGCCAGGAAGATCAGCGGCGAGCGCGCCTACCGTCTCGCACGACGCGGCGAGGAGGTGGAGCTGCCTGAAGTCGAAGTCGAGATTCACGCGATCGACGTGATCGGGATCGCGCTGCCCGATGCGACGTTTCACGTGCGCTGTTCGAGCGGCACCTACATCCGTTCGATTGCGCGCGACGTGGCGGACCGTCTTGGCACCTGCGGGCACCTGGCGGCACTGCGGCGGACCGCGATCGGGCCGCACAGCGTCGCGGACGCGCTCAGCCTGGAGCAACTCGGTGACCCCGCCGCCGTTGCCGCTGCGTTGATCGCACCGGCCGCTGCACTGGCTACATTCCCGCGCATGAGCGTGGACGATGACGACGCGCGGCATCTCACGCACGGACGGCCGGTGCAGTGCGCGCTCCCCGATGCAGAGACGATCCTCGTGCTGCACGAGGATCGTCTGCTCGCGATCGGACGGGCCGCAGGCGGGCGCCTCGAGCCGAACAAGGTGTTCGTGTGACACCACCACTCGCGCATTCGGGCGCCATCCTCACGGTCGGCACGTTCGACGGCGTGCATCGCGGTCACTGGGAACTGCTGCAGCGCGTGGTGCAGCGCGCGCGCGAGCGCGACCGTCCCAGCATCCTCGTCACATTCGACCCGCATCCGCTGCGCATCGTCAGGCCCGACGCTGCCCCGCCGCTGCTCACTACGCCCGTCGAGAAGATGGAGATCCTGGCGGAGTCCGGACTGACCTATGCCGTCTTCCTCCGTTTCGACCGGGCGCTCGCGGCCTTCGAGCCGGAGCGTTTCGTCGAGGAGATCCTCGTGGCGCGCTTTGGCCTGAGTCACCTCGTCACCGGCTACGACCACGGCTTTGGTCGCGGCCGCAAAGGTGATGTGACGACGATGCGTGCTGCGGGCGAGCGCTATGGCTTCGACGTGGAAGTCGTCGAGCCCGTCCAGGCCGGCACCGCCCCGATCAGCTCGACCCGGATCCGGCGGGCGATCGCCGCGGGTGAGGTACGGGAGGCTGCCGACGGGCTGGGTCGCGCCTACAGCATCCGTGGCACGGTCGTCCGGGGTGACGGCCGCGGACGGCACCTGGGCTTTCCGACAGCCAACATCGAGGTGAACGACCCTGCCAAGCTGCTGCCGGCCGAGGGCATCTATGTCGCGCGCGCGGTCCTGCGGGAGGGAATCATCGACGGCGTACTCCACGTGGGGCCGCGCCCCACCTTCATCGGCGCCGCGCCCACCATCGAGCTGCACCTGCTGGACTGGGAGGGCAATCTCTATGGCCGGCACGTGCGGGTGGACCTGTGCGAGCGGCTGCGGGGCGTCGAGCGCTTCGCAAACGCGGATGCGCTGGTCGCGGCCATGCACGAGGACGTGCGCAACGCGCGTCGCGTCCTGGCGGCGGGCGCGGGCGCTTGCGGCACAGGGCGACTTCCGCTAGCGTGAAAGGCTAGCAAGGGACTGGCTTCCCGACCAGCGTAGACTCTCGCGGAGGCGGAACCCAAATGGGGTTCGATAAGGAAGAAGTCATCAAGAAGTACCAGTTGCATCCGGAAGACCGCGGCAGCGCGCCGGTCCAGATCGCACTGCTGACGACCCGGATCAACGAGTTGACGGATCATTTCCGGAAACACGCCAAGGACCACCACAGCCGTCGCGGCCTGCTCAAGATGGTCGGCCGCAGGCGTCGGCTTCTGGAGTATCTGAAGCGGCAGGATCTCGAGCGGTATCGCTCCCTGATCGAGGACCTGGGGCTCCGGCATTGATGCCGGGCCACATGCCGCAAGACGACAACGCGCAGGTGCGACGGGCCGGCATCCGGCTCGTCGCGCCTGCGCGTCGTGCAATCGGGGAGCATCATCCCACCGACAGGAACCACCATGCATAGAATCGAACGCACGTTTGCGGGCCGTAAGCTGATCCTCGAGACGGGACGGATGGCGCGTCAGGCGCACGGCGCCGTGCTGGTCCAGTACGGCGAGACGGTCGCGCTCGTCACGGCGGTCGCGCAGGACCGGCCGACACACCTGCCGTTCTTCCCGCTGACGGTCGAGTACCGCGAGCGTTCGTACGCCGCCGGTAAGTTCCCGGGCGGCTTCTTCAAGCGCGAGACCCGGCCGGGCGAAGGCGAGATCCTGACGGCACGCCTGATCGACCGCCCGATCCGTCCGCTGTTCCCCGACGGCTTCATGCACGAGACGCAGATCATGGTGCACGTGCTGTCGGCGGACCAGGAGAACGCGCCGGACGTGATCTCGATGCTCGGTGCGTCGATCGCACTGTCGATGTCGAAGATCCCGTTTGCGGAGCCGATCGCCGCGGTGCGCGTCGCTCGCATCCAGGACCAGTGGGTGCTGAACCCGACGTTCCAGCAGCTGGAGTACAGCGACGTGGACATCGTCGTTGCCGGCACGGAGAAGGGCATCCTGATGGTCGAGGGCGGCTCGATGGAGATCACCGAGGAAGATGTCGGTGATGCGCTCGAGGCCGCGCATGCCGGCATCCGCGAGCTGTGCGCGCTGCAGCGCGAGTTCGTCGAGCCGGTCAAGCAGCCGGAGATGGCGTGGACGCCGGTCGAGCCGGCCGAGCAGCTGCGTTCACGCGTCGAGGCGCTGGCCAGCGACCGCATCGCCGACGCCATGCAGATTGCCGACAAGGCCGCGCGCAACGAGGTGCTCGCGGCGGTGCGCGAGGAAGTCCAGGCGTCGCTCGCCGAGGAGTTCCCGGAGCAGGAGACCGAGATCAAGGAGCTGCTCTACCTGTCCGAGAAGACCTCGATGCGGCGTCAGATCATCGAGAAGGGCATACGCTCCGATGGTCGCAAGCCGGATGAAGTGCGACCGATCACGTCCGAGGTCGGTGTGCTGCCGCGCACGCATGGCAGTGCACTGTTCACGCGCGGCTCGACGCAGTCGCTCGGCGTGGTCACGCTCGGTACGCAGGACGACGAGCAGCGGATCGACAACATCAATGTTGCCAGCGAGACGACCAAGTCGTTCATGCTGCACTACAACTTCCCGCCGTTCTCGACCGGGGAAGCCAAGCCGATCCGCGGCACGTCGCGTCGCGAGCAGGGCCATGGCGCGCTTGCAGAGCGCGCGATCCAGCCGCTGCTCCCGCCGTTCGAGGAGTTCCCGTACACGATCCGCGTCGTCTCCGAGGTGCTCGAGTCGAACGGCAGCTCGTCGATGGCGTCGGTGTGCAGCGCGTCGCTGTCGCTGATGGACGCCGGCGTACCGGTCAAGGCGGCATGCGCAGGCGTCGCGATGGGGCTGATCAAGGAAGGCGACAAGATCGAGGTGCTGACCGACATCCTCGGGATGGAGGATGCGCTCGGTGACATGGACTTCAAGGTCGCAGGCACGCGTACGGGCGTGACGTCGATCCAGATGGACCTCAAGATCGACGGCATCTCGATCGACGTGATGCGCGATGCGCTGCAGCGCGCGAAGCGCGGCCGCATGCACATCCTCGACGAGATGGACAAGGCGATCACGACGCATCGTACCGAGATGTCGGAGTGGGCGCCGCGCATCATCACGATGCAGATCAATCCGTCGAAGATCGGCGAGGTGATCGGCCCGAAGGGCAAGAACATCCGTGGCCTGGAAGAGGATACGGGTGCGAAGATCAGCATCGACGACAGCGGCCTGATCACGATCGCGAGCGTGTCCGGCATCGGCGGCGAGAAGGCGCGCGAGCGGATTGCCGCGATGACGCAGGAGCCCGAGGTCGGTCGCATCTACGACGGCATCGTGAAGTCGACGACCACGTTCGGCGCGTTCATCGAGATCATGCCGGGCACCGAGGGGCTGCTGCACATCTCGGAGATGCAGGAAGGCCGCACCGACAAGACGGAGGACGTCGTCAAGAAGGGCGACCCGGTGCGCGTCAAGCTCCTCTCGATCGACGAGAAGGGCAAGATGCGTCTCTCGCGCAAGGCGGCGATTGCCGAGGACGCGGCATCGAGTGGAGGCGTCGCAACCGAGTGACGGATCGCTTTGCCCGTACCGACGCAGGCGACGGGCTCGTCGTACTCACCGAATCGATGCCGGGCCTGCGCTCGGCATCGATCGGCATCTGGGTACGCGCCGGCTCGGTGCACGAGACGCCGGAGTTGATGGGCGCGAGCCACATGCTGGAGCACATGGTGTTCAAGGGGACCGCACGTCGCAGTGCGCGCGACCTGGCGCTCGTGCTCGAGCGTGTCGGCGGTTCGCTCGACGCGTACACCACCCGCGAGCACACCTGCTATCAGGCAAAGGTGCTGGACGAGGACACGGACCTCGCACTCGATGTCCTCACCGACCTGGTCGTCTCGCCGCTCCTCAGGCGCGAGGATCTCGATCTCGAACGCGAAGTCGTGCTCGAGGAGATCGCTACCGTCGAGGATACGCCCGACGACCTGATCTTCGACCTGCACGCCCAGCAGCTCTGGGGTGATCACCCGTACGGCTACAGCATCCTCGGCACGCGCGACACCGTGGGCGGCTTCACCGACGAGTCGCTGCGTGCACTGCATCGCACCGCATACAACCGCGGCAACATCGTTGTCGCTGCCGTCGGCAGCGTAGAGCACGAGCACATCGTTGCACAGGTTGCGCGGCTGCTGGAGACGCTGCCCGGCGGAAGCGCGCCCTCGAACGGCCGCATGCCGGCGCCGGCGCAGTCGAGCCAGATGCGCGTGGAGCGGCCCGGGGCGCAGGCGCACGTGGTGATCGGCGCGGGCACGTTCGGGCACCAGGATCCCCGACGGATCGGTCTCGTGCTGCTGTCGAACGCCTTCGGCGGCGGGATGAGCTCGCGGCTCTTCCAGCGCGTGCGCGAGGAACTCGGCCTCGCCTATGCCGTCTACTCGCTGCAGTCCTTCTATCGTGACGCGGGCGTCAGCTCGATCTATGTCGGCACGCGACCCGAGTGGGCGGACCGCGCGATGGACGTGATCCGTGAGGAGATGGCGCTCCTGGCACGCGATGGCCTGAGTGCCGAGGAGCTGGACGATGCAAAGGGGCAAGTCCGCGGGCAGGTCGTGCTGTCGCTCGAGTCGAGCGGTGCCCGCCTTTCCCGGCTCGCCGGGACGGAATTGTACGGCGAGCCGTTCCGCTCCGTGGAAGAGGTGCTGGCGCTCGTCGACGCCGTCACGCAGGATGATGTGGCCGCACTGGCGGCCGCGTACTACGATCCGGACCGGCAGGTTGTGCTGCGGCTGGGGCCTGCCGGTTCGCGCAACTGAATCCAGCCGGAGGCAATGATCATGATCATCGGCGTACCGAAGGAGATAAAGACAAACGAGAACCGGATCGCGCTCGTTCCGGGTGGCGCGCAGGCTTTCGTCGACATGGGTCACACCGTTCTGATCGAGAAGGGTGCGGGTGACGGCAGCGGCTTCGACGATGCCGCATACTCGGACGCGGGCGCGCAGATCATCGACAGCGCGGCCGACGTCTGGGCGCAGGCCGACATGATCATGAAAGTGAAGGAGCCGATCGCGTCGGAGTACCAGCACATGCGTCGCGATCAGGTCATCTTCACCTATTTCCACTTTGCCGCCTCCGAGGAACTGACGCGCGCGACGGTTGACTCCGGCGCGATCGGCATTGCCTATGAGACCGTACAGCTTCCTTCGGGCGAGCTGCCGCTGCTCACACCGATGAGCGAGGTTGCAGGCCGGATGTCGGTGCAGGAGGGCGCCAAGTACCTCGAGAAGTTCTTTGGTGGTCGCGGCGTGCTGCTCGGCGGCGTGCCGGGTGTGGAACCGGCGAACGTGCTCGTGATCGGCGGCGGCATCGTCGGCACGAATGCGGCGAAGATGGCGGCCGGCCTGGGCGCACGCGTGACGATCATGGACGTGTCGCTGCCGCGCCTGCGCTACCTCTCGGACGTGATGCCGAAGAACGTGACGCCGGTCTTCTCCAACCGCGGCAACCTGCTCGAGCACCTGGCCAAGAGCGATCTCGTGATCGGTGCGGTGCTCGTGCCTGGCAAGAAGGCGCCGCGGCTCGTCACGCGCGACGACCTCGCGATCATGCCGAAGGGCGCGGTCGTGGTGGACGTGGCAGTGGACCAGGGCGGCTGCATCGAGACGATAAAGCCGACGACGCACGAGAATCCCATCTACGAAGTGGACGGCATCGTGCACTACGGCGTGGCGAACATGCCGGGTGCGGTACCGCGCACCTCGACGATGGCGCTCACGAACGCGACGCTGCCGTACGCGATCAGCATCGCGAGCCAGGGTTGGCGGCCGGCGGTGCGCGCTGATCGCTCGCTCGCGCTCGGCGTGAACGTCGTCAGCGGCAATATCACGTATGCAGGTGTCGCCGAGGCGTTCGACATGCGTTACACCTCGCTGGAGAGCGTGCTGTAGCGGTAAATCGCCCGGCGCGTGACGCGCGGAGAACCGGACGGCGGCGTTCCCCTCGGGACGCCGCCGTTCTTTCGCACTCTCCTACGGGTATGTCAGGAGTTTGCCGATGGTGCGCAGCGATGCTGGTGCGCAGCGTGGATCGGGGCCCTGGATCGAAGCCCCGTAAGGAGGACACCATGAAGGCATTCGGCAGGCGCGTGTTGTCGGAGGGTTTGCTGGCGGGGTGCATCGGCTACGCTGTCGTCCTTCTGTTCTTCGTCATCCTGAACATGGCGGCGGGCCGCCCGCCGCTCAGCACCGCCGAGATGCTCGGACGAGCGCTCTTCTTCGGCGGTGTGAACGCCGACGTGGGTGTCGGGGGGGCCGTACTGGCTTTCAACGGCTTTCACTTGGCGGTCTTCCTGTCCCTCGGTCTTCTGGCGGCATGGCTGGTGGCGCGAGCCGAGGAGGGGCCGCAGTTCTGGTACCTCGCCTTTACAGCGCTCCTCTTCGTCGTACTGCACATGCTGGGACTGCTGGTCGCCGCTGCCCGCGCGCTGCCGGGTGCCCTGACGCCTGCTGCGGTGCTCATTGCCAGCGGACTGGCGGGGGCCGCGATGATCTATTACCTGTGGCGCGCCCACCCGCGGCTGCGCGCCGAGGTGCGCACGTACAACGACCAGCCGATCTAGGGGCGCAGCGCGTGCAGAGCGGCGCCCTCCCAGAGGGAGCCGAGCCAAGTGGACGCATTGACCGTTCGCGTGCAGCGCCTGGAGAACTATCCCGCCGACTGGGCGCTGCCCGAGTACGGCACGGACGGCAGCGCCGCCGTCGATCTGCGCAATGCGGGTGAGACGATCGTACTGCCGCCGCTCGGCAGACTGCTCGTGCCCACCGGGCTCGCGATCGCTCTGCCGGAGGGGACGGAGGCACAGATCCGTCCGCGCTCGGGCCTCGCACTGAAGCGCGGCATCAGTATCATCAACACGCCGTGCACCATCGACAGCGACTATCGTGGGGAGATCCGCATTCCGCTCATCAACTTCGACGCGGAGCCGCAGGAGATCGCGCACGGCGAGCGCATCGCGCAGATGCTGATCGCGCGAGTCATCCGCCTCGACTGGGAGCCCGCAGCGGAGCTTCCGCCGACCGGTCGCGGCAGCGGCGGCTTCGGCAGCACGGGGCGGCACTGATCGGCAGCGACACCGGGCGTGGGAGTCCATCCGCCGGTCGACTCGCGCGGGGAAAAGAGATCCTCGTGCCGGCCTCACGACATCGCGTTGGACTGCGATTTTGCCTGCATTTCTGCTTGCCGCTTCGGGGGGCCGGCCCTAACTTCCGCACTCTGCTCCCCGCAGGCGTAGGTACACGCCTGTTTCTCCCGACGGGACATGGACTTATGGCCGGGTAAAGCCCGGCCGGGCGAGGGGTATGGCGCTTCGGGGCATTCTGAGCACGGGCCGGCTGTTGCCCGTCAACGACATCGCGGTCGACCTCGGTACCGCGAACACGCTCGTCTACGTCAAGGGCGAGGGCATCGTGCTGAACGAGCCCTCGGTCGTGGCGGTCGAGCGGGGCACGAATCGGATCAAGGGGATCGGCCTCGAGGCGAAGCGGATGCTGGGCCGCACGCCCGAGGGAATCATGGCGGTACGACCTTTGAAGGATGGGGTCATCGCCGACGTGGACATCACGGAGATCATGCTCCGTCATTTCCTGAAGGCGGTGACGAACAAGCGGATTTTCCGGATGAAGCCGCGCGTGATCGTGGGCGTGCCTTCCGGGATTACGGAGCTCGAGCGCCGTGCAGTGCGCTCGAGCGCCGCGGCGGCGGGGGCCAAGGAAGTGTACATGGTCGCCGAGCCGATGGCTGCAGCGATCGGTGTGGGTCTGCCTGTCGATACGCCGACGGGCAACATGGTGATCGACATCGGTGGCGGGACGACGGAGATCGCGGTGATCGCGCTCAGCGGTATCGTGAGCGACACCTCGATCCGCGTGGGCGGCGACGAGATCGACAATGCGATCGTCAGCTTCCTGCGCAAGAACTACAACCTGCTGATCGGCGAGCCGACGGCAGAGGCGATCAAGATCCAGATCGGCTCTGCGTTCAATGCCGGTGACGAGCGGGAGATGGAAGTGAAGGGACGCGATCTGGTGAGCGGCATTCCGAAGACCGTGCGTGTGCATTCGCAGGAGATCCGCGAATGCATCCAGGAGCCGATCCAGCAGGTCGTCGATGCATGCAGGCGTGCGCTGGAGATCACGCCGCCTGAGCTTGCATCGGACATTGTTGACCGCGGCATCGTGATGACCGGGGGCGGCGCGCTGATTCGTGGGCTGGATCAGCTGCTCGCTCACGAGACGAACCTGCCGATTCATGTGGACGAGGAGCCGTTGACGTGTGTGGTGCGCGGGGCCGGGCGCATCCTCGACGACTTCGAGCGGTTCCGAAGCGTATTGACGACCTGAGTGCTCGATTTTGACGGAACGCGCAGAGAGCGACGACGCCAGGGCCTGCTTGCCATCGGCGTCGTTGCGCTTGCGCTGATCCTGTATGCACTGCCGACCGAGTATCAGTCGCCGGTGCGCGAGGGGCTGCGGGCCACGGTGCTGCGGCCCTTCCTCGCGTTTCAGGAGCGGATCGCGCAGCGTCGCGGCCGCACCATCGATGTCGGCGCGATCCGCGCCCAGCGTGACTCGCTCGCCGCACTCGTGACGGCGCAGGCATCGCTCGCCGAGGAGAACCGCCGGTTGCGCTCGCTGCTCGCGTTGCAGGAGCGTGCCGGCGACGCCTTCATCCCCGCCGACGTGCTGCGCGTCGGTGTCGCGACGGCCGAGAGCACGTTCATGCTGAACGTCGGCAGGGCGGACGGTGTGCGTGTCGGCAGTCCCGTGCTGACGCCAGACGGCCTGCTGGGCGTGATCTGGTCGGTCGACGAGAAGCAGGCGCAGGCGATCGACTGGACGCATCCGGAGTTCCGTGTTAGCGCGATGACGGCGGACGGCCTTGCGTACGGAATCGTCGAGCCCCGGCACGGCAGGTACCTCGAGGAAGCGCTGCTTGCGATGACCGGTGCGCCGTTCCACGTGGACATTCCGCCGGGTCGCAGGATCGTGTCGTCCGGTCGGGGCGGCGTATTCCCGCGCGGGATCCTGATCGGGACGGTACTCGGCATCGAGGAAGCGGACACGGGCTGGCGCAAGAGCTACCTGCTGCGTCCGGCGGTGCGGCCCGAATCGATTGCGCAGGTGCTCGTTGGGGTCGGCCAGAGCGGCCGACAGGCGGACCTGTCGGCGCTGTGGCATATCTCGGCGGCGCCCGACCCGCTCGGTGCTGATTCACTGCCGCCGCTGCCGATGGACGCGGACGAGGACACGAACTGATGGCACGATCGAAGTACGGCTTTTCGATCTTCGTCGTGATCCTCGTGCTCGTCCACCTGATGCTGCACGTCGGGCTCGGGATCGGCGAGAGTGCGCCGGATCTGATGACGGTCGCGGTGCTGCTCGCGGCCCGGCGCATGCGCGCGACGACCGCCGCGCTGCTGGGCCTGCTGCTCGGCGTGCTGGAGGACTCGCTCGCCCTGGTCTCCTTCGGCGCCAGTGCGGTCGCCTTCTCGGCGATCGCCGTGCTCGGCGCCCGCTCGCGCGACCTGTTCGAGGGTGACAGCCTGCTGTTCGTTGCCTTGTATCTCTTCCTCGGCAAGGCGCTGCGCGACGCAATCCACGTTCTGCTCACGGAAGCGGAGAGCGGAATGCTGCTGAGCAGCACCCCGATCGCGGCGCTGTACGCGATGGTTGCCGGTATCATCGGCGTCGGCGTCTATCGCGCGATCACGGGCGAGCGCTGAGCAGAGGAGGAATCGCATGGGTCTGAAGGAACGGATCCGATCGTTGTTCGGCGACCCCGGTCTCGTGTTCGCCGTGCTGTCGATGTCACTGCTCGGCGTCGCAATGGTCTACTCCGCCGGCCAGCTGGACGTGCCGGATCGCGGGCTCGCCGGGTTGTGGCGCGCGCAGCTCACGTGGCTCGGGATCTCGCTCGTCGCGCTCTTCATCGTGATGCGCGTGCCGGTGCGCTGGCTCGAGTGGCTCGCTGCGCCGTCCTATTTCCTGATGATCATGATCCTGGTCGCGACGCTCGCGATCGGCACGGGGCAGGGCACCGCGGCGGGTACGAAGAGCTGGCTGCGCATCGGACCGATGATGGTGCAGCCCGCGCAGTTCGCCAACGTTGCGACCGTGTTGATGCTCGGTCGCGTGATGGGCGGCTGGCGCGAGCGGCCGGACACGCTGCTGCAGCTGTGGAAGCCGATTGCGATCGTCTCGGTCCCGATGCTGCTGGTGCTCGCACAGCCGGACCTCGGCACGGCCATGGTCTTCGGCGGTGTGCTCATCGCCACACTGTACTGGGCGGGCACACCGGCCGCGTTGCTCTTCCTGCTGATCAGTCCGATGGTCGCGCTGTTCCTGGCGTTTACGGGCTGGATCTTCAGCGTGTACATGATCGCACTCATCGCGTTCGTGTACTTCTATCGCATGGAGATGTGGGAGGCGGTCGCGGTGGTCGGCGCGAACCTCGCGGCGGGCACGATCGCCGTGCCGCTCTGGAACTCGCTCGAACAGTACCAGAAGAACCGGCTGCTCGTGTTTCTCGATCCGAGCATCGACCCGCGCGGCTCCGGGTACCACGTGATCCAGTCACGCGTGGCGATCGGCAGCGGCGGCGTCTTCGGCAAGGGCTTCACGGACGGCTCGCAGAAGCGCCTGGCGTTCCTGCCGGAGCAGCACACAGACTTCATCTACGCGGTGATCGGCGAGGAGCTGGGCTTCATCGGCGGTGCGATCGTCATTCTGGGATTCGGCTTCATCCTCTGGCGCCTGGCAAAGCTTGCGGAGCGGCTGACCGATCCGTTTTCCGGCATCATCGTGATCGGCATCCTCGGCGCCTGGTTCACACACGTGCTAGTCAACGTCGGCATGACGCTGGGTGTCATGCCCATCACCGGAATTCCGCTGCCGTTCCTGAGCTACGGCGGCTCATTCCTGCTGGCGACGTATCTCGCGCTCGGCATCTCGCAGCGCGTCGCCATGGAACAGGGTCGGTACTGAGTGTCCTGGTTCAAGAAACCGAAGCAGAAGCTGCGCGCTGAAGACCGGCGCGACCTGCCGTCGGACGTGTTCGACAAGTGCCCCTCGTGCGGTGAGATCGTCTACCGCGCGCGCATGGAGCAGAACCTGTTCGTCTGTCCGGAGTGCGGCCATCACCAGCGGCTGACTGCCGAAGGCTACCTGCGCGCCCTCTTCGACGAGGAGGATTACGAAGAGCACTTCCTGGAACTGCGCAGCGATGATCCGCTCGACTTCGTGGACCTGAAGCCCTATCCGCAGCGGCTGGAAGCAGCGGAGCGACGCCACGGTCCAGGTGATGCCGTGCGCACGGCAACGGGCACCATGGAGGGCATTCCGGTTGCAATCGCGGTGATGGACTTCGAGTTCATCGGCGGCAGCATGGGCTCCGTCGTGGGCGAGAAGATCACACGGCTCGGACACCTCGCGATCGAGCGCGGCATACCGCTCATCGTCCTGAGCGCGTCCGGCGGTGCACGCATGATGGAGGGCATCCTATCGCTCATGCAGATGGCGAAGACCTCCGCCATGCTGGCGCAGCTGCATGAGGAAGGGCTCCCGTTCATCTCGATCCTGACCAACCCGACCACGGGCGGCGTCACGGCGTCCTATGCCATGCTCGGTGATGCGATCCTCGCCGAGCCCGGCGCGCTCATCGGTTTTGCGGGTCCGCGTGTGATCGAGCAGACGATCAAGCAGGAGTTGCCCGATGGCTTTCAGCGCTCCGAGTTCCTGCTGCAGCACGGCATGGTGGATGCGATCGTGGATCGTCGCGAGCTCGTGCCCAGGATCGCGCAGCTGCTGCGGCACATGCTCGGGCTGCCGGCGCCGTCCAGCTCCAACGGCCGGGAGGATCGCGAGAGCGCTTGACGGCGCTGCGCTACGACGAGCTCGTCCGTGAGCTGTTCCCACGGCTGACGGGCGGGATCCGCTGGGGGCTCGAACGCACACGCTCGCTGCTCGCCACGGTCGGCGATCCGCATGCGTCCTACCCGACGATCCATGTCGGCGGCACGAACGGGAAGGGCAGTGTCGCCGCGACCATCGCGCAGGTCCTGCAGGCGGCAGGTCATCGTACGGGTCTCTATTCCTCCCCTCACCTGACGACGTTCCGCGAACGCATCCGCATCGACGGCGTGCCGATCACGGAGCAGGCGCTGCTTGCTGGGGCAGGTCCGCTGTGGCCGCACATCACGCGCGCGGAGGCATCCTTCTTCGAGGCGACGACGGCGATCGCGTTCCTGGCGCTCGCGGATGCGCGCGTGGACGTTGCCGTGGTCGAGGTCGGTCTCGGTGGCCGGCTCGACGCAACGAACGTGATCACACCCGCGCTGAGCGTGCTCACGAACGTGTCGCTTGATCACGTGCAGCTCCTCGGTGACACGGTCGAGCAGGTCGCAGGAGAGAAGGCCGGTATCATCAAGCCCGCAGTCCCTGTGATCACCGCGGAAACCGATCCGATCGTGCTCGAAGTGTTCCGGGCGCGCGCACGCGAGGTCGGTGCGGCGATCGATGTGCTGCCTCCGGACGAGCCGTCAGACGTGACGGTCTCGCTTGCCGGCACCAGCCTCACGGTACGGACGGCGCGGATGGGGAGGCTCCGACTCCAGACGCCGCTGATCGGTGAGCACCAGGCGCGGAATGTCGCGCTTGCCGTACATGCCCTCGACCGCCTGGATGCGCCGCTGCGGCCGGATGCTGACGTCCTGGGAGCGGGAGTCGCGGCGGTCTCGTGGCCGGGGCGGCTGCAGCTCGTGCGGAGCGCTGGGACGACGTGGCTCTATGATGTCGCGCACAACGAGGCGGGCGTGAAAGTGCTGGTCAGTGCACTGCGGCGGCTCGAGCTGCCGCGACGGCTGGTGATGCTCGTGGGCGTACTGGGCGACAAGGACTGGCGTGCCATGCTGCGACCGCTGCAGGCGGCTGCGGACGAGGTCGTGCTGACCGCACCGCCGACGGCGCCGGCGGAGCGCTGCTGGAACCCGCGCGAGGTGCTGGCGGAGGTGCCGTCGGCGAATACGCGCGTGGTCGAGGACTTCACGGCGGCACTCGAGGCCTGCTGGCGCGCGGCTGCGGGCGGTAGCGTCGTGGTGACGGGCTCCTTCCACACGGTCGGCGATGCGATGATCGCGCTCGGTCACGCGCCCTGGGGCGCCGATGCCTCCTTGCCGCCGCCTTCGTTCGTCGTCTAGATTCGCGCCAATGCCGACGTATACGAGCCTGCCGGGCTTCCGGGACTTCTACCCAGCCGAATTCGCCGTCCGCGCGCACATCACGAGCACCTGGCGCGAAGTCGCGCATCGCTACGGCTTCGAGGAGTACGATGGCCCTCCCCTCGAGGCACTCGAGCTGTATACGGACAAGAGCGGTGACGAGATCGTCGGGCAACTCTACAATTTCACGGACAAGGGCGGCCGCGAGGTGGCACTGCGTCCGGAGATGACGCCGACGCTGGCGCGGATGGTCGGTGCACGCGCCGGCGGGCTGCGCAAGCCGATCCGCTGGTTTTCGATGCCGCAGTTGTTCCGCTATGAGCGGACGCAGCGCGGACGGCTGCGCGAGCACTTCCAGTGGAACGTCGATCTGCTGGGCGAAGCGGACAGTGCCGCGGACGCCGAGATCCTGGCGGTCGCACTCGACGGGTTGCGCGCCCTGGGTCTGACGGAATCGCACATCGTCGCACGTTACAACGACAGGCGGCTGCTCGAACGGCTGCTGCTCGAGATCGGTGTGACCGAGGCCAACCTGCCGCGTGCCTACAATGCGGTGGACAAGCTCGGTCGTGACACGGACGAGCGGATCGGTGCGCGGCTGCGCGATGAGGCGGGACTCGACGATGCCGCGATCGAGCGCGTGTTCCGCGTGTTCCGCGCCGGCAGCCTGGATGCGCTGCGCACCGAGTTCGGCAGTGTCGAAGGCGTCGGCGCCGAAATCGACCGCATCGCTCAGTTCCAGCAGCGGCTCGATGCGATGGGGTTCGGAAGCTTCGTCGCCTATGACGCTTCCATCGTGCGGGGCCTCGCGTACTACACGGGAATCGTATTCGAGATCTTCGACCGGCGCGGAGAGCTGCGTGCGATCTGTGGTGGTGGCCGCTACGATCGCCTGCTCGGCACGGTGAGCGGAGCGGACCTTCCGGCCGTCGGCTTCGGCATGGGCGATGTCGTGCTGACCGAACTGTTGCGCGATCTCGACCTGCTTCCGGACACGGCACCGAGCGTCGACGTTTACCTCGTCGCCGTCACGGAAAACGAGCAGGAGTTGCTGCTGCGTGCGGCGCACGCGCTGCGACATGGCGGCCGCAGCGTGCTGTATGCACTGCGACCGACCGGTGTCGGCAAGCAGTTCAAGGATGCGGATGCGCGTGGTGCGCGTCACGTCGTGGTCTTCGGACCGGACGAGGTCGCGGCCGGCGTGGCGGTGGTCCGAACGATGGGGACGGGTGGCGAGGAGCGCGTCCCGATCGAGCGCGTGCTCGCAGGCGAGCTGACCCAGAGAGGCGCATGAACGAGAAGGAGCGCGAAGCAGCCGAAGCGCGACGTCGCATCATACGCAAGGCGCAGGTCTACACTTGGGGGCTGTTCGCGCTGTTGGTGTTCGTCACGCTGGGCGGTGCCGCACTGATCGCGTTGTTCGTACGCCTGCCGGGCATGGGTTTCGTGAAGCGTTGGCTGCTGCTCTCCGTACTCGTGATCGTGCCTGCAATGATTCTCTTCTTGATACAGCGATATCGCGAGAGCCGGGACGCGGCGCGCGGACCGGATTCCGGAGGACAGTGAGATGGCAGCGGAAAAGGGACTGACAGCACGCGCGGACGACTTCAGCGCATGGTACAACGAGATCGTGCTGCGCGCGGAACTGGCGGACTATTCGCCGGTGCGCGGGTGCATGGTCATCCGTCCCTACGGTTACACACTGTGGGAAAACATGCGCGATGCGCTCGACGCGATGTTCAAGGCGACCGGCCATCAGAACGCGTATTTCCCGTTGTTCATTCCGCAGAGCTACATCACGCGCGAGGCGCAGCATGTGGAGGGCTTCGCGAAGGAGATGGCGATCGTCACCCATACGCGGCTGGTGAAGGGCGCGGATGGCGAGCTGATCCCGGACCCGGAATCGAAGCTCGAGGAACCGCTGGTCGTGCGGCCCACGTCGGAGACGATCATCTACGACATGTTCGCGAAGTGGGTGCAGAGCTACCGCGACCTGCCCTTGCTGATCAACCAGTGGGCGAACGTGGTGCGCTGGGAGATGCGCACGCGGCTGTTCCTGCGCACGACCGAGTTCCTGTGGCAGGAAGGACACACCGCGCATGCCTCCGAAGACGAGGCGACGGAGGAGGCTGTTCGCATGCTCGGCGTGTACCGCGACTTCATGGAGAACTGGATGGCGATGCCCGTGCTAACCGGGCAGAAGACGGAATCGGAGCGCTTTCCCGGTGCGGTACGAACACATGCGCTCGAGGCGCTGATGCAGGACAACAAGGCGCTGCAGGCCGGCACCTCGCACATGCTCGGCCAGAACTTCGCCCGGCAGTTCGATCTCAAGTTCCAGGCGGAGAGTGGCCAGGAGGAGTACGCGTACAACACTTCCTGGGGTGTATCCACGCGCCTGATCGGCGGCCTCGTGATGACGCATGGCGACGACCACGGCATGGTCATGCCGCCGAAGCTCGCGCCGATCCAGGTGGTCATCGTGCCGATCTACCGCAAGGACGAGGAGCGTGAGCGGGTGCTCGCCAAGGCCGATGAGATCTCGGCGAGCCTGCGCGCGGCCGGTGTCCGCATCCACGTGGACGCACGCGACACGCTCAAGCCGGGTCCCAAGTTCTACGAGTGGGAGCGCAAGGGTGTACCGCTGCGCGTCGAGATCGGACCGAAGGACATGGATGCGCAGCAGCTGATGGTGGTGACCCGGCTCGAGCTGGACGGCATACCGCGCAAGGAAGCCGTGCCCGAGTCGCAGGCCGCGTCCGCGATCACGGAGCGCCTCGCACGCTACCAGCAGGCGCTGTTCGAGCGTGCACTCGCGCGTCGCGAGGCAAACACGCACAGGGGCGTCACGGACTACGCGCGCTTCCGCGAGATCATCGAGGGAGACGGCGGCTTCGTGTTCGCTGGCTGGTGCGGCTCGGCAGAATGCGAGACGCGCGTGAAGGACGACACGAAGGCGACGATCCGCGTACTGCCGGACGCGGAGTTCCGCTCGCCCGATGCGCCGGCAGCCTGTCTCGTGTGCGGTGGCACGGCGCAGCACGAAGCGGTCTGGGCTCGTGCATACTGAGACTGCCGTGACGAGCGCGTTCCAGTACCGGAGCGGTCACCTGCACTGCGAGGATGTTGCGGTCGAGCAGCTCGTCGTCGAGCACGGCACACCGCTCTACGTCTACAGTGCAACCGAGATCACCCAGCGCTACCGCGCTTTTGACGAGGCGTTCGCTCCGCTCGACCGCCTGATCGCATACTCCGTCAAGGCGAACGGCAACCTGTCGGTGCTCCGGATGCTGCGTGAGCTCGGCGCCGGCGCGGACATCGTCAGTGCGGGGGAACTGCATCGCGCCCAGCTCGCAGGCGTGCCCGCAGAGCGCATCGTCTTCAGTGGCGTCGGCAAGACGGTGACGGAGCTCGCTGCGGCGCTCGATGCAGGCATCTACAGCTTCAACGTCGAGAGCGAGGGCGAGCTGCGCTCGCTCGCCGAACTCGCGGCGACGCTCGGCAAGCGTGCGCCGATAGCGCTGCGTGTCAATCCGGACGTCGAGACACAGACGCCCCACCATTACACGTCCACGGGCCACAAACAGACCAAGTTCGGGATCCCGTACACGGAGGCGCGCGGGTTGTACCGACTCGCGGCATCGCTCCCGGGCATCCATGTGCGCGGCATCGACGCGCACATCGGCAGCCAGATCGTGGACGTGGAGCCGTACCGGTTGTCGGTCCAGCGCATCCTCGATCTGGTGGACCTGCTGCACACGGATGGCATCGAGCTCGAGTTCATCGACGTGGGCGGCGGCTTCGGCATCAGCTACGACGAGGAGAGCACCCCACCGGCGAGCGCGTTCGCTGACGTGCTGCGTCCGCTCATCGAGCCGACCGGTCTGCGCCTGCTGCTCGAGCCCGGCCGCTTCATCGTGGGACCCGCGGGCGTGCTGCTGGCACGCGTTGTCTACGTGAAGGAGATGGGCGGCAAGACGTTCGTGATCACGGACGCTGGCATGAACGACCTGCTTCGGCCGAGTCACTACTCGAGCTATCATCGTGTTCAGCCCGCACAGCTGCACGCCGCGCGCAGGACACGCGTCGTGGATGTGGTCGGGCCGATCTGTGAGAGCGGTGACTTCCTGGCCCTCGATCGTGGCATCGAGATGCCAGAGCCGGGCGAGCTCATCGTGATCGGAACAACGGGCGCCTACGGATTCTCCATGGCATCGACGTACAACGCACGCACACGCCCGGCAGAAGTGCTCGTGCAGGGCGACACGCACCGCTTGATCCGGCCGCGCGAGACGCTCGACGATCTCGTGAGGGGCGAGGTCGAACTGCTCGACCAGGACTGACTGAAATGGATACGCAGAACCGCATCCTGATTCTCGACTACGGCTCGCAATTCACGCAGCTGATCGCGCGGCGCATCCGCGAAGAGCGCGTGTACTGCGAGATCCACCCGCCCACGGTCTCGATCGCGTTCGTCCGGGAGTGGCAGCCCAAGGGCATCATCCTGTCGGGTGGGCCGTCGTCCGTGTATGACGTCGATGTGCCGAAGCTGGACGAGCAGCTGCTCGAGATCGGCGT
Source organism: uncultured Gemmatimonadaceae bacterium (assembly GCA_964384585.1). Classification (GTDB taxonomy): domain Bacteria; phylum Gemmatimonadota; class Gemmatimonadetes; order Longimicrobiales; family RSA9; genus DASTYK01. The sequence continues at coordinate 12,014 of CAYLME010000021.1, read as the reverse complement.
GCCCGTGCTCGGCATCTGCTACGGCATGCAGCTGATCGCCCAGGCGAGCGGCGCATCAGTCGTCGCCGGCAAGCGGGAGTACGGTCGCGCGCAGCTCGTCGTCACCGAGCCTGACGACCTGTTCGACGGCTTCCAGGCCGGCGAGCCGATCACGGTCTGGGCGAGCCACGGCGATCACGTGGACAGCGCACCCGCCGGCTTCCGCACACTCGCGGCCACGTCCGATCTGCCGGTTGCCGCGTTCCGGGCCGAGGGCGCGCCGGTGTTCGGCGTGCAGTTCCACCCGGAGGTTGCGCACACGCCGCGCGGCGATGAGATCATCTCGAACTTCGCGTTCGATATCTGCGGCTGTGAGCCGACCTGGACGCCCGGTTCATTCATCGACGAATCGATCGACCGCATCCGCGCACAGGTCGGTGAGGGGCAGGTGATCTGCGGCCTGAGCGGTGGCGTCGACTCGAGTGTCGCGGCCGCGCTCGTGCACAAGGCGATCGGCGATCAGCTGACGTGCATCTTCGTCGACAACGGGCTGCTGCGGAAGGGCGAGCGCGAAAGCGTCGAGCGTACGTTCCGCCAGCATCTCGGTGCGAAGCTCGTGGTCGTGGATGCATCGCAGGAGTTCCTGTCGAAGCTCGAGGGCATCGAAGAGCCCGAGCAGAAGCGCAAGCGGATCGGCGAGACGTTCATCCGCGTGTTCGAGCGCGGGGCGCGCGACGCAGGCGATGCACGCTTCCTGGTCCAGGGTACGCTCTATCCGGACGTGATCGAGTCGCAGTCGGTGAAGGGGCCGTCAGCCGTGATCAAGACGCACCACAACGTGGGCGGCCTGCCGGAGGACATGACGTTCGAGCTGGTCGAGCCGTTGCGCGAGCTGTTCAAGGACGAAGTGCGCAACGTCGGTCGCGAACTCGGTCTGCCGGAGGAGCTGGTCGGCCGGCATCCGTTCCCGGGGCCCGGTCTCGCGATCCGCGTGCTCGGTCCGGCGAACAGGAGTCGGCTGGACGTGCTGCGCGAGGCCGACGCGATCTACCTCGAGGAGATCCGCGCCGCCGGTCTGTACGACGACATCTGGCAGGCGTTCGCCGTGCTGCTGCCGGTGCACAGCGTCGGTGTGATGGGGGATGCGCGCACGTACGAGAACGTGATCGCGCTGCGTGCCGTGACCAGTCGCGACGGAATGACCGCCGACTGGTACCCGTTTCCCTATGACGTGCTCGGGCGGATCTCGAACCGGATCATCAATGAGGTGACGGGCGTGAACCGCGTCTGCTACGACGTCAGCTCGAAGCCGCCCGCAACGATCGAGTGGGAGTAGACGGAGAACTGCGGTCCTGCCACGTCCGGAGTCAGCGGCTGCCCGGTCCCGGCGGGTCGAGCGCCGCGCCCTCCGCGGCGAGCCGGCGCAGGTAGATGCCGGCGTAGTTCTCGTCGATGGCCGCCAGCCGGTTCTCAGCGCTGGCCGCATGCTCGGCATCACAGAGGTCGCACCGGATGACGCGCTGGCGGCCGGTACCGAGCAGCCGCCAGTTGCCGGTACATTCCCCACTCGTATGCCGCAGTTCCATCATCCTGGCCTCAGGTTGCCGGTGTCGTCGAAAGGTGCAATCTCCGAGCCAGCCGAGGCCTCGCCGCTCACTGCGGAACCGTGTCGGGCTGCACCCGCATCGAATCGCGGATTTCCCGGAAAACGCGGCCGATTCGCTCCGGATCGCTCGAGGTGGCGTTGATCCACGCGTAGAGCGCGGAATCGCTGACGCCCGCCGCGGCGAGGATGCTGTCGCGCATGATCACGAAGCCGCTCGTGTCGGAACTCGTGACGGCCGCGGCCCGGCGCAGGTCCACCATGACCCGGACGAACGTGTCGTCGGACATGGGCGCCCGGTCGCCGCGGCCGCACGCGCCCAGCAGGAGCGGCGGCACGACGGACAGCAGCACGAGCAGCGGGCGCAGCAGACGTTGTGGAATCACGGGCTCCGGTGTCAGCAGGGGCGGACAAGGTCTGCGCCGCGAGCGCGCGTTGTCAAGCGACCGCGCAACGGGTACGTTGCGGCACTCCCATCACCGCAGGAACGAACGACGCATGCGAACCATTACACTGACGATGGTGGCGACGGCCCTGGCGCTCGCGGGGCCGGCCGCCGCGCAGCAGGCACCGTCTCCCGCCGATGTGCTCGGATACGAGCTCGGCGAGCATTTCACCGACCACGCTTCCATTCTGCGATACGTGGACGCGATCGCGGTCGCGTCGCCGGAGCGGGTCCGCGTCGAGCGATACGGCGAATCGGTCGAAGGCAGGCCGCTGGTTCAGGTTGTGGTCGCGCGGCCGGACTACCTCTCGCGCCTCGATGGCATCCTCGCCGCGAACGCCGAGCTGGCGCGCATCGAGACGAGCGCTGAGCGTGCCCGCCAGATCGCCGCGACGAACCCCGCCGTCGTGTACTTCTCGTACGGCGTGCACGGCAACGAGGCGTCGTCGAGCGAGGCGGCGTTGTACACGATGTGGGACCTGTTGCGCGGTGCATCCGAAGTGCAGGGCGTGCTCGATTCGCTCGTCGTCGTGTTCGAGCCGGCGGTGAACCCGGATGGTCGCGAACGCTACGTGCAGTGGTACCGCCAGGCGCGCGGCGCAGTGCCGAACCCGGATCCGGTGGCGCGCGAGCACGGCGAGCCGTGGCCGGGCGGCCGGTTCAACCACTATCTCTTCGACCTGAACCGCGACTGGGCGTGGCTGACGCAGCAGGAAACGCGCATGCGCCTGGTCACGTGGTCTCGCTGGAATCCGCAGGTGCACGTCGACTTCCACGAGATGAGTCCGGAAGCGACCTACTTCTTCTTTCCGGCTGCAGCGCCGATCAACCCGAACTACCCGCCGCACGTGCTGGCGTGGGGCGAGCGCTTCGGTGCCGCGAACGCGTCGGCGTTCGATCTCCACGGCTGGCAGTATTTCACCGCCGAATCCTATGACCTGTTCTATCCGGGCTACAGCGACAGCTGGCCGTCGCTGCTCGGTTCGATCGGCATGACATACGAGCAGGCAGGCAGCGGTCGCGCCGGCCTCGTCTACGAGCGCAATGACGGTACGATGCTGACGCTGCGGCACCGCGCAGAGCAGCATCGCACGAGCGGCCAGGCGACACTGCGCACCGCGGCATTCGGCAAGAGCACACTCCTGGGCGACTACGCCGAGTTCCACCGCAACGTCGGGCGCGACCGGTCCGACGTCCTGCTGGTCGATGACGGTGCCGGCCGTGCGGACGCGCTGGTCGCTCTGCTGCGCGCGCAGGGCATCGAGGTCGAGCGTGCGGGCCGCGCGTTCCGTGCGAGCACGGAGCCGCACACCGGCTTCGCGACGCGACGTGAGTTCCCGGCCGGCACATGGCGGGTTCGTGCGCGCCAGCCGCGCGGCCTTCTCGCCGTGACGCTGCTGCAGCCGGAAGTCACGCTCGATGCAACGTACTCCTATGACGTCAGTGCGTGGTCGCTTCCGTTCGCGTACGGCGTGGAAGCACACAGTACACGCGCGACGCCGGACGCGGGATGGACGCCCGCGCCGACGGGCACACTGGCGTCGGCCGGAGAGTCGGCGGCGTCGTACGGCTGGGTGCTGCCCGCGTCCTTCGAGAGCTGGCAGCCGGTGACGCGCTACCTGCGGGACGGTGGTGTCGCGCGAGTGATCGAGGAGCCAATCACAATCGCCGGCCGCGAGCTGGCGCCCGGCGCGATCTTCCTGCCACGGATGGGTGCGGACTCGTTCGACGTCCGCATCGCGCGTGCGCAGCTGCCCGCCTCGGCGATTCCGGTGACGTCGGGCCGAACCACAGCGGGACCGGACCTGGGCACGGGCAGCGCGTACACGGTGCGCGCACCCCGCATCGCGCTGCTCATGGGCGAGGGCATCTACGCAACGTCGGCAGGCGCCCACTGGTTCTTCCTCGATCAGACGCTCGGTCTCGACTACGACGTGATCGACGTCAGGCGCGTGAGCAACATCACCCTGCGGGACTGGGACGTGATCGTTCTGCCTGATGCCGGCGGCAGCGCGGTAAACGAGGACGGGAGGAAGGCACTCGAGGCGTTCGTGCGTGGAGGCGGGACACTCATTGCTGTCGGCTCAGCGGCGCGTTCCATCGCAGCACCGATCGCAGGCATCGAAACACGCAGTGCACCCGAGCATCCCGAGGAGTCCCGCATCGAGCGCGCACTGCGTGGCCGCCAGGCGCGCGAGCTCGAAGACTTCGAGGAAGGCGTGCCCGGCACGATCGTGCGCGCGCGCGTCGACCGGGATCACCCGCTGGGCTTCGGCGTCGGCACCAGCGATGGGTGGCTGTATGTCCTGCACGGCGGCGGCTCCGTCTTCGAACCGACCGAAGACTTCGAAACCGCGGCATACTTCCCGGCGGACCTGCAGAAGGTGAGTGGCGTGATCAGCGAGCGGAATCTGCAGCGCCTGTCCAACGCCAGCTGGATCGCGAACCGTGGTGTCGGCAGCGGCAACATCATCCTGTTCGCCGATGATCCGCTTTTCCGACATTTCTGGTACGGCACGTTCCAGCCATTCACCAACGCGCTGCTGCTCGGGCCTCAGCTGTAAACCTGCGCGAACGGCCGGCGCCCGTGTGAAAATGCCCCGTTCTGCTGCCGATTCGGCAGCGGGACGGGGCATGCCGCTTGCCCCCCTGGCGGGTGTCTCCCGATGAGAGGTGGGGTGTGTTGAATCCGGACCGGTTGACCGTCAAGGCGGCGGAATCGATACAGGCGGCTGCGCAGGACGCGCAGCGTCGCGGCAATCCGGCAATCGAGGATCTCCACCTGTTGAGCGCGCTGCTCGGACAGGAGGAGTCGATCGTCGTGCCGATCCTCCAGAAGGTCGGCGTGAGCGTGGCGCGGCTGCGCGAGTCGCTGAGCGCACGCATCGAGCGCCTGCCGAAGCAGTCGGGCGGCTCGCAGCCCACCGTCAGTCGCGAACTGAATCAGATTTTCGACGTTGCGGAGCAGGCCGCGCGTACGCTGCGGGACGAGTACGTCTCCACCGAACACCTGCTGCTCGCGCTGGCGGAGAAGAAGGGCTCGACCACGCGCGAGCTGCTGCAGGAGCAGGGCGCGACAGTGGAATCGCTGCGCGAAGCGCTCGAGGCAGTGCGCGGTCCGCACAACGTGACTGACCAGGAGCCGGAACAGAAGTATCGCGCACTCGAGCGCTTTACGCGTGACCTGACGGAGGTTGCACGCCGCGGCAAGCTCGACCCCGTCATCGGTCGTGACGAGGAGATCCGTCGCGTAGTGCAGGTGCTGAGTCGTCGCACGAAGAACAACCCGGTGCTGATTGGCGAGCCGGGCGTCGGCAAGACGGCGATCGTGGAGGGTCTCGCGCAGCGCATCGTAAGCGGGGACGTACCGGAATCACTGCGTGAGAAGCGACTCGTACAGCTCGATCTCGCTGCGCTGATTGCCGGCGCGAAGTTCCGCGGCGAGTTCGAGGAGCGGCTCAAGGCGGTGCTCAAGGAGCTGACCGAAGCGGAAGGCCGCTACGTCGTCTTCATCGATGAACTGCACACCCTGGTCGGTGCGGGCAAGGCCGAGGGTGCAATGGACGCGGGCAACATGCTGAAGCCCGCGCTCGCGCGTGGCGAGCTGCGTGTGGTCGGTGCAACGACGCTCGACGAGTACCGCGAGAACATCGAGAAGGATGCTGCGCTCGAGCGACGCTTCCAGCCCGTCTACGTGGGTGAGCCGAGTGTGCAGGACGCGATCGCCATCCTGCGCGGTTTGAAGGAGCGCTACGAGGTGCATCACGGCGTGCGGATCACCGACGGTGCGCTGGTCGCCGCTGTGCGCCTGTCCGATCGCTACATCGGCGGGCGCTTCCTGCCTGACAAGGCGATCGACCTGGTGGACGAGGCCGCGTCGCGGCTGCGCATCGAGATCGACTCGATGCCGCAGGAGATCGACGAGGTGGAGCGTCGCATCATGCAGCTCGACATCGAGCGGACTGCGCTCGAGGGCGAGGCGGAGAAGGGCGCGGTCGAGAGGCGCGAGCGCATCGAGCAGGACCTGGCCGGGCTGCGCGAGCGCGTGAGCGGGATGAAGGCACGCTGGCACTCGGAGAAGGAGCAGAGCCAGCGGATCCGTGAGCTGAAAGAGCGTATCGACGATCTCAAGGTCGAAGCCGAGCGTGCACAGCGGAGCGCGGATCTCGCGCGCGCTGCAGAGATTCAGTACGGCGAGATTCCGAAGACGGAGCAGGACCTTCTCGACGCAGAGGCGCGTCTCGGCGAACTGCAGAGCGAGGGCAAGTTCCTGAAGGAAGAAGTCGATGCCGAGGACGTCGCCGAGGTCGTCTCACGCTGGACGGGTGTGCCTGTCACGCGGATGATGGAGTCCGAGAAGGAGCGCCTGCTGCATCTGGACGAGGTGCTCGCATCGCGCGTGGTCGGTCAGCCCGAAGCGGTCGCAGCGGTGGCGGACGCGGTGCGTCGCAGCCGTGCCGGGCTGCAGGACCCGAACCGGCCGATCGGCAGCTTCATCTTCCTCGGCCCTACCGGCGTCGGCAAGACGGAGACGGCGCGCGCGCTCGCGGAGTTCCTGTTCGACGACGAAGAGGCGATGGTGCGGATCGACATGTCCGAGTACATGGAGCGCCACGCCGTCGCGCGACTCATCGGCGCACCGCCCGGATACGTCGGCTACGAAGAGGGCGGCCAGCTGACCGAGAAGGTGCGGCGCCGTCCGTACAGCGTGATCCTCTTCGACGAGATCGAGAAGGCGCACGCGGACGTCTTCAACGTGTTCCTGCAGATCCTGGATGACGGACGCTTGACCGACTCGCAGGGACGTACGGTCGATTTCCGCAACACGGTCGTCATCATGACGTCCAACATCGGCAGCCACGCAATCCTGGAACGCAGCGGCGGCGACTGGTCCGAGACGGAGCGCATCGTGATGACGGAGCTGCGGCGTCACTTCAGGCCCGAGTTCCTGAACCGTGTCGATGACATCATCGTGTTCCGTCCACTCGGTACCGAGCAGCTGCGCGTGATCGTCGGGTTGCAGCTCGAGCGCGTCCGGGACATGCTCGCGGAGCGCGGCATCACCGTGCGCTTCACCGAGGACGCCATCGATTTCATCGCGCACGAGGGTTACGACCCGGCGTTCGGCGCGCGTCCGCTCAAGCGCGCGATCCAGCGCCTGGTGCAGAATCCGCTCGCCGTGCGCCTGCTCGAAGGCGAATTCTCGGCCGGCGACGTACTCGTGGGTGACGTCGAGGCGGGCCAGCTCCAGTTCGGGCCGGACGTGGCGGCGGAGCTGCCGACGGCTTGACAGTGCAGGGGCGGGCTCAGACCTTTCCGCGTGCCCTCACGGACAGGCGGAATCGAATGCTGCGACGCACTGCACTCGCCCTGATGCTCACGGCCGCCGTGGCCGCGTGCAGCTCCACGCCAGCGCCCGCGCCGAGCGGACCAGGCTCGAGCGTGGCTCCTGCGCTCGTCGTCGAACAGTTCCTGCGCGCGGCCAACGCGAACGACCTCGACACGATGGCCCGCCTGTTCGGTACCATCGACGGGTCGATCACCAAGCGTGACACGCGCAAGCAGGTCGATGACCGGATGTTCGCGCTCGCATCCATTCTGCGCCACGACGACTACTCGCTCGAAGGCGAGCAGATCGTGCCGGGGCGCCGTGATGTCGCGACACAGCTGCTCGTGCGCATCGTACTGCCCGATGGACGCTCGACGGTCGTGCCATTCACGCTCGTCTACAGCAGCGACCGGACCTGGCTGATCGAGCAGATCGCCGTCGAGCGGATCACGAACCTGCGCTGAGCGCGGACGCGGAGGACCGTTCGAGGGAGTGTAGCGCGGTTGCGCTCAGCCGGCGGCAGGGACCTCGACGAGTTCGACGAGCACGCCCGCAAAGCTCTGCGGATGCAGGAACGCGATGCGGCGGTCATGCGCGCCGCGGCGCGGGACCAGGTCGATCGCTCTGATGCCCGCAGCGACCTGCGCAGCCAGGGCGGCGTCTATGTCGGGCACACGGTAGGCGATGTGATGCAGCCCCGGCCCACGCTTCTCGAGGAAGCGCGCGACGGGTGAGTCCGGGCGCAACGGCTCGAGCAGTTCGATCGTCGCCGGGCCGCTGCCGATGAACACGACCCGGACACCTTGCGACTCGACGGTCTCGGGCAGGGAACCGCGAGCGCCCAGCAGGGTTTCGTATTGAGGAAGAACGTCGTCGATCGATGGAACAGCGATCGCGACATGGTCCAGCACACGTTCCACGGTCCGCTCCCCGGCCGGTTTCTTGCAACCCGTTGCGGAGCGCCAAGCTAACACGCGCGCAGAGTCACGGCCATGCGCGCGGGGCAGAAGAGGAGATGCGTAATGGCGGGTAATGGCGGTCCGGTCACAGTCTCGGACAGCGATTTCGGGAGCGAAGTCGAGCAGGGCGAAGGCCTCACGATCGTGGACTTCTGGGCCGCATGGTGTGGCCCGTGCCGCATGGTGGCGCCGGTCATGGAGCAGCTGGCTACGGAGTACAGCGACAAGGTGAAGGTCGCCAAGCTGGACGTGGACGCGAACCAGCAGACGGCGATGAAGTACAATATCCGCTCGATTCCGAGTATCCTGTTCTTCAAGGACGGCAAGCACGTCGATACGGTGGTCGGCGCCGTGCCGAAGCAGTACCTCGAGCGAAAGCTGCAGGAGCACCTCTAGGCGTTTTCCTGCACCCGCAGGTGGCGGGGCGGCGGTTGCGACCGCCGCCCCGCTTTCTGTACCCGTGCCCGGAGGCCTACCGTAAGTCGATGTCAGTTCTATATATTGTGAGCACACCGATCGGCAATCTGGGCGATATCACGCACCGCGCGCTGGAGGTTCTCCGCGAGGCGGATCGCGTGCTGGCGGAGGATACACGGCGCACGGCGGTCCTGCTGCGGCACTATGGCATCGAGACCCCGCTGATCTCCGCACACGAGCACAACGAGGCGGCGCGCGCCGCGCAGGTGACGGCATGGCTCGATGCCGGCGAGACGCTCGCGCTCGTGTCGGACGCCGGAACGCCGCTGCTCTCGGATCCGGGCGAGCGCATCGTGCGACGCGTGCTGGACGCCGGTCACAGGGTCGTACCGATTCCCGGCGCGTCGGCCCTGCTGGCGGCACTCGTCGGTGCGGGTCTGCCTGCAGTGCCGTTCACCTTCTACGGATTCGTGCCGCGCGCGGGTGGTGAGCGCACGGTTCTGCTGGACGATCTGGCCGCCCTGCCACACACGGCGGTGATGTACGAGAGCCCCGCGCGGCTGCTGCGGCTGCTGCGCGACCTTGCCTCCCGTTGCGGTGGGGAGCGTGCAGTCGTGGTCGCCCGCGAGCTGACGAAGCTCCACGAGACGTTCGTGCGCGGAACCCTTGCCGACGCGGTCGCCTACTACGAGGAAGCGGGGGAGCCTCGGGGCGAGGTGGTGGTCGTGCTGGGGGGCGCGCCGCGCACCGGCGTGAGCGCCGAGGACGTCGCTGCGCTCGCACGCAGCCTGCTCGCAGCAGGCGGGCGGCCGAGCGTGGTCGCGCGGGAAGTCGCGAAGCGGACCGGCCTGGCGCGTAACGACGCGTATGCGATCACGCTCGCCCAGGCCGCCGAGCAGGAGGAAGAGCCCGAGTGATCCGGCTGCTGCCCGTCGTCATCATCGCTGCGCTTGCGGCTGCGGCACGTCCAGCGCCCGAACCGGTGCTGACGATCGCCCAACTGCAGTACGGCGGTGGAGGCGACTGGTACGCGAATCCCTCGGGCCTGCCGAACCTGCTGCGCGAGATCGGCGTGCGCACCGGACTGCCGGTCGCCACCCGTCCGGCGCAGACACAGCTCACGTCTCCAGACCTCTGGACCTATCCGTACCTGTATCTGACCGGGCACGGCAACGTCCGTTTCACCGAGGAAGAAGTCCGCCTGCTGCGGCGCTACCTGGCGAGCGGCGGGTTCCTCCACGCGGATGACAACTACGGCATGGACGAGAGCTTCCGTCGCGAGATCCGGCGCGTCTTCCCGGAGTATCAGCTGGCGGAGATCCCGGCGGATCACCCGGTGTTCCACTCGTTCTACGACTTTCCGCGCGGCATGCCGAAGATCCACCTGCACGACGGCAAACCGGCGCAGGCGTTCGGTATCTTTCATGAAGGACGGCTCGTCGTCTTCTACAGCTACGAGACGGACCTGGGCAACGGCTGGGAAGATGCTGACCGGCACAACGATCCGCCCGAGATTCGTGAGGCGGCGTTCCGAATGGGCGTCAACCTCTTCGTCTATGCACTCGCGCAGGTGGTATCATGACACCCGCACCCGATCTCCGTAGCATCGTCGAGGCGACGCGCCGTCGCATCCGCGGCGCGGTCGTGGTCGCGATCGCGGCCGGTGTCGTTGCCGCGATTCCCGCGGCATTGCTGGTTGCCTGGGCACTCGGAAGCTGGGCCGGCTGGAGCGCGCCGAGTGTCGCACCGCTGATGCTGGAGATCGGTGCCGCACTGCTCGCGGGTTCTGCCGCGTATGCCGCCGTTCGTCGCTGGCTCGAGCCGCTGGACTCGCCGCGCGTCGCGGCGGACACGGAAGAACGGCTCGGCCTGCCGCCGGGCGAGTTGCGCACACTGCTCGAGCTCGAGCATGCGACGCCGCCCGGCACGTCCGACGCGCTGATCCGTCGTGCCGGCGCGCGCCTCGCGCCGCAGCTCGTGGGACGGAACGCGCGCGATCTCGAAGGCAGGCTCGGCGAGCAGGCACGGCGGCGGCGCACGCTGGCGCTCTCGACGCTGGGTGCGCTCGTGCTGCTCGTTGCAGTACTCGGCTTCGTCGCACCCGAGCGCTCGGCCGCGAGCTGGACGCCCATGCTGCATCCCGTCGCGCACCTCTCGCCGCCTCCTCTGCCTGAGATCATCGTCGAGCCCGGCAGCAGCGAGGTCCCGCGCGGCAGCGATTTCGAAGTGCGTGTGCGCGCCCCGGGACGCGCGGCGGCGTCCGTCGCATGGCGCGCGCAGGGCGATGTCCCGCGACAGCGCACGCTCGAGGTGGTTCGCGACAGTGCGGCGATGCTGATCCCGCGCGTCGAGACGGTGACCACCTACTGGGTGACGACGCCGGACGGTGCACGCTCCGAGCGGTACACGATCACGCCCGTCGATCCGATGCTTGTCGCGGACCTGGTCGTCGAGGTACGTCCGCCCGCGCATGTCGGGCGCGGCGTCGAGCGCTACCAGACGGACGTTCCGCCGCTCGAGATCGAGGAAGGCACCGAGATCGTCGTGAGCGGTCGCGCGACGCGCACGCTCGGCGCTGCACTGCTCGAAAGCGCCGATGCCTCGTTTACGCTGAACGTTGCCGACGGCGCGTTCAGCGGTCGTATCGTGCCCACCCGCAGCGGCATCTACCAGTGGACGCTCCGCGACGCGGGTGGTAGTGCACCCGCTCTCGATCCCGCGCCACTCGAGCTGACGCTCATCAATGATGCGCTGCCGCAGGCAATCGTCACGTTCCCCGGCACGGACACGGTGATCGCGCCCGACCTGCGCCAGCTGATCGCAGGGGAGGCACGCGACGACTACGGTCTGGTCTCGGCAACGCTCGTCAGCTGGCGCGTGAGCTCGCGCGGCGAGCGCGACCCGGCCGTCGAGCAGGCAATCGATCTGGCCGCGGGCGATCGTGCACTGCTGCGCGGCGTGCTCGATGCCACCGAGCGCGGCCTGCTGCCGGGCGACACGTTGAAGTACATGCTGCGGGTGACGGACAACTCGCCGCGCCGCCAGGTGGGCGAAAGCTCCGTGTACGCACTGTGGCTGCCCGGTCGCAGCGCGTTGCGCGATGAGGCGGGACGGCAGGCCGAGGAAGCCGTGCGCGATGCGGCCGAGCTCGCGCAGAGCGCGCAATCGCTGCAGCAGTCGACGAGCGAGCTGGAGCGGCGGGCCAGTGCCGCGAACGCGCGTCGCAATGCCGGCAGCGGCGGCGGGCGCCCGGGCGACGACACGCAGATGGGCCTCCAGGAG